>DASUSR010000345.1:0-9309 GCA_036375015.1 Gemmatimonadales bacterium
CTGCAGGCCCGTCGCGACGGGCGCGACAGCGTGCCCTTCGACTGGGTGGGGCTGGGCGCGCCGGCGGCGATGCCGTCGTACGTGGTGCGGTGCGCGGACGACTCGGTGCGCGTGGCCTTCTTCGGCGACCCAAGCTACATCAAGCTGGACGGGGCCGGACACATCCTCGAGCTAGACGGCCGGGCGACCACGCAGAAGGTGGAGGTGGAGCGGCGTGCCACCCTGGATTTGGACCGGTACGCGGCGGATTTCACGGCCGCCCAGGCCGCACACGGGCCCATGGGGCCGCTCTCGCCCCGGGACACGGCGCGCGCGGTGATCAGCGGCGCGGAGCTGAGCGTGGACTACGGCCGCCCCCGGAAGCGGGGACGCGAGATCTTCGGTGGCGTGGTGCCATGGCACCGCGTCTGGCGAGTCGGCGCCAACGCCGCCACGCATTTCACCACCAGCGCCGACCTCGAGACCGGCGGCATCCGCATACCCGCCGGGACCTACACCCTCTTCATGCTGCCGACACCGGACGGCGCCACGCTGATCCTCAACCGGCAGACCGGCCAGTGGGGCACCGCCTACGATCCGGAGTACGACCTGGCCCACCTTGCGCTCGGCCGCGAGCCCACGGCCGAGCCCGCCGAGAAGTTCACCATCGCGCTGGAGCCGTCCACCCTGGGGGGCACCCTGAGGCTCACCTGGGACACCACCAGCTTCCTGCTGCCCTTCACGGTGCGCGGCCCCTGACCGAGGGTTGTTCTCCCGAGCGCGCCGATACTAGTTTTCCATACCGCGCATCCGCACGGAGTTTCCCGCTAGGCCGCGGCCCTTCGCCGGTCCAAGGTGCGATACTGAATCGCTTCGCCGACATGGGCGACCGTCAGTTCCGCCGCCCCCGCGAGATCCGCGATGGTGCGGGCGATCTTGAGCACGCGGTGGTAGCCGCGGGCCGAGAGGCCGAGCCGGTTGACCGCGTCGCGGAGGAGTGCCTCCACCGGCGGATCGAGGCGGCAGTGCGAGCGGACGTCCCGGGCGCTCATGTGGGCATTCGCGTAGATGCCCGGCCGTCTGCGGAACCGGTCCCGCTGGGCGGCGCGGGCCCGCTCGACCCGCTCGCGGATGGCCGCGCTGGACTCCTGGGCGGGGCCCGCGACGAGGTCGCGGTAGCCGACCTCGGGCACCTCCAGGTGGATGTCGATGCGGTCCAGCAAGGGACCCGATACCCGGCTGCGATAGCGCTCCACGTCGAGCGGTCCGCACCGGCAGTGGTGAGACGGGCTGCCGTAGTAGCCGCAGGGACAGGGATTCATGGCCGCGGCGAGCATGAGCCGCGCCGGATAGCTGAGGCTCACCGCCGCGCGGCTCAGGGTTACCACCCCGTCCTCGAGCGGCTGGCGCAGCACCTCGAGCACATTGCGGCGGAACTCGGGCAACTCGTCGAGGAAAAGCACGCCGCCGTGCGCCAGGCTCACCTCTCCCGGCCGGGGACTCGAGCCGCCGCCGATGAGGCCGGCATCGCTGATGGTGTGGTGCGGTGCCCGGAACGGGCGGACCGTCCGGAGAGCCGTCCCGGGGGGCAGCATCCCGGCCACGCTGTGGATTTTGGTGGTCTCCAGCGCCTCGTCGAGCGTCATCGAGGGCAGAATGGTGGGCAGCCGGCGGGCCCGCATGGTCTTGCCGGCGCCGGGCGGGCCGATCAGCAGGATGTTGTGCGCGCCGGCGGCCGCGACCTCCAGCGCGCGCTTGGCGGCCGGCTGGCTGCGCACGTCGGCGAAATCAACGGGATCGGCCGGTCGTTCGACCATCAATTGCCGGACGTCCACGCGGGCCACGGGCAGGGAGTCGCCGCCGGACAGGTGCGCGCAGGCCTCGAGCAGCGTGCGGGCACCCCGGACCTCGATCTGATCGACCACTGCCGCCTCTGCCAGATTGGCCCAGGGCAGGAGCAGCCCCGAACACCCCGCCGCGCGTGCGGCGAGAGCCAGCGAGAGGGCGCCGCGCACCGGGCGCAGGTCACCCTCCAGCCCCACCTCGCCGACCACCAGAGTGGCCCCGAGCGAGGCGGCCTCGAGCTGCCCGCTGGCGATCAGGAGGCCGAGCGCGATCGGCAGGTCGAACGCGGAACCATCCTTGCGTATGTCGGCGGGAGCCAGATTGACGGTGATCCGGCGCAGGGGCAGCTCGAATCCGGCATTGGCCAGCGCCGCACTCACCCGCTCCCGGCCCTCCTTCACGGCGCCGTGCGGGAGCCCGACGGTGGAGAACGACGGCAGCCCGGGGCTGATATCGACCTCGACATCGACCGGGTACGCATCGATGCCGAGCAGGGCCGCGGAGCGAACGCGCGCGAGCATGCGCGAAGAGTATTCTCCGGTGGGGTGGACGACGCACCGCCGCCACGCGCCCGAGCGCCCCATCGCGCACCTCAGGCACGGTTGTTGATGAAGACGGCTTCATGGTCGATTCAGATCCCGCTTCCCGAGCGGTGACCAGATTAGAGCAGGGCCCGTCGCGGAGACACCCCCAGCCCACCGCGGCGGCGTAAGACCGAACTTCCGGAGTCAGGACATGCGCGGATTTCTCCGCTTCGCCGTCATCGCGCTTCTTACCCCGGCGTGCGCCCTCCCCAAGGTCGGCGGCGCGCCCGTCGCCCCGGTCGAACGGGCGTGGGCGGTGCCCACGCTCGAGCTCTACCAAGAGTGGTGGCGCAGGACGGAAGCGTGCTCCGGAATCCGGGGGAACATGGAGACGGTCACCTTCTATGCGGTGGACTCGCCGTCCGGCGCGATTTCGCTGGGACGCGAGGTGGCGCATGGCTGGTGGATCAGGGAGGGCAACCGGATCTACCTGCCCGCCAACGCGCTGGGCGAGGAATGGCTGGTCCGGCACGAGATGCTCCATGCCCTGCTGCAGCGGGGCAGCCATCCGGCGGAGATGTTCGTGAAGGCGTGCCACCTGGCTTCCGGACCGGTGTGGCGCGACTCGACGCTCACCAAGGATCCGATGAATCCCGACGGCCGCTAGGCCGCACCGCCCCCCGAGTGGGCGGCGGCCTTCCTTTTGCTGCCGTTTTCTGCCATACCATGGGTGCCGCAGGCCGCCTTCCCTGAGCTTGCATCCGGCGGGTCTTCTCGCAAACTGCGGGAGCTACTGGCGATGATGAGGTCCTTTCCGCGCGCGCGTTGGATCGCGCTCTGTACCGTCGTGGCGACTTCCTTCCTGAGCGGCGGCTGGCTGCTCCGGCCGGCGCCCGCCGCGGGCGGAGGGGTCTACCAGCAGGCCCGGCTGTTCGAGCACGTCGTCACGGCGATCAACCGCCACTACATCGACTCGCTGGGTGAGGGCGACCTCTACGAGCGGGCCGCCGGCGCGCTGGTCCAGTCGCTGGGCGACCCGTACGCCGAGCTGCTCATCAACGAGAGCTACCGGGAGTACCGGCGACAGATGAGCGGGACCGAGTTCGACCTGGACTTCGATCGCGGTCCCACCGAGTCCGGCGACAGAGACTCGAACCGCGGCTTCGGGCCGGGCGACAAGGTGCTGAGCATCGACGGGCGCAGCACGGAAGGGTGGTCGGCCCGGCGGATCGAGGAGGCGCTGCGGGAGGGCTCCGGCCGCACGGTCACGGTCATCCTCCGGCCGCGTGGCTCCGACCGGCCGGTGATCCGCCGACTGACCCGCACGGCGGTACACGTCCCCGCCGCGTCCTCGGGCGTGCTGCTGCGCGGCCAGGTCGGCTACGTGGTGCTGCGGCGAATGAGCGAAGGGGCCGCCGAGGAGCTGCGGTCGGTGGTGGACAGCCTGGTCGCCCAGGGTATGGGGTCATTGGTGCTCGACCTCCGCTCGAACCCCGGCGGTCTGATCCGCGAAGGGGTGCAGGTGGCCGGCCTCTTCCTCGAGGAGGGCGATACCGTCGCCACCTCGGTCGGGCGTGGCTCGCGCACCGTCAAGACCTACCTGGCGGACGAGGCCGCCGGCTGGGGTGCCCTCCGGGTGGCCCTGCTGGTGAACCGCGGCACGGCCAGCTCCGCCGAGCTGATCGCGGGAGCCCTCCAGGACCACGACCGGGCGGTGGTGATCGGCACCGCCACCTACGGCAAGGGCGTCCTGCAGACGACCTATCCGCTCGGCGACGAGGTCGCGATCAAGCTGACGACGGCGCGCTGGTTCACCCCCAGCGGCCGGAGCGTGCAACGGCCTCCCGCCGAGGCCGTCGGCGGACAGGGCAACCGGCCGCCGGGTCTGGCGCCGGAAGTCCGGCGCACCACGGCGGGCCGGCCGGTGCCCGATGCCAGCGGCGTGCTGCCCGATCTCACCGTGCGCGCCACCCTGCGCTCGGACGCGGAGCGCGCCCTCAGCCGGGCGATGGGCGAGGAGTTCGACCGGTTCCGCGGCGCGATCGCCAGCTACGCGGCCGAACTGCGGGCCCGGAACGAGGTGAACGACGAGTCGTTCCAGGTCACCCCGGACATGCGTGATTCGCTCTATGAGCGGCTGGGCGAGGACGGTCTGGCGCTGGAGCGGTCGACCTACGATTCCGCCGCGGTCTACGTGAGCGAGCAGCTCGGCAACGAGATCGTCCGCGAGCTTTTCGGCACCGAGTCGGTGGTGCGTCGCCAGGCCAAGGCCGACCGGCAGCTCCAGGCCGCACTCCGCCTGCTGCGTACCACCGAGACCCAGCAGGAGGCCCTCACCGCCGCGGTGGCCGCCCAGGCCTCCGGGCGGGTCCGCTAAGGCCCCGGCCCCGCAGGGCGGACATCGCCCTGCGGAGCCGGCATCTCAGGCCGGAAGGTAGACCGTCGCTACCGTTCCCTGCCCCACCTCGCTCTCCACCTCGATCCGCCCGCCCCAGCCCTCCACCAGCCGTCGCACGATCGCGAGTCCCAGCCCCGAGCCGCTGGTGGTGGTCGAGAAGCGCGGCTCGAAGATCCTGGGCAGCAGCTCGGCCGGAATGCCGCTGCCGTCGTCGGTTACGCGGATACAGCCCCTGGCGACGGACACCCGTACGACCGTGGCCCCGGCGTTGCGCGCGTTCTCCAGCAGGTTCACCACCACCTCTTTGACCTCGTCGGCCCGCGCGGCACCGACCGCCCCGGGCTGGGTCACCAGCCGCACCTCGCACCCCTCGGCGGCCAGGCGGTAGAGCTGGACCACCTCACCGACCGCCACCGCCAGATCGATGCGGTCCACCGGCTGCTCCTCGCCCGCCGGCGCGGCGAAGCGGCTGAAGGCCCGCGCGATGGTGTCCAGCCGGTCGATCTCCGCCAGCATGCGCTCCGCCGTCTCCTCGAGGGTTCGATCGAACTCGGGGCGATCGTCCCGGTAGACCCGGCGGAGGTGCTGCATGCCCAGCCGCATCGGGGTGAGCGGGTTCTTGATTTCGTGCGCCACCTGGCGGGCCATCTCCCCCCAGGCGAGCACCCGCTCGGCGCGGGAGACGTCGGTCACGTCGTTGAGAGCGATGACCACGCCCCGGACATCGGGCCCCAGCGCGGCGAGCTGGAGCGAGAGCCGCCGGCCCCCCACCTCGAGCTCGGCCGCCGATTCCGCGCTCCGGTCCTGGAGGAATCGATCGACCACCGACGTGAGCTGCGCCCATTCGGGGGCCAGCCGCTCGAGGAACCGGTCACCTTCCGCCAGCGGAGTACCGAGCAGGTCCACCGCCTGCCGGTTGGCGATGATCACCCGCGCCGCCGGATCGAGCGCGACCACCCCGGTCGCCACCGTGGCGAGGACCGCCGCGGTGCGGCGCCGCGCCTCCTCGAGCGCGCTCTGGCTCGAGCGGATGTCGCGGGCCATGCGCTCGAACGCGCCGAACACCGGCTCGAACTCGAGCGGCGGATTCTCCGAGTGCGGAGGCATCGCCTCCCCCTTGCCGAGTGCCAGCGCCGAGCGGCGCAGCTCGGCGACCGGCCGCGAAAGGGCGCGCGACGCCCGGCCCGCCCCGGCCAGGGCCGCTCCCACACCCACCAGCGTGGCGAGGAGCAGCACCAGCGCGAGGTCGAGCTGCCGGATGCCGAGGCTGGCGTCGTCGGCCAGTTGAGGCGTGGCCAGCACGCCGATCGCGGACGGCGGACCCGGCTGCACTACCCGGTAGCCCACGCGCTCGGCGAGCTGCGGGATGGGGCCGTCGCGGGTCACCTCCAGCTCGCCCTCCAGCGCGAGGCTCTGAAAAGCACCGGGATCCATGAGCGACGGCAGGACTCCGAGATCTTCCAGCACCTGGATACTGGTCGCCGCGAGGCGCCCCCCCTGGTAGAGCGCGAGGTCCGCGTCGATCCGGCGGCTCAGCTCGCGGAGCCTCTCCTCGATGCCGGTACCTCCGCCCCGGAGCGTGCCGCCGGCCGTCGTGACGGCGTCCCGGAGGGTCTGGGTGATCAGCAGGTCCCGGCTGCGCTGCACCTCGTCGGTGAGCCGGGCGAAGCTCCAGGCCGCGAATCCGACGGCGGGCAGGATGAAGAAGCCGGCCAGCGTGGCGGCGAGCCGGATGCGGAAGGAGCGGGCGAGACTGCGCCAGCGCGGCCGGGGGAGCCGCGCGCCGGACACCGCCTCGGCGAGGAACCAGAGGGAGGCCAGCACCGCCGCGTCCAGCAGCACCACGAGCACGCCGCGCACGAAGAGCGGCACCGGCCCGCGGAGATCCACCGAGACGTGCAGCACCCGTGATCCGCCGGGCAGGGTCAGCGGATATTCGTTCCGCACCACCCACCCCTCCCGCCGCCAGCGCGGGCGGGGCAGCTCCGCGGCGGGATCCGCCGGCGGCGAGAGCGTCAGGCGGTAGAGAGGAGACTCGAGCTTCGCGGGATCGAGCAGGCGCCCCACCCGCCCGGGCAGAATGAGCTCGGAGCGGGGCCCCACCGACGCGGTCATGACCTCCTGGGGCGTGACCCGCACGAGCAGCACGTAGTGAATGCCGGGTACCCGGGAGAGCTGGACCACCTGCTGGGTATCGGCGGGAGCCAGACTTCGAACCACGGTGGAGAGCAGCGACGGCGGCAGATCGAGCGAGTCGAGCGTCAGCTCGTCCAGCAGGGCCCCGCGCGCGTCCCAGAGCGCCAGGTGGGCTGGGTACCCCTGGTTGCCGAGGGCGGAGCCCTGCCAGAGCGCGTACATCTCCGATGCCGTGGTCGGGGGCGGCGCGCTCCGCACCTGCTCGCCCAGCCGCTCCAGCAGGGGAACCGCGAGCGGGTCGGGCTCGACGCCGAGCCGGGCGATGTCGCGCTGGGCCACCTGGATCTTGCCCGCGAGCTCCGCGCCCCAGGTCACCAGCGCGGCCGAGCTGCCGGCCACGATCGCGATGCCGCTGATGACGGCCCAGCGCCGGGCCGGCAGGGTGACCAGCAGCAGGGCGGGCGTCCAGAGGAAGGTGTACCAGTCGGGCCAGCCGCCTCGCGGGCTCCACACCAGCACGCCCACCACCGCGGCCGCGCAGGCGATCGCCGCGCCCGCCACGATCCGCCCGGAGGCCCGGCTCTCCTCGCCGCTCCCCCGGAAGAGCGCCGCGGTCGGGACGAGGAGGGCCGACGCCGACACCAGGATCGCCAGCTGCCAGGTGAGCCACAGGCCGACCGAGACCCCGGCCGCCGGCGGGGTGATCCCCCGCCCGAGGCTGCTGATGAGGTACGGCGCCGCGATCAGCAGGACCACCCCGAGCGCGACACCGGCCCGACGCCTTGGCAGCCGGCGCCGCCAGAGCCAGACGCCGGCGATGGTGAGGAGGGTGCCGCCGAGCGCGAGCACGCCCGCCGAGCTGGAGAGCGGGCCGAGCATGGGGCGGAAGAACGTGGCCGGCGAGAACAGCGCCTGGACGCCGAGGGCCGGCCCGATGGGCGCACGCACGGCCAGCCAGAGCACCGCGGTGAGGAGCGCGAACCGGTGGGCCGGCAGGACCGCCAGGCTGAGCGCGCTGGCGATGCCGAGCAGCACCAGCCAGGTCACCGCCCGGCTGCCCCGCTCGTAGGCGAGCTGCCGGGCGGTCCCCTGCTCTGGCGGGATCGGACGGACGCTGAAGAGCAGCCTCGGGCCGGCGGTGGTCGGCTCCTCGTAGTCGAACACGTCGAGGCTGTCCGGAGCGGTGCCGCGCGGGTACACCGCCAGCCCGACCTCGGTGCGCTCGCGGAAGAGCTCGGCCAGGCTCCGGGACCGATCGGGGACGGCGCGGTGCGCCCATACCAGCACGCCGGCAACGGCGGTGCGTCCGTCGGGCGAGTGGCGGCGCGCCTCGAGCACGACGTAATATCCAGTCGCCCGCGCGTCGATCGAGTCCCCCTCCAGCCTGGGGGGCAGGCGATGCCGACCGGCCCAGGCCCACGGGACGCCGGCGGGATCGAGCAGCGCGACGCTCATCTCCGGTCCGGTGGCCGGCACCAGGCGGTCGAGGGCCGTGAGCGCGGCGGCGCGGTCCGTGGTCGGGACCGCGAGGGCGGCCTCGGCCAGACGATCGGTCCGGTGCAGCGCCGCATGCAGGTCACCCGAGAGCCGCTCGGAGGCGGCCTGCACCCGCCGCTCGCGCTGCTCCTGCCAGCGCGTCTCGATGGCGGTGAGCCGGGTCTGGGTCGCGAGCAGCGCCACGGAGAGACCCAGCAGACCGACCGCGAGTCCGCGGCGGCGCCAGCCCCTGAAGGGATACAGCAGGATGAGGCCGGCGAGCACGGCGAGGAGGACGACGAGGACCGGCGCGGGCGAGGGCGCCCGGAGCCACTCGGCGCTGGCCACCACCGCGATCACCACGACTCCCACCCACCAGCGCGGACGATGAGTCAAGCCGAGCTCCCCTGGCGCATCAAGGACATGACCCCCGGCGCGGTGCGCGAGCGGCTGCTCGAGCGTCCCACGCTCATCGTGCCGGTGGGCACCACCGAGCAGCACGGCCCCCACCTGCCGCTCGGCTGCGATACGATCATCGTGGAGCGCCTGGCCGACGACCTGTCGGCCGCGTTCCGGGTGCCCCGCGCGCCGACCGTGGAGTACGGCGTGCACGCCGCCGCGAGCCCCTTCCCCGGCGGGGCCGCGCTCCGCCGCCGGACCTTGCACCGTGTCATGAACGAACTTATCGAGTCCTGGGAGGAGCGGGCAGGCGTCCGGGAGTTCGTGGTGCTCACCGCGCAGGCCAGCGAGGCCCATCTCGAGGCCCTCAGCACGATCCGCACCGACGAGGCGACGGTGCAGGTGATCGACATCTTCTCCCTGGATTTCGGCTCGCTCCTGGAGCGTCCCGGCGCGCCGATCCAGGGCGGCGAGCTCGACACCTCGCTCCTCCTCTACATCGCCCCCGATCTGGTCCGGATGGACCTGGCGCAGGACTTCGCGCTCACGCCG
>DASUSR010000346.1:0-5018 GCA_036375015.1 Gemmatimonadales bacterium
TTCCGGCACCTCCGGACGTGAGCACATGCTCACAGGGGCCGGCAGCCACCTCTGGACGGGGCCCCGGTAGCGGGGGCAGACTAACTTTGGCGCTCGTCTGCCGGCAGGGTTCGTCAGGCCGCGCCGCGCTCGCCTTCAACACAAGGAAAGACCGGTAGATGACGCTCCCTAGACGGGTGGCCGGCGGCCCCGGCCAGGTCCGGGAGGACGCCGATCTGGAGACCTCTTCCGACGGCTACGCCAGGCGTTTTGCCGGGCCGGTCGGACAATGGTTTCTGGAGGTCCAGGCCCAATCCACGCTGGAGTTGCTGCGGGGCCTGGCCCCCGGCTCCAGCATCCTTGACGTGGGCGGCGGCCATGGCCAGATCGCACCATCGTTGCTGAGCGCGGGCCACAGTGTCACGATTGTCGGCAGCTCGCCGGAATGCGGTGCACACCTGGGCGAGCGGCTGGACGGGGCGGCATACCGGTTCGAGGTGGCCGATCTCCGCGCCCTGCCCTACCCCGATCGCGCCTTCACGGCAGTCACCTGCTTCCGCCTGCTGCCGCACAGCGTGGACTGGCGCCACCTCCTGGGAGAGCTCTGCCGGGTGGCCGATCTTGCGGTGGTGGCGGACTATCCCTCCATCCGCAGCGTGAACCAGTTCGCCAACCAGTTCTTCACGTTCAAGCGCAAGGTGGAGCGCAACACCAGACCATTCGAGCTGTTCGATCCGCGCGAGATCGAGGCGGAGTTCGGCCGCCACGGCTTCGAGGTGCGCGCGGAGCGCCCCCAGTTTCTGCTCCCCATGGTGCTCTACCGGATGGCCGGCTCGCGCCGGCTCGCCCGCATTGCGGAACGCCCCGGCCGCTGGCTGCGGTTGACCCGGTACTTCGGCTCGCCGGTCATCGTGCGGGCCGACCGCCGACCCGGCACTCCTTGACCCCGGCCGCGCGCACGCGGTGACCCGGGCACAGCGCTGGGGGGCCGCGATCGCCGCAGTCGCCGGAGCGGCGGTCGCGGGATTCACCCTCGTGCCGGTGCCGGAGGCGGCGCTCGACTCCGCCCTCACGCCGCTCCTCTGCCTCGTCTGCGGAGACCGGGGCGGCGTCGACGTCCTTCTCAACGTCCTCCTCTTCCTCCCCTGGGGCTTCGGGCTGCGCCTGGCCTCGGGATCCTGGCGCGCCGCCGTGGGCACGGGGGCGCTCCTCTCGCTGTTCGTGGAGCTGCTCCAGCTCACGGCGGTGCCGGGGCGGGACGCGAGTCTCAGCGACCTCATCACCAACAGCAGCGGGGCGGGTCTCGGCGCGCTCGCGGCGTCGGGCCTGACGACGCTGGTGCGACCGGATCCGCGGCGCGCGTGGCACCTGCTCATCGCGGGCGCCGCCGCCGTCATGGGCCTCTCTGCCTTGTCGGCCTGGCTTCAGGCGCCGTGGTTCGGCGACGGCACCCTGATCACTGCGACCGCACGCGCCTCGTGGCCCTGGGTCTTCCCGGGTCGGGTCACGTCGGTGACCATGGCCGGAGCGCCGAGAATGACGGGCGGCGTGCCGTCCGACAGCGGGGCGCTGCGCGCCGCGCTGCGGGAGGGGCGGACGGAGCTGGAGGCACGGGTGGTGTCGGGGGCGCCGCCCGGCAGCCGTCGCTGGATCTTTCTGGTCCGTGAGGACACGCACAACCGCCTGGTCCTCGGCCAGCACCGCCGCACCGCCGTGCTGGGAGTCCCCGCGCGGTCGCTCCGCTTCCGGCTCAACTCTCCCACGCTCGAGCTTCCCGGCGCCTTTCCCGCCGATACCGGCGTCCCCGTCGCCCTTGAGGCCGGCACCCGGGAGCTGAGCCTGTGGATCACCGCCTCCCACTCCGGCACGACCCGCGCCGTCCGGGTGGCCCTGAGCCCGGCGCAGGGGTGGACGCTGGTCGCGCCGTTCAACCTCGGACTCGGGCCCCGGGGCCGCTGGATCACGGCACTGCTGCTGTCCGGCGCCCTGCTGCCGCTGGGCTACTGGGCGGCGGCGTCGCGACGGGGACCGGCAGCCCTGGCGACGCTCGCCGCGGTGCCGCTGGTGGCGTTGCTCGCGGTCCCCGCCGCCGGCGGATACCAGCCGGTGCACTGGAGCGAGTGGCTGGCGGCCGGCTCGGGAGCGGCCGCCGGGTGGGCCCTGTTCCGGGGCGCGGCTTATCTTCAAGCTCGATGCGGCTCTCCTTCCATCGCCGAATCCTTCTCATCCTGATCTGCCTCGGCGCGCTGCCCACCGCGGTGGCGATCCTGGGATGGGGGCTCACCCTCCGGGCGCGCGGTCCGGCGGCCGGGCCGAGCCAGGCGCTGGAGGAGGTGGGTGAGAGCGGACGCGCGCTCCTCCGGACCATCGACTCCACCCGGCTGACGCCCACCGAGCGCGCCGCGTTGGCCGAGCACGCCGGCGCCCTCAACGCCGCGCTGGGCCGCTTCCAGCGGGCCGAGGCCTTCGGGCGCTACTACTACGCGGGGCTGGCCGTCGCGGTGCTCGCGCTGGGCGCCGCGTTCCTGTACGCCTCGGTGCGCCTGGGCGGACACCTCTCCCGCCAGCTCAGCCGGCCGATCGAGGAGCTGATCGGCTGGACCGGCCACATCCGTCGCATGGAGCCGCTCCCGCCGGACCGCCCGCGCCGCGGCGCGCCCGAGTTCGCCGCCCTGCGAACCGCACTCCGCGAGATGGCCGAGGCCCTCGAGCGCGGCCGGGCCCGGGAGATCGAGGCGGAGCGGCTCCGCGCGTTCCGGGAGACGGCACGGCGGGTGGCGCACGAGATGCGGAACCCGCTCACGCCCATCCGGCTCGCCGTCGCGCAGCTCGCCCGGACCACCGGCCCCGAGCAGCGGGACGCGATCGAGGTGCTGACCGCCGAGTCGGGCCGCCTGGAACAGCTCGCCCGCGAGTTCACCGAGTTCGGCCGGCTGCCGGAGGGGCCGGCCGCGCCGGTGGATCTCGTCGAGCTGCTCGACGAGCTGGCCCGCACCACGCTGCCGCCGGGAATGACCCCCCGCCTCGCCCTCGACCCGGCGACACCGGCGCTGCTGGGACACTACGATCCGCTCCGCCGGGCCTTCAGCAACATCCTGCGCAACGCGGTGGAGGCCTGCGGCGGGACCGGGACCATCGAGATCGCCGCCGCACCGGAGAATGGGGGTGCCCGGGTCATGGTGCGGGACCACGGGCCGGGCATTCCGCCCGAGCTGGAGGGCCGGATCTTCGATCCCTACTGCACCGGCAAGGAAGGCGGCACCGGGCTCGGACTCGCGCTGGCGAAGCAGACGGTCGAGCTGCACCAGGGATCCATCGCGGTGGAGCCCACGCCGGGTGGGGGCGCCACCTTCGTGGTGAGGCTCCGGGGACGGTGACTGCCGCGCCGGCGCAGGTTCTCCTGGTGGACGACGAGGCTAACATCCGGCGCATGCTCGGCGCGCTGCTGCGGGACGAGGGGTTCACCGTGGCGGAGGCGCCCAACGGCAACACGGCGCTGCTGCAGGTGGAGCAGGTGGACCCCGACGTCATCCTGCTGGACCTCCTCATGCCGCCGGGCCCGGACGGGTTGGAGACCCTCGCCCGCCTGCGGGACCGGGGGCTCGCGATGCCGGTCATCATGATGAGCGGCAAGGCGCAGCTCACCGACGCAGTGCGCGCGGTCAAGTTGGGCGCCTTCCAGTTCCTCGAAAAGCCGCTCGCTCCCGAGGCGGTGCTAGTGACCGTGCGGGCGGCGCTCGAGCTCAATCGCACCCGGGCAGAGAACCGCGCGCTGCACGCCGAGCTGGGGCGCCGGGAGACGCTGATCGGCGAGAGCGCGCCGATGCGCCAGGTCCGCGCCCTGGTGGAGCGAGTGGCGCCCACCGAGGCGCGGGTGCTCATCACCGGGGAGTCGGGCACGGGCAAGGAACTGGTCGCCGCCGCGGTCCACCGCGCCAGCCTCCGCGCCGGACGGCCGTTCGTGACCGTGAACTGCGCGGCCATTCCGCGCGACCTGGTGGAGTCGGAGATGTTCGGGCACGAGCGCGGCGCCTTCACCGGGGCCACGGAGCGGCGCCTCGGGCGCTTCGAGCTGGCGCACGGCGGCACGCTCTTCCTCGACGAGATCGGCGACCTGAGCGCCGAGGCCCAGGCCAAGCTCCTCCGCACCCTGGAGACGGGCGAGCTGCAGCGAATCGGTGCGGAAGGCACCCTGCGAGTGGACGTGCGGCTCATCTCGGCCACCAACCGGCGGCTCGAGGACGAGGTCGCCGCGGGGCAGTTCCGGGAGGATCTCTTCTTCCGGCTCAACGTCTTCCCCATCCACCTGCCGCCGCTCCGCGAGCGGCTGGAGGACCTGCCCGCGCTGGTCGCCCACCTGGCCGAGCGGGTGCGGCCGCGCCACGCCGCCACGTTCACGCCGCCGGCGCTGGAGGCGCTCGCGGCGTACGCCTGGCCGGGAAACGTGCGGGAGCTGGCCAACCTGGTGGAGCGGCTGAGCATCCTCAGCGGGCCGACGGTGGACGCGGCCGCGGTGCGGCAGGTGCTGCGCGGGGCGCCCGCGACGGCCGTGCCGCCGTCGGCCGCCGGACGTCCCCTCTCCGAGGCGCTGGACGACTACGAGCGGGTGCTGATCGCCTCCGCGCTGACCCAGGCCGAAGGCAATGTCGCCGAAGCCGCGCGAACGCTGCAGACCGACCGTGCCAACCTGTACCGGCGCATGCGGCGCCTGGGGCTGGACAACGCCAAGCCGTAACCGGAGGCTGCGCATGGCGCGGAAGCGCGACGGCGGGGGAGTGACCGCACTGGTGCTGGCGCTGCTTCTGGCCGGCTCGACGCTGCAGGCGCAGGACAGCGTGATCGTCATCGATCCGGACGCGCCGCCGGTGGACACCCTGATGCGCGGCGGGCCTCCCCCCGAGGTGGTCGCCGAGCTGATCGCGTTCTACAACGATTCGGCCACCACCCGCACCGAAGGCGACATGTCCCTCCCGGCCGGCAGCAGTTTCGAGGGCCGGCTCGCGGTGCACCGGGGAACGCTGCGGATCGCGGGGCGGGTC
>DASUSR010000347.1:0-4652 GCA_036375015.1 Gemmatimonadales bacterium
CTGCTGTAGCGGTCGATGAGCAGCCCGAGCGAGGCCACCGAGCCGATCACGCCCAGGACGGGCAGCATCACGTCTTTGAAAAAGTTGCGCTTCGGGGGCACGATGATCTGGTCGCCGGAGCGTACCTGCAGAGTCCCCGCCCCGCTCTCCGGATCGTTCAGATTGACCTGGAACTCCTGCTGTCGCCCCGACGCCTCGGTGCGTACCACGCGAACCTTGTTGGGCGCTCCCTCCTCCCGGGTCCCGCCCGCCCGCGCCACCGCCTCGCTGATCGTGGTCTCAGGACGGAGGGCGTAGAGGGCGGGCCGGCCGACTTCCCCGGAGACCGCGACGCGGACCAACGGCTCCATCACGAACTGCGGGTTCTGCTCAAAAGTCGAGAGGAACCTGCGGACGTTGGCCTCCGCGGTCGCGTAGGGCACGCCCGCGACCTGGACCGCCCGATAGAGCGGGTGTGTGATCGAGCCGTCGGGCGCTACCACGAAATCGCCGCTGAACTCCGGCTTTCGCCACACCACGATCCGCACCGAATCGCCCGGGGTGAGGACCGACTGCACGGCGGGAGTGTTGGTCTCCTGCGCCGCGGCCGGAACCGAGAGAACCAGCCACGCGAAAGCGATGGAGCAGGCCAGGGTGCGCATATACCTCGCAGGGCGATGAGAAGGTGATGGCCCGCCGGGCTCAACTGCCACTCGGCCTGCCGGATAGCTCCCGGGGTGGGAGCAGAAAGCATGCCCCGTCCGGCCGACGGGCGGCCGCGGACATGCTAACCTGGCAATCTACCACGCCCCCGGGTCCGAGCCTACGGTGCACGTGTCGCGCTGCCCACTCCATCATGCGCGTTTCGGGGGGGAAACTATGGGATTGAAATCACAGCGGAACTCGGAGAGGTCGTGAGGGTGCTGCACGGGTGTTGCACGCCTACCACACTCGGTCCGGGCCCAAAAGATCTTGCCGACCCCCCAGGCATCAGTGCCTAACCAGCAGGACTGCAAACACCTGCAGTGCGTCACACAACGTCGAAGTCGAGGAACTCGAAGCGTCGGGCGCTCAGATAGCGGGTGACGGGCTCCAGGAGGGCGGGGTCGCCGAGCACGCGGACGATGTACTCGAGCGGGCTCGGACGCAGGGGCTCGGGCACCGGGAAGCCGCCCCGGACTCGCCCTCCGAAGCCAGCGTACAGCCGAGGGACCCATGCAGCCGGCCGGGGCAGTTGCAGGGAGCCCATCTGATCCCCTGATCCGGTGGTCAGGAGGGCGTCCAGCGGAAGACCGTGGTGCCGGAGGCGGACGGACAGGGTTCCCGTCGAAGGATCGGCGTAGCCGGCCACGCCCGGTCGCCCTGCGCGCCAGGCGAGCTGCGCGGGGCTCGTCGCGAGCGCCCTTGGCGCGCCCACCGCCGGGAGGGTGCCGGGCAGGTGGGCGCTGAGCGCCAGCCTGCCCAGCGAGCGGAAGCCGAGCATCCGCACGAAACCCTGGTACGAGTTCTCGTTGGCGACGCCCAGCACCAGGACCGGGCCCTCCTCCTGCAGCTGCCGGAACAGCGCGCGGCCGGTGGCGACCATCAGCCCGGGAATGCGCGCGGCCGGATCCACGGCCGTGTTGAGCGAGAAATAGGTGGCCCGGAACGCGGCGGGGGGGTCGGCGAGCGGGAGCGTGGGAAGCAGCGCGTAGTGCGCGATGAGCTCGCCCGAGTCCGCGTACCCGTTGACGTATCGGGCCGGGCCGGCGGGGTTTTCCAGGTACTGCCAGGCCAGGTCGGGCGGCCAGGGACGCGGGCGCGGAAAGACCCGCTCCAGCAGCCCGACGATCTCGGGCAGCGCCTCCGCTGAGGCGACCGCCGGCGGCGCGAGCCGCAGGCTCACGCGCGGCGGACCCGGACGCGACGGAGCATGTCGTCGACCAGGTGGAACCCGTCCCACACCAGATCGAAGGCGAGTGCCTGGCCGATCGGCACCACGCGATCGAGTCCGCGGGCCCCGGCCCTCATCGCGATCTCCCGGAGGGCCTCGTCCTCGAAGCCCCAGTGGGTGAGCGTCTGGTCTCCCTCGTCCACGAACTCGACTACGTCGCCGAGTGCGGGGACGGAGACATGGCGGAAGAGCCCCCCGCCGCACATCTCCTTGTCGAGCGCGGCGCGATCGCGGATATCCACGCCGATGAAACCGGGATGCTCGAGCACCACCCGCACATCGGATGAGGCCGCCAAGCCGAAGGCGAAGGAGCGGCGGTGAACCGCGCTCGAGACCGGCGGGGTGAATCGGCGCCTGGTGACCTCGGCCTGGAGGTCTCGCTCGAACTCGCGGGCGGCGGTCGCGCCGGCCTCGGGCGGTCCCACCCAGAACAGCACGTGGGGCGACGAGCACGCCATCTGGTCGAACCAGAAGAGGTCGTTGAAGAACCCGGCCGCGATCCGGTCCCGCTCCTCCTCCGGCGCCGCCCGATAGCGGGCGGCGTCGAGCACCGCGAAGGAGTACTTGCTGCCGAACACCCGCTCGCTGGCGTGGGACGGCAGCGGCAGCGGCCGGACCGCCGCGACCGTCTCGTCGCCGCCCCAGATCACCCGATGGGCGCACCACGCGGACAGGGCCGTGGTGATCGCGTCGTCGTGCCCGTAGGTCACGAAGCGGTTCGCGGCGGCGAGCTCCGGATCGTCGGCGGCCAGCGCATCGATCACGCGGAGGAGCCCGGCCACGACGGCGCCGTACTCCTGCGACAGCCGTACGACGCTGGCGTTGCCGCAGAGGTAGGCCACCGCCCACGAGTAGAGGAAGAGGGTGTCCACGTTGGACGGGGCCAGGTGCAGCACCCGCGCGACCGGGACCCGCAGCACGTCCGGCTCCGCCGCCGCGCGGCGGGCGTGCTCCTCGACCAGCCTGGCGAGCTGCGCGCGCCGCAGCCAGTACGCCACCGAGACCGTGGCGGGATCCTGGCGCAGCATGGGATCGGCGAGAAGCGCCGCCGAGAGCCGGCCCAGCGTATCGAGCCGCGCGGGCGCGAAGGGCTCCGCGCGGCTGTCGTGGGTCGCGTCCAGAAAGGCCGCCAGGCCGCTGCCGTCGCCCGTGGGCGCGAGCACCCGGACCCGCGCCGCCACCTCGTGCCAGGGCCGGCGCTCCGCGGAGCCGGGGTGAGCGAGAAGGCTCATGTCCGGGCCGTAAAGGTGTCGCTGCACCCACGCAGCTCGGCCTTGGGCACCCGGCCCAGCACGTCGAAGCACCGGCCGCCCATCCCGGTTCCCGCGGGGTCCTCCCCACGGATGACACCGAGATCCTCGGTCAGGAGGCTATGCCCGGGGTAGCTGGTGGGCAGGCAGCTGAGCACCTGGATGAGGCCCGGCTCACCGTCGGGCAGGGGCTCGAGCGTCACCGGATCGCGCACGATCACCTCGGAAAAGATCGGCGCCTGGAGATGGTGGATCGGATTCTCGAAGTAGACGCCGCCGACCTGCTCCACCATGCCGTAGAAGTTGATCACCTGGTCCACCCCGGTGACGGCCTGGACCCGTTCGCGGAAGGTGGCCGGGTCCACCGCGGCGTCCTGCAGCTTCTTCCACCCTCCGGAATGCACCAGAACGCCCCCGGACGCGCCGAGCCGTATGCCGCACCGCTCGAGGGTCTGCACCAGGTATTGCCACACCATGAAGGTGAACCCGAAGAACAGGACGCGCCGACCGGCGGCGGCCTCGAGATAGGCCCGCAGGCCCTCCTCGTCCAGGCTCATGTCCTCGCGGAGCGCGTAGAACGGCCGATGCCCGAACTGGGCCATGCCCAGGATGCCCGCGCCCCGCGCGGAGCGGCTGGTCCGGTCCCGCACCACGCCGGGGTGGTCCACGATCACCATCGGCAGCCGGTCCTTGCCCAGGAAGTGCTGCGCCACCTTCACCAGCACGGCGGACTGGACGGAGGCCGTCTCGCCGTCGAGGACCACCCGGCTCGGCTGCTGGCCCGTGGTTCCGCTGGACGTCAGCACCTTCACCACCTGCGACGCCGGCACGCTGGAGAGCTGGTGGGTCTTGAAGAGCGTCACCGGGAGGAAGGGCACGTCCTCCAGTCGATCGATCCGCAACCGATCTGCTCCACCGAACACCCGGTCGAGCACGTTGCGGTACGGTGCGCAGTGCCGGGCATGATGCTCGGTGAGGGCCCGCAGCATGGGGAGCAGCCGCCGCCGCTTCTCGCTCTGCGGAAGACCGTACGGGGAAAGGTCGAGCAGCTCGCGCGCCGGACTGATCACCGTGCGACCTCGACGGCACGATAGTCCTTCTTGCCGGTGGGGGTACGCGGCAGCTCGGCCAGCCGTCGGACGACGATCGTGGAAGGCGGCACCGCGAGAAAGCGACCGAGATGGGCGACCATGGCTTCGTCCCGGACGGCGGCGTCGCCGGCCACGTGCACCCCGAGCCGGTCGCCCGCGTCGGTGGCGATGGCGACCACCGGGAAGGCGGACTCCAGCTCGCGCTCGACATCCTCCAGGCTGACGCGCCGCCCGAAGAGCTTGGCGAACCGCTTGAGCC
The DNA here is from genome assembly GCA_036375015.1 of Gemmatimonadales bacterium. Lineage (GTDB taxonomy): Bacteria > Gemmatimonadota > Gemmatimonadetes > Gemmatimonadales > GWC2-71-9 > CAVVWJ01. The sequence goes on from DASUSR010000347.1 coordinate 4,513, forward strand.
GTCCGACCACCCGGAAGAATCCGTCCTGGTCCACCGTGCCGAGATCGCCGGTGCGGAGCACTCCTCCCTGCACGTCGCCGAGCGCCAGGTCGGCCGGGGTCTCCGCATACCCCATCATCACGTTGGCTCCCTCGTAGACC
>DASUSR010000348.1:0-6695 GCA_036375015.1 Gemmatimonadales bacterium
GGAGGTGGAGCGGGACTCGGGGGAGCAGCTGGTGCTCCGCACCGGCGGGCTCGACCTCGGCCCACGGGACGGCGCCATCCCGATCTCCAACTACACCAGCAGCATGGATGCGGCGGGCGTAACGTACGAGCGGCTCGACGCGGGCGAGATCATGCGCCGCTGGCCCCAGTGGACCCTCACCGACGACATCCACGGCGTGTTCCAGGAGCAGGGCGGGATCGCGATGGCGGCCCGGGCCAACGCCACCCACGTGCGGATGGCGCGGGAGCACGGCGCCACGCTGCTCGACCGCACGCCGGTCGAGCGGATCAGGCCGCTGGAGGGCGAGATCGAGGTGGTGGCCGGCGGCACGGCCTATCGCTGCCGGCGGCTGGTGATCGCGGCCGGCGCGTGGTCCAACCAGGCGCTGGAGCCGTTCGGCCTCCGGCTGCCGCTCCGGGTCACCAAGGAGCAGGTGACGTACTTCGCCTCGCCTCGACCCCACGACTTCGCGCCCGACCGCTTCCCCGTCTGGATCTGGATGGACGATCCCTGCTTCTACGGCTTTCCCGCGTTCGGCGAGCCGGGCCCGAAAGTCGGGCAGGACGCCGGCGGGCAGGAGACTACCGCCGACGGCCGCACCTACGAGCCGGACGGGCCCGCGCGCGACCGGGTGGTCCGGTTCATGGAGCGACGGCTCCCCACGGCGCTCGGGCCGGTGATCTACACCAAGACCTGCCTCTATACCCTGACGCCGGACCGCGACTTCGTGCTGGACACGGTGCCGGGGCGACCCGACGTGGCGGTGGCGATCGGCGGCGGGCACGGATTCAAGTTCGCCTCGCTCATCGGTCGGATGCTCTCGGAGCTGGCGATCGATGGGCGCACCCCGCGCGACATCTCCCCCTTCCGGCTCACGCGTCCCATTCTCCAGCAGGAGAACCCTCCGATCAACTACATGGTGTGAGCGCGGGCGACGCGGGGCCCCCCCGGGAGGAGCCGACTGCGGGTCCGCCCCGGCTCCGCCGGGCGATGGGCTTTCGCGATCTCCTGCTCTTCTACCTCGTCACCGGTTTCAGCGTGCGCTGGATCAGCAACGCCGCCGCCGCGGGGCCGAGCGCGGTGGTGATCTGGGTGCTGGGCTGTCTGGCGCTGTACCTGCCCCTCGTGTTCACCGTGCTCGAGCTGTCCTCCCGCTATCCCCAGGAGGGGGGCTGCTACGTCTGGAGCAAGCGGGCCTTCGGCGACTTCGCCGGGTTCCTGACCGGCTGGACCTACTGGGTCTGCAACCTGCCCTACTTCCCCGGGCTCTTCTATTTCACCGCGGCGAGCGCGCTCTTCATCGGGCCGCCCGAGTGGCAGCGCCTGGCGGACGAGCGGGCCTATTTCGTCGGGTTCGCCCTGGTGGGTCTGGTGGTCGCTGCCGGGCTCAACATCCGGGGGCTGAGCGTGGGGAAGTGGCTGCACAACGCCGGCGCGCTGGGGATGTGGACGCCGGCGCTGCTGCTGATCGGGCTCGGCGTGATCTCGCTGGTGCGCTTCGGCCCGGCGACCGAGTTCACCGCCGATTCGCTGGTGCCGAGCACCCGGCTCAAGGACATCATCTTCTGGTCCACTATCGCGTTCTCGCTGAGCGGGCTGGAGAGCGCCTCGATGCTGGGCGAGGAGATCCGGGACGCCCGGCGCAACATCCCCCGGGCGCTCCTCCTGGCCGGGGTGTTGATCACCGCGCTCTACATCCTGGCCACCGTGGCCATGCTGGTGGCGCTGCCTCCCGGCCAGATCCTCAACCTCCAGGGCTTCATGCAGTCGGTCGCCGGGGCGAGCGATCGGGTCGGGTTGGGCTGGGTGACCACGCTCGCGGCGACGCTCCTCGTGGCCGGGGGGTTGGGGCAGGCCGGGGCCTGGTTCGCCGCGTCTGGCCGGCTGCCGTTCGTGGCCGGCATCGACCGCTTCCTCCCGCCGGTGTTCGGCCGGATCCATCCCCGTTACCATTCGCCCTACGTGAGCCTGGGACTCCAGGCGGTGGTGGCGGCCGTGTTCATCTTCCTGGGACAGGCGGGCACCACGGTGAAGGGAGCGTACGACGTGCTGGTGAGCATGTCGATCATCTCCTACTTCATCCCGTATCTCTTCATCTTCGCGTCTATGATCCGTCTGCAGCGGGAGCCCGCGGGTCCGGAGGTCATGCGGGTTCCGGGCGGGAGCCCGGCGGCGATCGCCCTGGCGGCCCTGGGCTTCTGCACCACCGCGGCCTCTATCGGGCTCGCCATGGTGCCTGCCGAGGACGAGCCCGACAAGCTGCTGGCGGTGACCAAGGTCGCGGGGCTCACGGCGGTGCTGGTGCTCACGGGCGCGGTGGTGTACTTCACGGGCCGGCGCGCGGCCGCGAGGCGATGACATGACCCAGCACGACCAGGACGTACGCGCGCTCGACGCCGCCCGGTGGCGGGTGGCGCTGACGCTCACCGGCGCCATGGTGGCGCTCTACTTCGGGTTCATCCTGCTGGTGGCGTACGGCCGCGAGATCCTCGCCATCCAGCCTTTCCCGGGGCTCTCGCTCGGCATTCTCCTCGGCGCGCTGGTGATCGTGGCGTCGTGGCTGCTCACCTGGGTCTACGTGCGCTGGGCCAACCGCCACTACGACCCGCGGGTGGACGCCCTCGGCCGGGAGAACGCTCGATGACGCAGGGTCCGGCGGCCACCGCGATCGGGCAGCCCAACGCGGTGGCGATGGTCTTCTTCTTCCTGTTCATCTCCCTCACCCTGGGGATCACCTGGTGGGCGGCACGGCGGACCCGGACCACCGAGCAGTTCTACGCCGCGGGCCGCACGGTGAGTGCGGGCCAGAACGGCTTCGCCCTCGCCGGCGACTACATGAGCGCCGCCTCCTTCCTCGGCATCGCGGGGCTGGTCTCGACCACCGGGTTCGACGGCCTGATCTACTCCACCGGCTGGCTGGTGGGCTGGCCGGTCGTGCTCTTCCTCATCGCCGAGCCGCTGCGCAACCTGGGGCGGTACACCTTCGCCGACGTGGTGGCGATGCGGATGCGGCAGGCGCCGGTGCGGCTCGCGGCGGCGCTGGGCACGCTGGCCACGGTGACCCTCTACCTGATCGCGCAGATGGTGGGCGCCGGCGGCCTCATCCGGCTCATGTTCGGCTTCAGCTACGAGCTGGCCATCGTGCTGGTCGGCTGCGTGATGATCGGCTACGTGCTCTTCGGCGGGATGATCGCCACCACCTGGGTGCAGATCGTGAAGGCGGTGCTGCTGATGAGCGGGGCGCTGCTGCTGGCGCTGCTGGTGCTGCTGCGCTTCGGGCTGAGCCCCGCGGCGCTCTTCGCCGCGGCGGCCGAGCGGTACGGGGCGGGGGTGCTCTCGCCCGGGAAGCTGGTGTCCAACCCGCTCGACGCCCTGTCGCTGGGGCTGGCGCTCATGTTCGGAACGGCCGGGCTGCCCCACATCCTCATGCGCTTCTACACCGTGCCGGACGCGCGGGCGGCCCGGACCTCGGTGTTCGTGGCCACCGGTCTCATCGGGCTCTTCTACCTGCTCACCTTCGTGCTGGGCTTCGGCGCGATGGTGCTGGTGGGCCCGGAGGCGATCCTGGCGGTGGACGCGGGCGGCAACATGGCGGCGCCGCTCCTCGCCGAGCTGCTCGGCGGGACCCCGTTCCTCGGGTTCATCGCGGCGGTGGCGTTCGCCACCATCCTGGCGGTGGTGGCGGGCCTGACCCTCTCGGGCGCGGCGGCGCTCTCGCACGACCTCTGGGTCAGCGTGGTGCGCGGGGGCCACGCCGAGGCGCGGGAGCAGCTCTTCGTCGCCCGGATCGCCACCCTCGCCCTCGGCGTGGCCGCGGTGACGCTGGGCATCACGTTCAAGGGCCAGAACGTCGCCTTCATGGTGTCGCTCGCCTTCGCCATCGCGGCGAGCGCCAACTTCCCGGCGCTCATCCTGGCCATCTTCTGGCGCGGCTACACCACCGCGGGGGCGGTCACCAGCATGACCGCCGGCACCCTCGCGGCGCTGCTGCTCATCTACCTTTCGCCCACCATCCAGGTGGACGTGCTGGGTCGGGAGGACGCCTGGTTCCCGCTCAAGAACCCGGCGCTGGTCACCATGCCGCTCTCGTTCCTCGCCGGGATCGTGGTGAGCCTGCTCGCGCCGGACCGGGGGGCGGCGGAGGCGTACGGCTACGTCGAGCGGCGGATGCACCTGGGCGCGGATCACTGATGCGGAACCGGAGGAGCTGATCGCCATGCGGAGCATCGCGCTGCTGGGAGTCCCCTACGACGCCTCGTCCTCCTTCCTGCGGGGAGCGGCCCAGGCGCCGACGGCCATCCGGGAGGCGCTCTGGAGCGAGGCCTCGAACCCGTGGACCGAGACCGGGATCGACCTGGCCGACGCCCCGCTGGACGACGACGGGGATCTCTGGTTCGTCGAGGGGGAGCCGGGCGAGGAGGCCCGGGGGCGGATCGAGGCCGCCGTGGCGAGCATCGTCGAGTCGGAGCGGCGGCCCCTGCTGCTGGGCGGGGACCACTCGATCAGCTATCCGGCGATCCGCGGCTTCCGCGCCCAGCATCCGCGGCTCACCATCCTCCACCTCGACGCCCACCCCGACCTCTACGACGAGTTCGAGGGCGACCGCTACTCCCACGCCTGTCCCTTTGCCCGGGTCATGGAGGAGGGCCTCGCCGACCGGCTGGTGCAGGTGGGCATCCGCACCGCCACCGCCCACCAGCGGGAGCAGGCCCGGCGCTACGGCGTGGAGATGATCGAGATGAAGAATTGGCGCGAGGGGCTGCCGCTCCGGCTGGAGGGGCCGGTCTACCTTTCCCTCGACCTGGACGTGCTCGAGCCCGGGCTGGTGCCGGGCATCTCCCACCGCGAGCCCGGCGGGCTCGGCGTGCGCCAGGTGATCGGCCTGATCCAGTCGCTGGACGCGCCGCTCGCCGGGGCCGACCTGGTCGAGCTCAACCCCGCCAACGATTCCGCCGGCATCGCCGCCGCGGTCGCCGCCAAGCTGGTGAAGGAGATCGCCGGCTGCATGCTCCTGGAGATGCGATGACCCTCCCGTGCCCCCTGCTGCCGAGCCTCGCCGCGCTGCTCCTGCTCGCTGCCCCCGCGGCCGCCCAGGCCGCGCCGGACCCGGCCGCCGCGATCGACTTCGCCGCCCTGCGGGACGAGACGGCGCAGCGGCTCTCGGAGTACCTCCGGATCAACACCAGCAATCCGCCGGGCAACGAGCTGGCCGCGGCGCGCTGGCTCCAGGAGGTGCTGGCGCGCGAGGGGATCGAGGGGGCCGTGCTCGACACCGCCGAGCTGGGCTCCGGACGAGCCAACTTCTACGCCCGGCATCCGGTGAGCGGGCCGAGTAAAGGCATCGCGCTTGTCCACCACATCGACGTGGTCACCGCGACGCCGGCGCAGTGGTCGGTGGAGCCGTTCAGCGGGGCGGTGAAGGACGGTCACGTCTGGGGCCGCGGGGCGCTCGACATGAAGGGCCACGGCATCATCCAGCTCATGGCCTTCATCGCGCTCAAGCGGGCCGGCGTGCCCCTCACCCGCGAGCTGGTGTACGTCGGCAACGCCGACGAGGAGATCGGGGGTCTGGGGAGCCGGGTGTTCGTCGAGCGGCACCCCGACCTGGTGGGCCGGATCCAGTACGTGCTGACCGAGGGCGCGGACACCCGGGTGGAGGGCGGCAAGGTGCGGTGGTTCGGGATCGACGTCGGGGAGAAGCGCACTTGGTGGAAGAAGATGGTGGCGCGGGGCACCACCTCGCACGGCTCGGTCCCGCTGGGCGACAACCCGGTGGACCGCCTGGTCCGGGCCCTGCACCGGATCCAGGCGTGGGAGACCCCGGTGCGACTGACGCCGGCGGTGGACCGCTTCTTCAAGGCCCAGTCCCGCGACCAGACCGGCCAGGCGCGGATCTGGCTGGGCGACGCGGCTGCGGCGCTCAAGACCCGGCGGGGGCGAGCTTGGCTGCTGAGCGAGCCCGAGCGGAACGCGCTGCTCCGGAACACCGTCACACCCACCGTGCTGGTCGGCTCCGAGAAGACCAACATCATCCCGCAGGAAGTCTCCGCGGAGCTGGACATCCGGCTGCTGCCGGACCAGGACACCACCGAGTTCCGGCGCGAGCTGGAGCGGGTGATCGGCGACAGCACCATCCGGCTCGAGGCGATCGGCGACATGGCCCCGCGCTACGACGCGCCGCTCGACACCGAGATGGTGCAGGCGATCGAGCGGGTGGCGGGGCGGCTGCTGCCGGGGATTCCGGTGGCGACGCCGATCAGCGCGGGGGCCACCGACCGGCCCTACTGGGCGGCGGCGGGGCCGATCCCGTATGGCATCGATCCGTGGCTGGTCGAGCTGGAGGAGGGGCGGCACTCGGTGCACGGGAACGACGAGCGGATCTCGCTGGAGAACATCGAGTTCGGGCTGCGGCTGTACGTGGAGACCATCCTGGAGATGCAGCGCTCGCCTTGACGCTTTGCTCGAGGTTCGCGCGGGGGGCGAGCGCCGGAGGCGACACGCTCTACGGTCGCTGCAGTGCGCTTCGAATGCTGAGATCGCGCTGGGACCTTAGGGCGCACTGACGCTTCCTACGAGCATGCCGCCTCCGGCGCTCGCCCATGGAGGGGACCGGGAAGGCTCTGGCTGCTTTCAGATTGGGGACGCAGCAGGAGGGGGGTGGGCCAGCCGGGCGA
>DASUSR010000349.1:0-3011 GCA_036375015.1 Gemmatimonadales bacterium
TCGCCCGGCTCGAGGCCGGCCTCGCCCAGGCTTGCGCGGAAGCGCTCGAACAGCTCCAGGGCCCCCGCCCGGTCCCCCGCCAGCGCCCGGTGCCGGATCGCGGACTGCAGCGCCGCCTCGGAGCCGGAGTCGATCGCCAGGGCCCGGGCCGCCGCCTCGCTCGCATCCTGCGCCCGTCCCGACCGCGCGAGCGTGTCGGCGAACCTGGCCAGCACCTCCACCGACCGCCGCCGCCACCGCTCGCGTTCCGCCGCGAGCCAGTCCTCGAAGGCCGAGGCGTCCGGCACGGCGAACCCTTCGAGAAACTCCCCCGCGATCAGCTCGGCGGCGCCGGCCCAGTCCTCCGCCGCCGCGAGCTGCTCGAGCCGGTCCAGGTCCAGCTCGACCGACCCGGGAGCGAGCCGGATCTGGCCGACGCTCTGGTCCACGGCCGCGTCGCCGGCGTGGCGGCGGATCACCCGCAGGGCCTCGCTGAGCGAGTGCCGGGCCGAAGCCTCTGTCCGATCGCCCCAGAGCATCGCGACGAGGTGCTCCCGGCTCCTCGTCCGGCGGGGCGAGCGGGCCAGGTAGACCATGAGGGCGAGGTGCTTCCGCCAGAGCAGCTCCGGCGGCGCGGGACTCCCGTCCACGCTGACCTCGACGGGTCCCAGAGTACGGCAGAGAATCACCGGGAGGGCAGGCTGCCTAGGGAGTACCCACGATGTCACGGGCGAACACGGTGAGCCGCACCCGGCCCGACCTGCCCTCCGAGGTGGCCGTGACGTCCACCGATCCCGGCGAGCGGGCGACGATCCGGCCGGTGGCCTCGTCCACCTCGAGCACGCCGGGATCGCTGCTCATCCACACCACAGCCCGATCCGTCAGCGAGTTGCCCCGGGCATCGGTGGGTATGGCGCGGAGCGTCACCTCCTGCCCGACCATGAGGGGGGGAGTGCCGTGCACGATGACGTCCGCCACGGCGACGGGAAGCACGGGCAGCTCGAGCACCGCCGACTCGCCTCCGCTCCGCGCGACGACGACGGCGTTGCCGGGCGCCAGCGCGCTCAGCACCCCCGTCGCCGAATCGACGGTGGCGACCGAGACGTCGCTCGAGTGCCAGGCGACGGCCGAGTCGGCCAGCGCCTCGCCCCGGGTATCCAGCACCAGCGCCTGGAGGGTGGCGGATTCACCGACGTGGATCTGCTCGAGAGGCTGGATGGAGATCGAGCCGACGGTCCGCACCGGTGCGCCGGGGCGCACCACGATGGGGGTGCTGTCCCGATCCTCCCCGGAGGTCGCCACCACCTGGACTCGTCCCGGCCGTATCGCGCGGACCCAGCCGCTCTCCGGATCCACGCGGGCGACCGTCGAATCGCTCGATGTCCACACCACGCCGGCGCCGGGGACCGGGTGGCCCTCCGGGTCCCGCACCTCGGCGGCCAGTTGGAAGGACCGCCCGGGGCGCAGCGGGCGGCCGGGCTGCTTCGTGATCGCGACCGTGGCGGCGCCGATGCTGTCGCCCGACTCCCTGTAACTGACGTACCCGGCCGGCTGCGGGAGCGCGGCCGAGACGGCGGGCTGCTCGACCCGGTCGAGGAGCCACACCACGGCGACCGCGATGCCGGCTCCCAGCATCCCGGCCAGGAGCCGGCCGCGCCGCCGGCGGCGCAGCCGCCGATGGATCATCGGCTGAGCCTCGGCCGGCGGAGCCGCGGCCGGTTGGGCGAGGCCGATGGTGAGCTTGACCGACTCGCTGATCCCCTCGCAGCTCGCCGTGAGCACGACGGGGCCCGGCCGCAGGGCGTGGACGGTGCCGCCCGCCGCCACCACGGCGACCCGGACGTCGCTGCTGCTCCAGAGCACCGTACGCCCGCCCAGCGGACCGCCCCAGCGATCCACCGGCGTCGCGGTAAGGGTGAAGGTCGCTCCGGCGCGCGCGGGCGGAGGGTCGCCGATGCGCAGCGCCGCCACTCGAGCCGGGAGCACGGGGACCGTGACGGTGGCGCGGACGGCGTCCAGCACGGCCGTGATGCGGGCCATCCCCGGGGACTGCGCGATGAGACCGCCGGTCGCGGTGACCGTGGCGATCGCCGGATCGGCGGACTGCCAGGACACCGGCCGGCCGACGGGCCGGCCGCGCTTGTCGCGGGCGCTGGCCTCGAGGTGGATCTCCTCCCCGGCCCGCACGCCGTGCTCGGGGGGATCGATGATGATCTCGTCCGCCCGGGGCGCGGCGACCTCCACCTGCAGCTCGGCCCTCACCCCCTTGCAGGCAACTCCGAGCAGGGTGGAGCCGGCGCCGATCGCAACGGCCACGCCTCCGCCGCTCTCCAGCGTGAGCACCCCGGCCGGCTCCGCGGTCCACGTCAACTCGCCGGGCGGCAGCCGGGTGCCGTTCGGCCCCCGCACCATGGCGACCAGCACGAAGCTGTCGCCGACCTCGAGATCGGGCGGGGGCGGCAGGATGGCGATCCCGGCCGGCTTGCGGCCGGAGGTGTGGGGTGTCGTCGCGTGGGAGAGTCGCGGCTGCGCCGGGGCTCCGCCGGCAGCGACGCGCTGGCTGAGCTCGATCCGGAGCGGACTGTCGTCGGCCAGCGGCTCCGCGCCCAGGGCGGCCATCGCATCGGCGATCCGGGGCCAGCGGGCGGCGGGGTCCTTCGCCAGCATCCGCATGATCGCCGCCTCGACCTCCGCCGGACACTCGCTCAGTCGCTCGCTCGGCGGGACCGGCGGACGCTCGACGTGGGCCTGGAGGACGGTGTAGGTGGAGCCACTGAACGGGGGCGAGCCGGTCAGCATCTCGTACGCGACGGCGCCGAGGGCGTACTGGTCCGAGGCGCCCGAGACTTCGCCGCCCCGGCACTGTTCCGGGCTCATGTAGGCCGGCGTTCCCAGCAGGGCTCCCGTCAGGGTCTGATTGGGCGATTCGGCCGCCTTGGCGATGCCGAAGTCGGTGACGATGGCGTTCCCGTCGCCGTCGATGAGGATGTTGCCGGGCTTGATGTCGCGGTGAATCACACGGTGCCGGTGGG
>DASUSR010000350.1:0-29082 GCA_036375015.1 Gemmatimonadales bacterium
GGTCGCCGCCCGCGCCGCGCGCCGGCAGCGGGTGCCCTACGTCGTCCTGGCCCGGGAGAGCCTGCCTGCGCGCCACGGCGTGGTCCCGGGGTTCCGCCGCGGGCGAGTCCTGAAGGGAGCCCGCGGTCTCCTGGGCGTCAACGAATCCGCTGTGCGGCTCGCCGTCCGCCGCCATCAGGACCTGCCCACCGCGGTCGTTCCCCAGCTCGGCGTGCCCGTCACCCTCGAGACCGGGCGCGCCGCCCGCCAGGGGCTCAACATCGGGTTTCTCGGCCGGCTCATCCCGGAGAAGGGGCTCGATCTGCTCTTTCGCGCCGGCGTGAAGGTGATCGGACGCTGGAGCATCACGGTCGTCGGAAGCGGGCCGGCCCAGGAGGAGCTGGAGGAATTGGCCGAGCGGCTCGGCATCGCCGGGCGGGTCACCTGGCTGGGCGCGCTGCCCCGGCATCGGGTGGACGAGGTCTGGGCGACGCTCGACTGCGTAGTGATGCCGTCCCGCACGGCGCCGCGCTGGATCGAGGTCGTGCCCCGCGCGGCGCTGGAGGCGATGGCGCACGGGCTGCCGGTGATCGCCAGCGCGTCCGGCGCCTTGCCCGAGCACATCGGCCCGGGCGGGACGATCGTGGCGGAGGAAGACGTCACCGCCCTGGCCGCGGCGCTGCAGCGGTTCCACGACGAGCCGGCCGAGCGGCTGCGGCTCGGCGAAGCCGGACGGCAGCGGGTCCTGGAGCAGTACACCGACGCCGCGGTGGCCCAGCGGACCCTCGCCTTCTGGCGTGGGCTCGCGAGCGCAACCGGTTGACATTCTGACACTTACAAGACAACTTCTCGGCTCAATGCATCCACCGGCCATCCGTGCTCCGGCCCTGGGGAGAACTCTTCTCCTGCTGGGCGTTCTGCTCCTCGCGCTCAGCGCCCGGCTCGTCGGCCAGGTGCCGACCCAGGTCCCCCCCGGCGAGCGGCTCCCCAACGCCGATCAGGCCCGCGATCTCCTGCGCAACCAGCCGGGGCTGGTGGAGCAACTGCGCCAGAAGCTGACCCAGTCGGGACTGACGCCCGACCAGGTGCGCTCCCGGTTGCGGGCCGCGGGGTATCCCGAGGAGCTGCTCGACCAGTACCTGCCCGGCGCCGACACCACCGCCGCGGTGCGGCCCGGCGCCCGCACGCTCGACGCGGTGCGCGCGCTCGGCATCCTCTCGCCGGAGGAGGCCGACTCCCTCCAGGTGAGCGACTCGCTGTTCCAGGTGTCGGACTCGCTGCGCCGGATCCTCGATTCGCTGCGCCTGGTACGGCTCGATTCCCTCCGCGCCGATTCGCTGGCCGATTCGCTTCAGGCCCTTCAGCCCGGCGGTCTCCGGATCTTCGGCCTGGAGACGTTCCGGCGGTTCTCCACCCAGTTCCAGGCGCTCCAGAGCGGACCGGTGGACGAGAACTACCGGCTGGGTCCGGGCGACGAGCTGGTCCTCATCCTCACCGGCGACGTGGAGCTGGCCTACTCGCTCGAGGTCACCCGCGAAGGCTTCATCGTCATTCCGCAGGTGGGCCAGGTCTACGTGGCCAACCTCACCCTGGGGCAGCTCGAGGACCAGCTCTACAGCCGGCTCAGCCGGGTGTACTCGGGCGTGCGCCGGGGGCGGAACGCCACCACCCGCTTCCAGGTCTCGATCGCGCGGCTCAAGAGCATCCAGGTCTACGTGACCGGCGATGTCACCCGGCCCGGCGCGTACCAGATCTCGGGAGCCGGGACGGTGCTCACCGCCCTCTATGCCGCCGGCGGCCCGACCCCGCGCGGGAGCTTCCGGCGGGTGGACATCCGGCGCGGGGGCGCGCTGGTGGACTCGGTGGACCTGTACGACTACCTAGTGCGCGGGGTGAACCCGACATCCATCCGGCTGCAGAGCGGCGACGTGGTCTTCGTCCCCGTCCACCGCGGGCAGACCAGGATTGTGGGTGAGATCGTCCGGCCCGCCATCTACGAGCTGCGCCCGGACGAGTCGCTGCGCGAGCTGGTGGAGTACGCCGGGGGGTTCGAGCCGCGAGCCTACCAGGCCCGGGTGACCATTCACCGAGTGCTTCCGCCGGCCTCTCGCGGCAGCGGCGGAAGGGCCCGCGTGGTGGTGGCGGTAGGCGCCGACCAGTTCGTCGACGGTGCGGTGCCGGCGGTTCCGATGTCGCCGGGAGACTCGGTCACCGTCCACGCGGTCGCCGATCGGCTGCGTGGCTACGTCACGGTGCGGGGGAACGTGTGGGCCGAGGGGCAGGTCGGCTTCACCGAGGGCATGCGGCTGAGCGACGCGATCCGCCTGGCCGGCGGTCCCCGGCCCGACGTGTATCTGGGCCGGATCCTGGTGACGCGCGTCCGCGAGGACTCGAGCATGGTCCAGCTCCGGTCCGCCTTCGCCGACTCCACCGGGAGGCTGGTGGAGGACATCGTGCTCCAGGACGAGGACGAGATCCGGGTCTTCTCCCGCTCGGCCTTCCGGCCGATCCCCACGATCGCCGTGGTGGGCGCGGTGCGGAGACCGGGACGGATGCCCTACCGCGAGGGGATGACGATCCGGGACGCCATCCTCCTCGCCGGCGGCCCCACGGAAGACGCCTGGCTCGAGCAGGCCGAGGTCGCACGCCGGGCGGCGGACGAGGATCCAGGCACGCTCGCCACTACGGTTCGGGTCCCGCTCGATTCCAGCTACCGCTTCGGGCGGAGGGCGGGCGAGGCGTCTCCGGCCGCGGGTGCCCCGGACGCCCCCCTGCAGCCCTACGACAACGTGCTCGTCATGCGCCAGCCCGGCTGGGAGCTGCAGCGCAGCGTCGCCCTGAGCGGGCAGGTGAAATACCCCGGCCGCTACACCCTGCGCAGCAAGACCGAGCGGCTGCGTGAGGTGATCGAGCGGGCCGGAGGGCTCACCGAGGAGGCGTACGCCGGCGGCATCCAGTTCTACCGGCCCTACCTCGCGGGGCGGCCCGCCCGCGGCGACCGCCTGGAGCCGGCGCTCGACACGCTGCGCCGGCCGGTGCCCGGCGGCCGCGACAGCCTGAGCCGCACCGTGCGCGAGCGGGTCGGCATCGACCTGCCTCGCGTGCTCGAGGAGGCAGACCACCGGGACAACATCATCCTGGTGGGCGGGGACTCCATTCACATTCCGGAGTTCGACCCGGTGATCGTGGTGGACGGGGCGGTCAACTCACCGGGGCCGGTGGCGTACACGCCGGGCAAGAATCTGGACTGGTACGTGAACGCCGCGGGCGGCTACACCCAGACCTCGGACGATCGGCACGCGTACGTGACCCAGCCGGATGGAACGCGGGAAGGCGTGAAACGCAGAGCGGTGTTCGCCGACCGGGTGCCCAAGCCGAGACCGGGGGCCCAGGTCTACGTGCCGACCAGGATCCTGCAGGAGCAGCCCAACAACCTGCCGAGCATTCTGGCCACCGCCGCCCAGGTGCTCGGCGCCCTGATCACCATCGTGGTGGTGGCGCGGAACTAGCTAGGCGCCGGCGATCTCCACGTCGGCCTCGATCGCGTCCTCGGCCGTGGGGCGGAAGTCGGGCACCAGCCGGACCAGCAGCGAGCGGAGCTGGCCGTCCGACCACCCGTGCCGCGCACCCGCCACCAGCAGGTCCACCACCGTGCTGAGTCCGATGGGCAGGACACCGTTCCGGGCGCGCAGCACCTTGGGATGGTCCGTCGGCAGCGAGCTCTCCGAATCGAAGAAGAGCTCCTCGTACAGTTTCTCGCCCGGCCGGCTGCCGGTGAACCGGATCTCGATGTCCGAGCCGATCTCGAGGCCCGAGAGCCGGATCAGGTCCGTGGCGAGGTCGAGGATCCGCACCGGCTCCCCCATGTCGAGCACGAACACCTCGCCGCCGCGGCCGATGGCGCCGGCCTGCAGCACCAGCTGCACGGCCTCCGGGATGGTCATGAAGTAGCGCCGCATCTCGGGGTGGGTGACCGTCACCGGCCCGCCCGCCTGGATCTGCCGCAGGAACGTGGGCACCACGCTGCCCCGGCTGCCGAGCACGTTGCCGAACCGCACCGCCACGAAGTTGCGATCGTGGGCTTCCGCGATCTCCTGCACGATCTGCTCCGCCACCCGCTTGGTGGCCCCCATCACGTTGGTGGGGCGGACCGCCTTGTCGGTGGAGATCAGCACCAGGTGCTCCACCCCGAACTCGGCCGACAGCTCCGCCACGTTCTTGGTGCCGAGGACGTTGTTGGTGATCGCCTCCGGCAGGTTGCCCTCCATCAGCGGCACGTGCTTGTGGGCGGCCGCGTGGAACACCGAGTAGGGCTGGTAGCGCTCGAAGATGAGCCGCATCCGCTCCCGGTCGCGCACGTCGCAGATGATCGGCACCGCGTTGACCGTCGGGTGCCGGTCGGTCAGCTCCGCCATGACGTCGAAGATCGAATTCTCACCGTGACCCAGCAGGATGAGCTGCGCCGGCTCGAGCCGGGCGAGCTGGCGGCACAGCTCGCTCCCGATCGATCCGCCGGCCCCGGTGACCAGCACGGTCTCGCCGGTGGCGAGCGAGCGCACCTGGTCCAGGTCGGTCTGGATCGGCTCGCGCCGCAGCAGGTCCTGAATTTCGACCTGACGGAGCGAGGCCACCGTGACTCGCCCGGACAGGATGTCGGAGATGGCCGGAATGGTGCGGGTATTCACTCCCGCCTCCAGCGCAGCACGCACCACCCGCCGCACGACCTGTCCGGAGGCCCTCGGCATGGCGATGATGACCTCTTCCACGTCGTACTGGGCCACCAGCGCACCGAGCTGCGACACCGACCCCAGCACCAGCCGGTTGTGCATCCGGTGTCCGTGCTTGGAGGTGTCGTCGTCCACGAAGCCGATGGGGTTGAGCCCCAACTGGGGATGAGCGAGCAGCTCCTTGACGATCAGCTCACCGGCCGCCCCGGCGCCGACGATCAGCGCCCGCTTGGCGTTGGTCAGGCGATGCACCTGGCCCCGCCTCCGGTAGGAGCGGACCGCCAGCCGGGGGACGGCCGCGAAGATGCCGGTCAGCAACCCGTCGAGGAAGAGCACCGACAGAGGCACCCGCATCACGGTGAGCCCCGTGACCGGCAGCACGATGCCCCCGATTACCAGCCCAGCCACCCCCGAGATCGCCGAGGTAAGGATCAGGCGCTCGAGCTCCAGCAAGCCGGCGTAGCGCCATAAGCGGCGGTACAGGCCGGCGACGTAGAGCGTGAGGATCTTGATCGGGAGCGAGACGATCAGGTAGACGAGCGCGGAGCGATTCTGGGCGGCGCCCCACTCGAACCCCTCGAAGCGGATGGAGAAGGCGAGCACCACGGACGCGCTGAACAGCAGCACGTCCGACATGAACAGGTACCGATTCCGGAGATGAGTGCCAAAGGGGTAGCTCTCGTGCTCGGCCATGCCGGATTATCCTATCGGTTGATGCAGGGCGTCAAGAGCTTGCATCTCAGTAGCTTAGCGAGCTGGATCACTTCCGGACGCCAGCGGGACCGCACGTTCGGCGGCCAGGTACAGCCCGGCCAGCATGCCCAAACCTATCAGGAGCGCCGGCAGGAACAGACGGGGATCGGCCTGCGCGGCCAGGGCGAGGGCCACCAGGACCAGGTTCACCCCGACCACCGCGGAGGTCACCCGCGCGTGGGGCCAGCCCAGGCGGACCAGGCGCTGATAGGCGTGGCTCCGATGGGGAGCGTACCACGCTTCCCGGCGCCACATCCGGCGCAGCAGCGTGGCGGTGGTGTCGAAGCCGAAGACACCGAGTAGCAGAATCCAGACCAGTGCCGGCGCCGAACCCGAGTTCTCCGAGGCCAGCGCGAGACCGGCGAACAGGAAGCCGAGAAGTCCCGAGCCGACATCCCCCATGAAGATCCTGGCCGGTGCCCAGTTCCACGCCAGGAACCCCATGGAGGCAGCGGCGATGGAGAGCGCGGCGAGGCCGAGACCGGTGGCACCGCCCTGCATCAGGATGAGTCCACCGCCGAGGCCCACGGTTACCGCCTCCGCTCCGGCCAGCCCGTCGATGCCGTCCATGAAGTTGTAGAGGTTGATCAGCCAGACCACGCCGATCGCGCCGAGCGGGATGCCCAGGTGTCCAAGTGACACACGGTAGAGGCCGAGCTCCAGCTCCGGCAGACCCCCCAGCCAATAGAGTGCCCACAACGCTGCCACGAGATGGACCCCCGCACGGGCACCCGGTGTGACACCGGTGCGGTCGTCCCTCCACCCGATCCACGCGACGGCGACGCCTCCCCCGACCAGGGCGGCCACGACCCTCCCTGGCAGGAGACCGACGAGGCCGAGCACGGCAATGGCCGGAAGCGCCACCGCCGCGATGGCCAGTCCCCCGCCCCGCGGGGTCGGGACGACGTGGAGGCCCCTTGAGGTGGGCTGGTCCAGGATGCCGTGCCGCAGCGCGAAGGACCGGACCGCTCCGGTCAGCAGCCAGGCCGTCCCTGCGGACACCAGAAGCAGCACCGCGGCCGGGATCACGCCCTCGCTCCCCGATACCACTCGGCGGTGGTCCGGAGCCCTTCCTCCACCGTGTACGGAGGGTGAAACCCCGTAGCCCGGGTGAGCGCGCCGGACTCCACCGAGAGCGAGCCGAGCAGTCGGTCCACGGCGGCGGATGTGAGGGGGACGGGTGCGACCCGGGAGACCAGATCGCCCGCCCGTCCCGCGAATCGGAACAGGGCGGGAGACACGGGCAGCAGCCGCGCTTGCCGGTCGAGCGAGCGCGCGATGAGCCGCAGCAGCTCGGGGGTCGAGAGGTCGCGCCCGTCCGACAGGAAGAAGGTTCCGGCGGCCGGGGGGTCGGACCGCAGGATCGCGAGGATCGCCGCCGCGACGTTGCCGACGAAGGCCAGGCTGCGGCGGTTCCGGATCCCGCCCAGCGGGAGCGGGACGCCGCGCTCCACCAGCCGGAACAGTCGCAGCATGTTGCCCTTCATGCCGGGGCCGTAGAGGAGCGGGAGCCGGAGGATGGCGGCGCTGAACCCGAATCGTTGCGCCAGCTCGCGGGCCACCTCCTCGGCCTCGAGCTTGCTGACGCCGTACGGATCCACGGGACGGGGGACGACCGACTCGGTCCAGGGCTCGAGGTTCGACTCCCCGACCGCCTTGACCGTGCTGGCGAAGACGACCCGGGCGACACCCGCCCGGCCCGCCTCCTCCACCACGCAGCGGGTTCCCTCCACGTTGTCCCGTCTGAAGGCGCCCAGGGGATCGGGCGTCGTCTCCCGCATCACGTGCACCCGGGCGGCCAGATGCACCAGCGCATCGGCGCCGGCGAGCGCCCGGCCGAGCCCCGGCCGGTCGAGCAGATCGGCCCGGTGATAGGTCAGGCCGGGGCGGAGCGGGCCGGGCTCCCGCCGTCCGATCCCTCGCACCTCCATTCCCGCCTCGAGGAGCACGCCGCAGAGCCGGGAGCCGACGAAGCCGTCGATCCCGGTCACCGCGGTCACGCGGGGCTCAGGCGTCGGCACGGGGAGCGGTCGCCGGGCGCTGCTCCAGCAGGTCGCACAGCCGGCCGCACAGCTCGTCCTTGCTCAGGCCGCCCTGGAGAACGCGCCGGGCCCGCTCCCCCATCTCCTCGAGGCAGCGCGGGTCCTGCCCCGCCAGGGAGCGCAGCAGCGAGACGAGGCCGTCCACGTCACCATGGCCAATCCGCCAGCCGATCGCCTCCCGGGCCAGCAGGTCGCCCACGTGGGACTGCTCGGGGCCGACGAGCAGAATCGGCCGGGCCACGGCCATGGCGCCGTATACCTTGCAGGGATGGACGATGCCCACCACGGCATCGCCGATGGTCACGAGGTGCACGTCCGCCGCGGAGAGCGAATAGCGCAGCCGCTCGAGCGGCTGGTACGGCAGCGAGCGGATGGTGGGTCCCGCCACCGCGTCCACCTCGGCCTTGCCGATCCCACCCCCGACGAACACGAAGGCGAAGCGCGGATCGTCTTGCAGCCGGAGGGCCGCATCCAGCACGGTCCGCAGCGGGTTGGAGGGTCCGTGGTTGCCGCTGTACATCACCACCAGCTTGCCGTCGAGCCCGTGCTCCCGGCGGAACGGATTCTCATCCCGGGGAATCGGCTCGAGGTGGTCCTCGTGGGGCCACGGCGGCAGCACGGTGAGCTTGGCCCGGACGTCGCGCTTGGCGAGGACCCGCTCGGCCATGAACCGGTCGAGCACGATCACCTCCTCGGCGCGGGCGAGCACCCGGCGGTTGAGCCAGTCGAACGCGCGCACCACGGGATGCCGGGGTCCGAGCACTCCGAGCGCGACCATCTGGTCGGGGTTGAGGTCCATGACCCAGAGGGTGAGCGGCGCCCCCCGCAGGACGCTGACGAGCAGGCCGGCGACCTGAGTAAGTGGAGGAGAGGTGCTGACCAGCACCCGCTCGATCCGGCCGATGCGGATGCTCTGCCACACGGCCTGCAGTGCGAACGACAGGCCGCCGAGCACCCGCAGCAGGATCGAGCCCTTGCCGAAGCTGGAGCGGGGCAGCCGGCGCACGTCCACGCCGGCCAGCCGCTCGCGCCGGGGGTAGCGGGCGGAGGGATCGTCGTACCCACGGTCGGCGGTGAGCACCACCGTGCGGTGCCCGCGCGCGGCCATCGCCGCCGCCACGTCGGCCATGTGCTGGCCGACGCTGGCGGGGTCCGGCAGATACGTCTGGGTGAGGACGAGGAGTGTGGGGGGAACGCCGGAACGCCGCGGCATGCGGCGGTCAGTCCCCGTACTTGCGGACGTACTCGTCGTGGATCCAGCGGTAGGTGCGCTCCATCCCGTCGCGCAGTCTGATCGAGGGCTCCCAGCCCAGCGCGGCGCGGATGCGGGTGTTGTCGGAGTTGCGGCCGTTCACGCCCTTGGGCGCGTTCAGGTTGTAGCGGCGCTCGAGCTTCACCCCGCCGATCTCTTCGGCGATGTCCACCAGCTGATTGATGGTGACCAGCTCACTGGATCCGAGGTTGATCGGCTCCAGGATATCGCTCGCGGCGATGGCGAGCGTGCCCCGGATGCAGTCGTCGATGTACATGAACGACCGGGTCTGGTGCCCGTCTCCCCAGATCTCGATGCTCGGATCGCCGGTGTGCTTGGCGTGGATCACCTTGCGGCAGATGGCGGCGGGGGCTTTCTCCCGCCCGCCCTCCCAGGTGCCGTCGGGGCCGTACACGTTGTGGTAGCGGGCCACCCGCGTCTCCACCCCGAAGTCCTCGCGGAAGTGCCGGCACATCCGCTCGGAGAACAGCTTCTCCCAGCCGTAGCCGTCCTCGGCCATCGCGGGGTAGGCGTCCTCCTCCTTGAGCGGAACCACCTCGGGCGAGCGCTGCTTGTCGGCGTTGTAGACGCAGGCGGAGGAGGAATAGAAAAACCGGCGCACGCCATGGCGCTGGGCGCCCAGCAGCATGTGGGTGTTGGTCAGGACGGAGAGCATGCACAGGGCCTTGTTGTGCTCGATGAAGCCCATGCCGCCCATGTCGGCCGCGAGCTGGAAGATCTGGTCTGCGCCCTCGGAGACCCGCAGGCACTCGGGGAGGAGCTTGAGGTCGGTCACTACGTTCTCCGCCCCGTCGATCACCTGATACCATTCTTCGAGCGGCTTCACGTCCACCGCGCGCACCCGGGCCCCGGCCCGGCGCAGGGCAGCCGTCAGGTGCCCCCCGATGAAGCCCCCCGCGCCCGCGACGACGATCAGTTCTCCGGCCATGCCAGACTCCACTTCTGTTCGGGTAGAGCGCCCCCACGCCCGAGACGGTGCATAATCTCTCCCCGACCCGGGAGAATCAAGGCGGCGTGGGACATACGCTTGCGCGCGCGGGCGCGAGCACTCGACGGTAGATCGCCAGGGTCTCGCGCGCGGCGCGCTCCCAGCTGAAGGCGGCCGCCCGCGCCCGCCCCCTCGCCGCCAGGTCGCGGCGCAGCGCCGGGTCGCGGCAGACCGCGGCGATCGCGGCCGCCATGGCCTCGACGTCGCGGGGGTCGAAATACCTGGCGGCGTCCCCGGCCACTTCCGGAATCGCGGCTGCGTTGGAGCAGACGACCGGCACGCCGACGGTCATGGCCTCGAGGATCGGCAGGCCGAAGCCCTCGTACAGCGATGGAAAGACGAGCGCGTCCGCCGACCGGAGCAGGCCCGCCAGCTCGGGCTCCCCCAGATAGCCGGTGCCGACGACGCCCTCCGTCCCTTCGGGCCGCAGGGACGGCGCCACGTGCCCCACGATCACAAGCCGGTGGGCGATGCCGTGGCGGCTCCGCGCGATGGCGAACGCCCGCAACAGCCGCTCGAGGTTCTTGTTCGGGGTAATGCCGCCGAAGGCCAGCAGGTAGGGCCCGACGTGAACCCCCGCCGGGAGCGGGCCCGGCTCCGGACTATCGCTCCGGAGCCGCGGATTCGGCGCCTCCCAGACCACGTCGATGGCGCTCGCCGGGACGTCGTAGGCCCTGGCCACCGCGTCCCGGGTGTAGCGCGACACGGCGATCACCGCGGCCGCCCCGCGTACCGACCGCCGAACCATCTGCGCCAGGATGAGCCTCCGGGGCCACTCCCTCAACCGTCCGTAGGCCAGGTGGTGCACGTCGTGGACGGTGAGCACGCTGGGGCGGCGCAGACGGAGCGGCGCCACGTAGCCCAGCGAGTGCACCAGGTCCACCCGTTCCGCCATCGCTCTGGCGGGCAGCCGGAACTGCTCGTACCGGTAGCGCGCAGGACGGGAGACCGCGTGGACCGGGCACACGACCCGGCGGAAACGGGGATCGTCGGGCAGCGGCCAGTCGGCGCTCTCCCGGTTGACGAACACGACGAACCGGTCGGGATCCGGCGACCGGGCGAGCCCGTGGACCAGGCCGGCGGCGTAGGTCTCGGTGCCCCCCACCACGCCGGGCAGCAGGTACAGCAGGTTGAGACCGACGATCACACGTCGTCGGGACGGATCGCCGCCGAGGCGAGCGGCCTGCCGACGCCGCGTTCCATGGGGTCGGCAGAGCCGCCCCCGGATCGGCGGCCGCGGGTGCCGGTGAAGCCGCGCAGCACCTGGAGGATGGCCGCAAGGAAGGCGCCGAGCGCGAGGCCGAGGAGCCCCGCGAGCGTCCCCTTCACCAGGGCCAGGCGGGGGTCGGGCTTGGCCGGCAGGTCGGGCGGCTCCATCAAGGTGATCACCGGCGTGTTGCGGACCTCGTCGATCCGCGCCGCCTCGTACGACTGCGCGAGTCCGGTGTACACCTGCTGCCGCATCATGACCTGACGCTCGAGCCGGTCGTATTCGAAGAGGAGCTGGGGGGAATTCCGGTACTCGCGGTTGCGCTGGAGGAAGCGCTGCAGGCGCGCTTCCGCCGTCTCCAGGCTGTCCTGCGCCTCGGCCAGCCGTGCCTCGACGAAGCGGCGCTCGGCGCCCGCCTTGGTCTGCCGTCGCTCCAGGTTGAACTCGCTCACCAGCTCGATCATGCGGCTGGCCACCAGCCGCGAGAGCTCCCCCCACGGCGTAGTCACTGCCAGGTTCACCGTGCCGGTCTCCCGGCCGATGGTCACGTCGATGCTCTCCAGCAGTTCCTCCGCCGCGGCGTCGCGCCGGGCCGCGGGTGTCTTGCCCCTGGCCTCGAACAGCTCGATCAGGTTGCCCCGGATCGAATCGCCGGCGGCGGCGAAGGCATAGCGCGTCTCCACCGTGGCGCGGAGCACGTCGCGGGACTCAAGCAGCTCGGCGTAGAACTCCGGCGAGGAGCCCGGATCCGTCGGCGGCACGGAGACGCCGAAGCTTGCGGCCAGACCCGAGAGCCTCGAGAGCGATCCCTCGGTGGCCTGCGGCATGAACCGCGCCGTGGAGGTGTAGGTGCGGGCGCGCAGGAAGGTCACCACCCCGACGAGCAGGAACGCGGCGAGTCCGGTCAGCAGGATCAGCCGCCGGTGACGCGCGAGAAAGGCGAGCAGATCCGCCAGGGTGAGATCGCCGTCCGAACGGGCCAGCGCCGAGGTGGTCATGCCGTCACGCTCCCGCGTGGTGAGACCTCCATAGGGGCGGCGAGGTCCGCCCACTGGACCAGCAGGCACGCGAAGATGCTCATGCTGACGAAGTTGAGCACCAGCGGATTGGTCATCTCCGCGACCAGCAGCGCGGTGCAGGCGCCCAGAAAGGCCGCCACCTGCCGCGGCGCGCGGCGCCGCGCGTGCCAGGCGAGGTAGGCCCACCCGGCCACGATCCCCCCGCTCAACAGCACCCCGAGCAGGCCCAGCTTGGCGAGCAGGGCGTAGGGCATGTGCTCGTAGCTGTATGGCGCCTCCTGCGACCGCACATGGCCCGCCGCATAGGCCCCATAGCCGTTCCCCACGAAGGGATGCTCGTACCAGAGCCGGAGCAGGTGCGGCGCCTGCTCCAGCCGGGCATTGATGCTCACGTCGGCGCGGGAGGTGGTCGAGGTCACTCGCTTCACCCCGCGCTCCAGCTCGCCGGAGGCCGCTACGACGCCGACGATCGCGAGGGCGGCCGCCCCACCGAGCAGCGCCGACCGACCGAGCCTCCAGGCGGGAGTCCTCCAGCTGAGCGTGGCGCCGAACGCGACCAGGATGCCTGCCGCCAGTCCCACCCAGATCCCGCGCGAGTATGCCGCGAACAGGGAGAGGAGCAGCACACCCCGGTACAGCCACTTCAAGCGCGAGCCGGGAAACGCCACGGGCACCCAGAAGTAGGCCAGCAGGCACCACAGGGTCGAGATCCAGAACACCCGGAAGAAGCCGTCGGGGGTCAGCCCTACCTTGAGATGATCGCCCGCGCCGACGAACACGGCGTCCAGCAGGTAGCTCACCACCCACTGGAGATCGCCGAGCAGGGTGCCGACCAGCCACAGCGAGACCTGGAACACCGCCAGCACCAGCGAGGCGATCACCACTAGACGCTGCAGCCGCGGCACGGTGCGCGCCAGCTGGTCGCGGCTCAACAGGCCCAGGAGGAGCACCACTGGCACCAGGACGATGAAGGCATGGGGCTCGCGCAGCGCCCAGTGCATGTCGGTGCCGGTGAGCACCGGAACCACGGCCACCCAGATGCCGTTGAGCGCCATGAACCCGGCCACGCTGAACAGCGGTACCAGGTGCGCGCCCGTGAGGCGCCCGCGCAGCAGCAGGGCGAACAGCAGCACCGCGCCGCTGGCCCCGAGGAGGAGGAATCGCACCGAGACACCGCCGTAGGTGCCGAACGGCCCCCCGAGGATCACTTCCACGAGGAAGCAGGCGGGGAGGAGCAGCGCCAGGTTGACGAGACCCTCGGCCGGCACCGGCCTCACGGGCTCCCTGCCGCCCCGCGCGTCGGGGGAAACCCGGGAGGATAGGTCGGGCCGGTCGCGCGGCGGATGTATCCGTCCACCAGGGCCCGGGCGATCACCCGGACCTCCAGGTACCGCCCGGCCAGCGCCGCCTGGCTGATGCGCACCGCGCGAGTGCCGAGCACGTAGGCGTGAGCCGCGAGCCGTCGGAGCGGGCCCCGCACGTTTCGGGAGATGAACCGTCCGCGGTTGCGGGTCCAGTAGTACAGGGCGATGGGGCTGGGACCCACCTCGGTGCGGCCGGTGCTGCCCTGCACGTCGTGCAGGACCCGGGCCGCCGGACGGTAGGCCACCCGCGCGCCGCCGCGTCCGGCCCGGGCGGCGAACTCCGAGTCCTCGAAGTACATGAAGTACCCATCGTCGAGCAGGCCGACCTCGTGGAACACGGGCGCGCGGACCAGCAGGCAGCAGGCGTTGGCGAACTCCATCAGCTCGGGCCGCTCGTACTGCCCCCGGTCGGCCTCGTCCCAGCCCCGATCGATCGAGAGCCCGCGCCACCAATCGAACCGGCCGCCCGCCGACCAGATGATCCCGGGGTCGCCTCGATAGAGGATCTTGGGAGCGGCGGCCCAGACCTCGCCGCCGCCCTGCTCCAGGGCGGTCACCAGCTCCGCCAGGGCGCCCGGCAGCAGCTGGGCGTCGTTGTTGAGGAGCAGCACGTACTCGGAACCGGCCCGGAGCGCATCTCGAATGCCGAGGTTGTTGCCGCCGGAGAATCCCAGATTGGCGCCGGCATCGAGCGCGACGACCCCGGGCCAACGGGTCCGGAGATACTCCAGGCTGCCGTCCTGCGAGCCGTTGTCCACCACGATGACCCGCTCGGGCGCGGGCTGCTGCTCGAACACCGATCCGAGGCAGGCCTCGAGCAGGTGTCGTCCGTTCCAGTTGACGACGACCACCGCGAGGCGGGGAGCGGCGGCCGGCCGGCTCAGCGCTTGGCCTCCTGTACGCGGCCGCGGAAGAAGGGGCTTCGCTCGTACACCCGGCGCAGGAGCCCACGAGTGCGCTGCAGCAGTCCGGCGCCGGCGGCGGCGTGCCCCGCCATCAGCTTGTATGGCGGCACGAACCGCGCGTCGAGCGAGGTGCCGGCGGCCGGGAGCTTGCTGGGGTCCTCCACCCCATGCTCGAGCTGGTGGAGCAACGACGGGCGAACGTATCCCTCGCGCACGTGAGCCTCCACCATCCCGCGCTCGATCACGCCCTGCGCGATCGCCTCGGCGAGGTCGCGGACCCACAGATAGCCCAGCCGATTGTCCCGCGAGACCCAGGGCTGGCGGGTCATGTCGGTGTAGTGGAGCAGCCCGGTGACGCCCGCCTCGTAGTGCTCCAGCGAGTTCCACGATGGGTCGATCGAGGTATGGATGCTCTTCGCCACCCGCATCTCGTACATCAGCGTCTCATAGGTGAGCTCGCCGCGGTCGAGCGCCTGCACGATCTCGGGCAGGTCCCAGCGCAGTGCCTCGCAGTTCAACAGCATCACGCTGAACTGGGGCCGCCGTCCGCTCTCGCCCCGCTCCCAGGCCGAGAGCAGGTCGGCACCGTCGAACGGCAGGCTCCACAATTCGCGGATGTCCCGGAACACCTGCATGTCGGAGTCGAGGTAGATGGCCCGGCCCCGAAACCCGGCAAGCTGGGGGATGTAGAATCGCTGGAAGGAGAACGGCGTGCGGGGTCGGTTCCGCGGGTCCCGCGGCATCGGAACCTCGATGCTCGCATGGTGGAGCGGGAAGATCTCCACCGGCAGCTCGGTGTGCTTCCGGATCGAGTACTCCAGCACCTTGACCGGGAGCATCTGGGCCTCCTGGCTCCCGACGTAGACCCGGACCGGCGTCTCCACACCCTGGCCTGCGCTGCCTGCTGCGCTGTTCATGCATCGCCTCCCGTGAGATGTTCGCGGGGGGACCTGGCCGCATGCCGCTCACGCCCGGGTGGGCCCCCGCGCCGGGCGGAAACTTAAGCGCGTCCGATGCCCGGCCATAGCTCGCGGGCCGCTATCCGGCCTTCGAGAATCCGGCGAGCACGCGGAGGTAGAACAGCGGCGAGAAGAGGCTCCGTGGGCGTACCCGGAGCCGCCGGATCTCGCGCAGGCGCCGAAGCGGGCCGACGGAGCCGTCCAGCGCCGCGGCGTACCGACGCACCAGGTCGGTGGTGCGCGGATCCACCGGCACCATGCCGGCGAGGACCTCGAGGCGCCGGGCCAGCTCCGAAGCCTGGTCCTTCCCGGCTGCGAGACCCCGGCGCCCCCGCACCCACCACTCCGCGGGCCGGCGCACCGCGTCCGCATAGAGCCGCAAGGCGCCGCGCCCGCCGAGGGCGTTGCCGCCGTGTTGCCGGTACCGTACGGTCGGCTCCGGGAGAAACAGGATGGTGCCCAGGGCGGCCGCGCACTGGGCCAGCCACCAGTCATGCATGACCACCGGAGGCACCGGAATCGCGGCTCGCAGCAGAGCCCGGTTCACCACCACCGTGCAGCCGGTCACGAAGTTCTGGACCAGCAGCCGGCGCAGCGGGTCGGTGCGCACGTGCTCCAGCCGCTGATGGCGCAGGAAGGAGGGATGGAGCGTGCGGAGCCGGTCGTCCACCACGGTGAGATCGGTGTGGACCAGGAGCGGGTGGTCCGGCTCCCCCGCGGCCTCGTGGGCCTGCAGCAGCGCCAGCTCGCGCTGGAGCTTGTCGGGCATCCACACGTCGTCCTGATCGGCGAGGGCGGCGTAGGTGGCGCCGCCCGCCCAGGCGTGCTCGAGCAAGGCCCCGAAGCTCGCCGCCGGCCCCAGGTTGCCGCGCCCATCCCGCCACAGCCGGATCCGGCGGTCGCGCCGGGCGAACTCTTCGACCAGCTCGATCGTCCCGTCGGTCGAACCGTCGTCACGCACCACCAGCTCCCAGCCGGTCCAGATCTGTCCCCGGATGCTCTCGATCTGCTCGGCCAGGTAGCGCGCGCCGTTGTAAGTGCTCAGCAGAACGAGGAGCCTCATCCTCCGCCTCCCGCGGCCCGCCGGGCGCGGTAAGCCCGCAGCTCCCGCCGCGCCTGCCGCCCCAGCGCGCGGAGCAGCAGCAGCGGATCCGTGAGGAGTCCCGCGGCCGCCGGGGCGGGGCGGCCGGCCGGGGCGAAGCGGCTGTCGCGGCGGCGGACCGACGGGGGCAGCAGGAGTCCCTCCTCGACCCCGCGCTCCGCCTGATCCAGCAGCGAGGGCCGCACCCTGCCCTGCCGGACTTCCGACCGGATCAGCTCCAGGGGCACGAAGCCGTCGCGGACGGCATCGAGCAGCTCGGCCACCCAGAGATGGGCGAGAGGATGGGCCGTGGACACCCAGGGCTGCCGCTCGGCCGCCGCGAAATGGAGGAACGCCGTGGCGCCGCGCACGAAGCGGTCGGCGTGGCTCCAGCCGGCCGGCAGCGTCCTCCGACGCTCCGCGACCGCCGCGCCCCCCGCACCCGGCGACGCCACCAACTCGAGCGCCCGCGAGCCCATCGCCGCGAAGGCTTCGGTCTCACCCGCGGTGACAACCGCGAGGGCCGGCGCGGTCGAGCCCTGGGGCACCTCGACCCCGTCGCGATCCCGGGGTCTCGCCCAGAGCGTCCGCAGATCGTCCAGAAGCAGCGATTCCGCGTGGAGGACGATGGCCCGGTGGCGCGTGCCAGCAGGCTCCGACGTCTCCGCGGCATCGATCGCGGCGCCGGGTGCCCGCACGTCCACCGTCATGCTGGTGCGCTTGCGCACCGAGAACTCCAATACCCTGGCCGGGAGCGGGCCCCCGCCCCCGTCCGCCAGGTACACCGCCACCGGCGCGGGCAGGTCGAGCGGTGCGAAGTCCACTCCCGTGCGCAGAATGGTGCGCGCGATACCCTGGAACTGCAGGTCGAACGCCGGCTGGCCGTTGGCGAGCAGGGTGCGGCCGTGGAGGTCGGCGAACTCATCGCTGTAGACCACCCCGCCATCCACGCCGAGGGAGCGCACCCGCCGCACTCCCGCTTGCGCCAGCAGGCTCACGGCGGCCTCGGCGCTGAAGTAGGTGGCCTGCACCACGGGCCCGGGGCCGTGCCGGCGCGGGGTGGTGCTGAGGTCGTACCACAGCAGCCGCCCTTCGCCCGCGAGCCGGCGCAGCAACGGATGGTTCGGGACCAGCTCCGCCAGCGAACGCGGCCCCGGGGCGTTGCCCACGTGGGGATACCAGGGCAGCACCACGTGCCGCGCCTGCGCGAGCAGCGTTTGGCCGCAGGCGTCCACGACATCCAGATCGATCATGTGGGCGAGGAGCACCGGCTGCTCCCGCACCGCGTGATTGAGGCTGAGGAGCTCGAACCCGCTCAGGTCGAACCGGGTGCGCAGCGCGAACGTCGGCCCCTTGCCCAGGATGAGCCAGGGCCGGTCGACCCGCCGCTCGCGCTCGATCCAGTCGAAGAAGTGCTCCATGCTCAGCGTGTCGGGGTCGGGCACCGGAAGCTCTCGAAGTAATCCTGCCACTGATCCGCGACGTGGGTCAGACTCCACTCCCGCTCCACCAGTGCCCGGCCCGCCGCCACGTCGCTCCGTCGCGCCGCCGGGTCCAGGATGTACCGCCGGAGCCCGCCCGCCCAGTCGTCCAGAATGCAGCAGTGCGCGAACGGGCGATAGCTCGGGATCCCGGTCGCCGTCACGGCCAGCCCCGCGGCGAGCGCGGTGACCAGCCGGTTGTTGCTCTTGCACCGGGTGAACGGGGTCTCCCGCACCGGAATGACCGCGATGCCGTGCAGCCCGAGCGCGTCCAGAAACGTCGCCTGGTGCCACTCGAGGTAGTAGGTGGGGATGCTCCACGGGCGGATCAGGCGGGCAAACCGGCCGGCCGAGTTGCTGACGACCGTGAGACTCAAGGGATGGTCCTGCTGGAGCGACTCCAGCACCGGCCGGACCACCTGGAGGTCGCCCAGCCCATAATCGCCCGAGGGCCCGCCGTGCGAGCCGAACCAGACGATCCGGGCGCGGTCCGGGTGGGCGTCGAGCCGTGCCCCGAGGGACCGCAGCCGCCGGCGCGCCAGCCAGCCGTCCCAGGGCCAGGTCCGCACGCCCTCGATCCGCGTCTCCACCGCGTCCCCGATGACCGTAACCGGCAGGTCGGCCCTGCCCTCGCACCGGATCACCTCGGCCATGGCCTCGGTGGACGCGACCGCGGCATCGGCCAGCGCGAGCATGCCGCGCAACTGGGTGGCCGCGGTCCGCAGCAGCTCCAGGCCCCGCGGGTTGTAGAAGTGGTTGTCGCAGAGGTCGAGGACGATCTTCGTCCCGCCGGCGCGCAGCCGCCGTGCCTCCGCCTGGATGCTCTCGTCGTACAGCTTGGAGTAGATCACGACGGAGTAGCGCTCGGCGCGCCGCTCGTCGAACAGCTCGACCGGGTAGCCCCGCCGCCGCAGCTCGCGCACCGGGTTGAGGCAGCGGATTCGAACGCTCGCCACCCGGGCATCGGCCGACTTGGGTCGCCACCCGACGAGGAAGCGGCCGGCGGGGAAAGACTCCCCTACGCCCGCCGCGCCCAAATCGTCATCCTCCCACTCGAGCGCAGCGTGCCGAGGAGCGTGCCGAGGATCAGCCTGGCTCGCGGCAGCCGCTTTTCGTCGGCCACCTCCTGGAGGGCCTCCGCGGTCCCGGTCCAGCCCCGCTCCAGGAGTCGGTACCGGGCGCTCAGCAGCAGGTTGTTCGGGTTCCGATGCCACATGACCCGCTCCAGCCGCCACCCCGCGCGCTCGAGCACCAGGCCCAGGGTGCGGGGCGTGAAGTGGAAGAGGTGTCCCGGCACCGCCAGCGCGAACCAGGCGTCGCGGAACAGCCTGAACTCGTAGGCGCTCGCGTCGGGCACCGATGCCACGAGCCACGCGCCCTTCGCGCTCCAGCGCCCCAGCCGCTCCAGCGCGGCGATGGGATGGTGCAGGTGCTCCAGCACCATCCATCCCACGACCAGGTCGTAGGGCGCGGGCGGATCGGGCGCGGTCTCCAGCGGTCCGATATGCACCGGATAGCCGAGGGCCCGGGCCGCGGCACCGGCGTCCGGAGAGCGCTCGATGCCCTCCACGCTCCAGCCCCGCCGGTGCATCTCCTGGAGAAACGCGCCCGAGCCGCATCCGATCTCGAGCATCCGCCCCGGCGTCGTCTCGGGGATCTCGTGGTTCATCGGCCGGAGCAGCCGGCGGATCGCGCGCCGGACCGGCCCCACGGCGGCCGTGGGAGGCGGGGGCGCATCCTGCGACACCCGGGTGGTGAGATAGGGCCGGTAGTCCGCGGGGTAGTAGTAGTCGATGCTGGTGATGGTGGGCCGTGGCGTGGTGCGCATGAGTCCGCACCCCCTGCACCGCACTACGCGGAACTCGCCGGGCAGGTCGTGCAACCGGTCGCGGCCGGTCACGATGAACTCGTCCCCGCCCGCGCAGCCCAGCGGGCACCCGATCTCCTCCACCTCGACGGGCGCCGTCACGGCCGGGCGAACTCTCCGACCGAGAGCACGCCCGCCGCGCGCCGTGTCGTGCGCCGCAGGCAGATCAGCAGCACCAGGGCGTTGAGCAGATAGTAGAGACTGGCCGCGACAGCCAGACCTTCGATCCCGGCCTCGCGGAAGGCCACCAGCTTGACGCCGATCGCCAGGGTGAAGCCGACCACCCCCACCAGCGCCGGCGTGCGCGTGTTGCCCTGGGCGTAAAAGGCGGAGGACAGGATCTGGCCCACCGCGCCGCCGAACCAGACGCCGGACAGCAGCAGCAGCAGCAGCCACAGATGTGCGATGCGATCCGGGGTGACCTCCCCGTGGCCGAAGGCGAGCGCCAGGAGCGGGCGGCCGAACAGGGCAAGGCAGATCGACGCCAGGACGGTGACCCCGAGCGTCAGGCGCAGCCGGTGCCGCACCTGGGCGCCGAACCCGCTCCATTCGCCGCCGTCGGCCAGGCGCGACAGGCGGGGCACCACCGGCGCGACGATGGCCCGGTTCAGCACCATGGACGCCGACGCATAGAGCTGCTGCGCGACGTGATAGAGCGAGAGCGTCCCGGGCGGAGCCAGCGAGGCGAGGAACCGATCGAGCAGGCTGTCACTCTTGTAGTATAGCTGCCCCGCGAGGAGCGGCGCCGTGCGGCGCAGCCCGACGTGCAGGCGCGGGTCGTGCCAATCGGGCGCGCGGTAGCGCCCCATCCCGGGCAGCAGCAGCAGCAGCTGCAGCCCCGACCGGATCACCATGCCCCACGCCGCCGCCCTGACACCCATGCGCGGCAGGGCGGCCACCATGAACGCCAGGCCGGCCGCCGAGGCGAGCACCGCGGCCAGCTCGGTCCATAGAAACCGGTGGCGCGCATGCTGCATGGCCGCGCCGACTCCCATGACCGCCGTGAAGACGGCGCCGAGCAGCTGGATGCGGGTGAGCTGGGTCGTGAGGCGCGTGGCCTCGGGCGAGAACCCCGGCACCGTGAGCGGGACCCAGTGGGGCGCCGAGACCGCCAGCAGGACCGCCAGCGCGAGACTGACCGCCCCGATTCCCTGAAAGTAGGTCCAGGCCAGTCGAACCCGATCCTCGTTCGCGTGGACCGCGAGCAGCGGGATCAGGACGTAGTTGAGCGATCCGCTCACGATCACGAGGACCAGCTGCGGGACCATGGTCCCGGCGAACAGGGCGTCGGTCGCGGTGCCGGGCCCCAGTGCCGTGAGCACGTACCACTGGTAGGCGAATGCGACGAGGATGTTGGCGCCCGCCAGGGCGCCGAGGGCCAGGCCGAGGGTCATGCGTCAGAGCGCGCCGCTGTACTGCCGTCTGAGCCAGTCGCGGTAGCTCCCGTCCATCACGCCGCGCCACCACTCCTCGTGGCCGAGGTACCACGCGATCGTCTTGCGGAGGCCGGTCTCGAAGCTTTCCGACGGCACGAAGCCCAGCTCGCGCTCGATTCTCGTCGCATCGATGGCATACCGCCGGTCGTGGCCGGGCCGGTCCTTCACGAAGGTGATCAGCGAGGCGGTTTCCCGCCCCGCCGACGAGGGACAGCGCGGGAAGCGCGCCGCCGCCGTCGCGTCCTCCTGGATCGCGCGGTCCACCAGCCGGCAGAGCAGCCGCACCACGTCGAGGTTCCGCCACTCGTTCCGCCCGCCCACGTTGTACGTCTCCCCTACCCGACCCCGCAGGATGACCTGCTCGACCGCGCGGCAGTGGTCCTCGACGTAGAGCCAGTCGCGAACATTGAGCCCGTCGCCGTACACCGGGAGCGGCCGGCCCTCCAGCGCGTTCACCAGCATGAGCGGGATCAGCTTCTCGGGAAACTGATAGGGGCCGTAGTTGTTGGAGCAGTTGCTGGTGGTGACCGGGAGCCCGTACGTGTGATGGTAGGCGCGGACCAGGTGATCCGAGCCCGCCTTGCTCGCGGCGTAGGGCGAGTTGGGGGCGTAGGGCGAGCTCTCGTGGAAAGCAGCCTCGTCGGGGCCCAGCGAGCCGTACACCTCGTCGGTGGACACGTGGTGGAAGCGGACGTCGCCGGCGGCGCCGCCTTCCTCGAGCCACACCTGGCGGGCGGCCTTGAGCAGCTCGTGCGTCCCGAGCACGTTCGTCTCGATGAACGCGTCGGGGCCGTGGATCGACCGGTCCACGTGCGACTCCGCGGCGAAGTGGACCAGGACCGTGATCCGGTGCTCGCGAAGGAGGCTCGCCGCCAGACCCGGGGTGCGGATGTCTCCGTGGACGAACGAGAGTTCCGGCCGATGCCGGATCCCTTCCAGGCTCGCCGCATTGCCGGCATAGGTCAGGGCATCGAGCACCACGACGGACTCGCCCGGGTGCCGGGCGAGCCAATGATGCACGAAATTGGCACCGATGAAGCCCGCCCCGCCCGTTACCAGGAGACTACGCAATGGCTGCGCGCATGTGAGAGTCGGCCCCTGTCCTCGAAGCGTTGAGCGTCGGAATCGGATGCAACCGGGTAATTAAACCCCGCGCCGCGCGTCGCATCAACCGCGGCGAGCAGGACCGCGCGCGTTGGCGGGCGCCGGAGTCGTGGCCAGCTCCCGGAGCATGAGCCGCAGACTCGCGCGCCAGTGCCCCGCCGGACGGCCAAGCGCAGACCAGGTGGCGCTCTTGTCGAGGACGCTGTACGGAGGACGGCGGGCGGGCGCGGGGTACTCCTCGCTGCGGAGCGGCCGCACCGGCACCGCCCGATCCAGCAGCCCGAGGGCGAGGGCCTCTTCCTGCACGGCCACGGCGAAATCGTACCAGCTCGCCACGCCGGCTTCGGTCCAGTGCTGGATCCCGCCCAGCGCGGGTCGGGCGGCCACTCCCCAGAGCGCTTCGGCGAGCGCGCGGGCCCAGGTGGGCGTGCCCACCTGGTCGGCGACCACGTCCACGTGCTCCCGCTCCCGCATCAGCCGCAGCATCGTGCGGGGGAAGTTCCGCCCGTGCGACGCGTACAGCCAGGCCGTCCGCACCACGACGGCGCGGTCGGCGCAGATGCGGAGCACCTCGCGCTCGCCCGCCAGCTTGGTGCGGCCGTAGACGTTGAGCGGCCGGGGGCGGTCTTCCGGACCGTAGGGGCGGCCCTGCGCGCCGTCGAACACGAAGTCGGTGGAGACGTGGACCAGTCGTGCCCCCACCCGGCGCGCCGCCTCCGCCACGTGCCCCGCACCCGCGGCGTTCACCGCCTCGGCCCGCTCGGCCTCGCGCTCGGCGGCGTCCACCGCCGTATACGCCGCGGCGTTGAGGATCACGTCCGGCGGCTCCCGTCCGAGGGCCTCCGCCACGGATTCCGGGCGGGTGACGTCCAGCTCGGCGGAGCCGCAGGCCCGCACCCGCCATCCGGCCGGGGCCGTGGCCTGCAGCTCCCGGCCCAGCTGTCCCTCCGCGCCCGTGATGAGGGCCACGGTCGCGCGGCGCCGGGTCACGGGTAGGCCTGCGCCTCGCGGAGGGGGGGTGCCGCTGCGTCCCGCGGCGAGAGCAGCGGCGGCGCGCCTCCCACGAGCGGCCAGGTGATCGCCAGGTCGGGATCGTCCCACCGGAGGCAGCGCTCATGCTCGCTGGCGTACACATCGGTGCACTTGTAGACCACGTCCGCCGCCGGGCTGGTGACGTAGAAGCCGTGCGCGAAGCCGGGCGGTACCCAGAGCTGGAGGTGGTTCTCTTCAGTGAGCGTGCAGCCGATCCACCGCCCGAAGGTCGGGGAGGAGCGCCGGAGGTCCACCGCGACGTCATAGACGCTGCCGGTGACGGCGTACACCAGCTTGCCCTGGGCCTGCTGGATCTGGTAATGCAGCCCTCGCAGGGTTCCCTGCACCGACCGGCTGTGGTTGTCCTGCACGAAGGGGAGATCGACTCCGGCGTCGCGGTAGCGGGAGGCGCGCCAGGTCTCGAGGAAGAACCCCCGGGCATCCCGGTGCACCGCGGGCTCGAACACGAGGACTCCGGGGAGCGCCGTGCTCTGGACCCTCACGGGCCGGTGAGCTCCGCATGCAGCCGGAGGAGGTACTGGCCGTACAGCGTCTTGCCGAGGGCCGCCGCGAGCTGCTCGAGCCGCGCGGCGTCGATATAGCCCATCCGGAAGGCGATCTCCTCGGGGCAGGCGACCTTGAGCCCCTGGCGCTGCTCGATGGTCTCGATGAAGATGCCCGCCTGGAGCAGGGACTCGTGAGTACCGGTGTCGAGCCACGCGGTGCCCCGCCCGAGCAGCTCCACCGTGAGCCCGCCCCGGCGCAGATAGTGGAGGTTGACGTCGGTGATCTCGAGCTCGCCGCGAGCCGACGGCCGGATCTCGCGGGCGATGTCCACGACCTGATTGTCGTAGAAATACAGGCCGGTCACCGCGTAGTTGGAGCGGGGCCGGGCCGGCTTCTCCTCGATCGAGACCGCGTGGCGGTCGCGGTCGAACTCCACGACCCCGTAGGCGCTGGGGTCGTGCACGTGATAGCCGAAGATGGTGGCCCCGGTGGCCCGCGCCGCGGCGCGCTGGAGGGTCTGGCTGAGGTCCTGGCCGTAGAAGATGTTGTCGCCGAGCACCAGGCAGCTCGCGTCGGCGCCGATGAACTCCCGCCCGATGAGGAAGGCCTGGGCCAGGCCGTCGGGCGAGGGCTGCTCGGCGTAGCTCAGCGTCAGCCCCCATTGCTCCCCGCTGCCCAGCAGCCGGTGGAATGCCGGCAGGTCGTGCGGCGTCGAGATGAGCAGGATCTCCCGGGTCCCCGCCAGCATGAGCGTGGACAGCGGGTAGTAGATCATCGGCTTGTCGTAGATCGGCAGGAGCTGCTTGCTGACCGCGCGGGTGACGGGGTGGAGACGCGTGCCCGAGCCCCCGGCGAGAATCAGCCCTTTTCTGGCGCCGTGAGGTGCCGCCACCTAGTACTCCAGCGGCAGCGCGACCCGCCGGCCGTCGCGAGCCGAGAGGTAGGTCGCGATCAGGATCTCGAGCGAACGGAGGCCCTCCCGCCCGTCGGTGTCCGGAACCGCCTCCCCGCGGAGCGACTTGATGACGTTGTCGTAGTACAGCGGATGCCCGAACCCGTACACCGAGGTGGTCTCGTAGCTCGCCTGCTCCACCACGGCGTCGTCCGGGTCGGGTTGGTCGAAGTCCCAGTGCTCGATCCGGTTCACGGCCACGCCGCCCACCCGCACCGTCCCCTTCTCGCCGATGATGGTGATCGAGCCCTCGAGGTTCTTGGGATAGGTGAGCATGGTGACGTTCATCGAGCCCAGCGCGCCGGTGCGCCAGCGGATGCTCACCACTCCGGTGTCCTCGACCTGAATGTTGCGGGCGAGCGTGGCGGTGTAGGCCTGAAGGCTCTCCACCGGACCGATCAGCCAGTCCAGCAGGTCCACATAGTGGCTGGCCTGGTTCATGAAAGCGCCGCCGTCGAACTCCCAGGTGCCGCGCCACGCCGCACTGTCGTAATAGGATTGCGGCCGGGTCCAGAACACGTTGATGTTCACCATGTAGATGCGGCCGAAGCGGCGCTTCTCCACCGCCCGCTTGGCGAGCTGCAGGGTGGCGTTCCGCCGGTTCTGCTTGACCACGAACAGGTGCACCCCGGCCTGGTCGCAGGCATGCACCATCCGCTTCCCGTCCTGCCAGCGGGTCGCCATCGGCTTCTCGGTCATCACGTGCCGACCGGCCGCGGCCACCTGCACCGCCTGATCCGCGTGAATGCCGCTGGGCGTGGCCAGGATGACCAGGTCGGCCTCGGTGCCGGCGAGCATCCTGTCGAGACTCCGAAAGCCGGGCGCGCCCGTCCGGGCGACCGCCGCCTCCAGCGCCGCGGGGTCCACGTCGCACACCCCGACCAGCTCGGCGCGCTCGCCGTGCTTCGCGATCGCGTCGAAATGGTTGGCGGAGATGCGCCCGCACCCGGCCAGGGCGAACCGGATCTTCCGGTCTCGAATGAACGGCTTGGTGAGGAACATGGGTCAGCGTCGGGGGTCGAAAGCAGCCAAAATGTAATCCCAAGGGGTTTTAGGCGGTATCGCGCGGCCGGATCAGACCGGAGGGCGGCCCCATCTGGCGGAAACCGGGCCGATTCGCTATCATGTGAATAGTTTCACAAACCTAGCTTCTCCCGCCCGGGCACGGGCCGGGCGAGAACAGCGGCGCACCGGGCCGGCCGGGCGCCGCGATCCATTGGAAGGAGAACGATCCATGGCGACTGCGACCCCACCGGCATCCCCGAAGGCCACCTACCCCGCCGAGGCCGTCAACCGGCTGTTCGCACCGCCCGAGAGTGAGGTCCCCGCGGTCAAGCTCCGGCGGCTGCTCCAGGAAGCACGCGACAAGGGCACCTTCCTCCACACCGCCGGCGCCTACGACGCCTTTACGTCGGCCATCATGACCACGCTCGGGTTCAAGGCGCTCTACGGCAGCGGCTGGCAGCTCGCCGCCACCAAGAGCATGTATCCGGACATCGGGATCTACTCCTCGCACCAGATGGTGGAACTGGTCCTGGAGATGCGGAAGGGCATCGAGGGCGCCCGCAACACCCGGTGGTACGACAGCGAGGGTCAGGATCTGCTGTCCGCCCCGCCCGCGTTCGTGGACATGGAGGCCGGCTTCGGCGGTCCGACTCAGACCTTCACCCTCGCCACCGAGCTCATCCGGGTGGGTGCCGCGGGCGTGCACCTGGAGAACCAGGATCCCTCGAACCGCACCTGCGGCCACATCGTCAACGTCGGCAAGCAGAAGCGGAACAAGGTGCTGGTGCCCCGCAAGCAGTGGCTGGCCAAGCTCAGTGCGATCAAGGCGGCCGCCGAGGCGACCGGGGTGGACATCGTCATCATCGCGCGCACCGACAGCATCGACGGCGCGCTGCCGGACGAGGAGCCGGGTGGCGTCAAGATGGCGATCGAGGACGCATGGGAGGCGGCGGAGCTGGGCGTGGACGTGATCTGGCCGGAGTTCAACAACACCGAGCTGGAGCAGCCGCAGGAGTTCGCGGAAGGGGTGCGCAAGCACTACCCCAACCAGATGCTCGGCTTCAACCTTTCCCCCTCGCTGTACTTCGGGAAGGCCAAGAAGGCCGGGACGCTCATCACCAACAAGCAGCTCGGTGACCTGGGCTTCACTCTCCAGTTCTCCACCCTCTTCAACTTCCGCACCGCCGGCATGGCGCTGGAGCGGGGACTGCGCAAGTTCCTGGACAGCGGCATCGAGGCCCTCGCCGACCTCCAGATCGAGGAGGACGCGATGAGCCCCTCGCCGGTCACCAAGATGCACCAGAAGTTCGCCGGCATGAACCGGTGGCTGATCCTGGAGCAGGTGCTGAGCGGGGAGAAGTAGCAGGCGGCGCTGTCCGGCTGAAGGACGGCAAAAGGGGGCATGCCTCGGGGCATGCCCCCTTTGCTTTGCTCGGACCGATGGCCGCTCCGCGCCATCCGCGACCCGAGGAGGACCTAGCGCCCGCCGCTCACCTTGCGGAGGGCGGCGGCCTGGCCGCAATCGACCACCTCTACACCGTCCTCCCGCAGCCGGTCCACCTGCCAGCCGTGCAGCCGTACCACGAGGTCCACGGCGCTGTCGTGCTCCTCGCGCGAGACGACTTCCCCGTCGCGATAGAGCGCGGCGACCCGCGCGCCGTCGGTCACCGACAACCGGACCCGCACCATGGGCCGGCCGGTGCGCGCCAGGTCACGCAGCGCCGCCTTGAGCGGGGCCAGGCCGTCGGTGCGGACCGTGGTGACGATCAGGGCGTCGGGGTGCAGCTCTCTCACCCTGGCGGCGAAGCCGGCCGGGTCGGGCACCGCGTCGATCTTGTTGAAGACCGGGATCAGGGGCCGGTCGGCCATGTCGAGTTCGGCGAGCACCCGCTCGACGACATGCATCTGCCCTTCCCAGTCCGGGTGACTGGCGTCCACGATGTGCAGCAGCACGTCGGCCTCGCGCGCCTCCTCCAGCGTCGCGCGGAAGCTCGCCACCAGATGGTGCGGCAGCTTCCGGATGAAACCCACCGTGTCGGTCACCCGGGCGCGCTGGCCCTCGCCCAGGTCCACCTCGCGGGTCAGCGTGTCGATGGTGGCGAAGAGGCGGTCCTCGACCACGATCTCGTGCTGCCCCGAGAGCGCGCGGAGAATGCTGGACTTGCCGGCGTTGGTGTAGCCCACGAGCGCCACGCCCAGCATGCGGTCGCGCCCGGCGCGGAGGTTCTCCCGGTGGCGCTCGACACCCTTGAGCTTGGCCTTGAGCGACTGGATCCGCCGGCGGATGATCCGGCGGTCGGTCTCGAGCTGGGTCTCACCGGGGCCCCGGAGGCCGATGCCGCCCCGGATACGGGAAAGGTGGGTCCACATCCGGGTGAGCCGAGGCAGCAGGTATTCCAGCTGCGCCAGCTCCACCTGGAGCTTGGCCTCATGGCTGCGGGCCCGGGTGGAAAAGATGTCGAGGATGACCTCGGGCCGGTCCATCACCCGCACCTTGAGCTCGCGCTCGAGATTGGCACCCTGGACCGGGGTGAGCTCCTCGTCGAAGATCACGAGCGAGGCACCCGACTCGGCCACGGACTGCGCCACTTCCTCGACCTTGCCCTCGCCGATGAGGGTGGCGGGACTGGGGGCGGCGATCTGCTGCGACATCCGCCCGACGACGTCCGCACCGGCGGTGTCCACCAGCCGGCTCAGCTCTTCCAGATGCTCGGTGACGTGTCGCGCGTCGGGGCTCCCCTTGCGGGGGGCGGCCACCAGCACCGCGCGCTCGATCGGATCGCGAACCTGGATCGGTGTCTTGCTGATATGCCGTCCTTCCGCCTAATGCGTGCCGGGAATGGTGAGCCCGCTGCCCACCCGGGTGAGCGGCACGCGTCCCTGCCTGCTGAACGGGACCGACCGGCGCCCGAAGGGCGTCTGCAGCGCCACCTCCCCCTTCATCCGGTAGGGAATGTCGCCGTATCCGAGCGCCGTGCGAACCGCGCTGCCCACCCCCGCCCACTCGAACCGCACCGGCAGGGTGAGGGTGGTGGTGTCGCCCCGCTGCACGGCAAACTCGCTCCGGTACTCGACGTCGCCTACGTGCGAGTCCTCCACGTCGAACCCGACCCGAAGCTCGGTGCCGCGGAGGTCGAAGCTGTTGGGGTTGTACACGCCGACTACCAGATCGAGCGTGCCGCCGGTGAGCCCGACCCCCCGGACCACCACCCGGTTGAGCTGGACGTCGGGCTCCCGGAGCACGTCGCCGATCCCGGCGCACGCGCCCAGGGAGATCATCCCCAGCCAAGCGGCTGCCTTGCCGAGCCTCATGACGGAATATAAGGCGGGCGGGCAGGCAGGCGGGCGGGCGGACAGGCGGGCGGGTGGCAGGTGGCGGGTGGTCCGAGCCTGGTACC
>DASUSR010000351.1:0-2227 GCA_036375015.1 Gemmatimonadales bacterium
CGACACCACGCTGAACGAGGAATGGGCCTCGGAGAGCCTCGGGCCGTTCAACGCGCTGGAGCACCAGGACCTCACCCTGCCCTACCTCAGGCCGGCACTCGACTCGCTGGAATTCATCCAGGCCAACCGCCGGATCTTCTACCTCGAGGACTGGCTCGCGGCGTTCCTGCGCGGGCAGACCGGCGATTCGGCGCTGGCGCTCGCCGGAGGGTACCTGGACGAGCGGCCCGGTCCACCGCCGGACCTCCGCCTGAAGCTGCTCCAGCACCTCGACGAGCTGGAGCGAACCGTCCGCATCCGGCGAGGTCCCTGAGGGGGCCACCGGCCGTGCGAGGTTCGCTGTCGCGATCGTCCCCCGAGCGCATCCAGACCGTCGCCGCGTCCTCCGACCCGGAGCGTCCGTGCAGCCGAGCGCGCTCATCCTCGTCGTCGCCGGCGGGCTGCTCGCCGGCCTGCTGGACATCGTCTACGCCTGCCTGTTCTGGGCCGTGAAGGCCGGGGTCCCCGCCCGGCGGATCCTGCAGTCCATCGCCGCGGGGCTCCTGGGCGCAGCCAGTTACGCCGGCGGATGGCGCACCGCGGCGCTGGGGCTGCTGCTGCACTTCTGCATCGCGGTCTCCATGGCCGTGGCCTACTATCTGGTCGCCCGGCGGGTGCCGCTCCTGTGGCGGAGGCCGCTCGCCTGCGGCGCCGTCTACGGACTGCTGCTCTACGCGATCATGAACTACGTCGTCGTGCCGCTCTCCGCCGCCGGCCGCGGCTCCAGCGATCCGCTCTGGATCGCGCTCACCGTGGCGGTCCATGCTCTCCTTATCGGCATTCCCATCGCGCTGTTCACCCGGCTCGCCCTGCGCGCCGCCCCCGCTCGAGCGTGAGCGGATCGCGGCTGTGATCCGGCGCACTTACCGCGCCATCCCTTTCTGCCTAGCATACGACCTTCGTCGCGGCCGCCCGCGCATGCGCCGCGTTCCTCTCGCTCGCACGGACTCGAACACCGGCAATGCCGCACCAGCGCTACTCCGCGGGCCTGATCGCCGTCGCCGTGGCACTCGCCGTTCCGGAGTGTGCCGCGGCTCAGTCCCCCCCGCCCGCCGACGGCGCCATGCAGTGGAGCGCCACCTTTCGCAGCCGCGCCGAGAGCTGGAACTGGTTCGACGCCGGCGACGAGGGGCGCTACGAGTTCCTGGGGAGCTTCCTCCGCGCCGGGCTGCGGCAGCAGCGCCGCGGCTTCGCCTGGCGGATCGAGCTCATGGCGCCCTTGCTCCTCGGCCTTCCCGACGACGCCGTCCTGCCGGCCCCCCAGGGCCAGCTCGGCCAGGGGGCGAGCTATGCGGCGGCCAACGACGGTCGGACCAGCCCGGGCGACATCTTCCCCAAGGAGGTCTACCTCCGGCTGGGCGCGCCGCCGGGACGCGATGGGCACAGCTTCCGCGCGGGGCGCTTCGACTTCTCCGACGGTGCGGAGATTGTCCCCGAGGACGCGACGCTCGCCCGGCTCAAGCGGGAGCGGATCGCGCAGCGCCTGCTCGGCCCGTTCGGCTTCACCCACGTGATGCGCAGCTACGACGGCGCGCAGTATTCGTTCACCACCCGGGGGCGGCAGCTCTGGGTCATGGCGGTGCGCCCCACCACGGGCGTCTTCGACACCGACGGCTGGGGCTGGGTGGACGACGTGAGCGTGCTCTACGGCGCGCTCACCTTTCCCCTGAGGCTGGGCGGGGACGCGGGGGAGGCCCGGCTGTTCGCGCTGTGGTACGAGGACACTCGCGACCTGGCCAAGACCGACAACCGGCCGTCGCCGGCGCGGGACGCCGACACCGAGCCGGTGCGGGTGACCACGCTGGGCGGCCATCTCCTCCAGGTCATCCCGACGCCGTCGGGACCGGTAGACCTGCTGCTCTGGGGGGCGGTGCAGACCGGCGCCTGGGGAGCGCTGGACCATGGGGCGATCGCGGGGGCGCTCGAGATCGGGATCCAGCCGCGGATCGGCGCGCTCCGCCCCTGGCTCCGCCTCGGCCTCTTCCG
Organism: Gemmatimonadales bacterium; assembly: GCA_036375015.1. Lineage (GTDB taxonomy): Bacteria > Gemmatimonadota > Gemmatimonadetes > Gemmatimonadales > GWC2-71-9 > CAVVWJ01. The sequence goes on from DASUSR010000351.1 coordinate 2,026, forward strand.
CGGGAGCGGCGACGGAGACCCGCTGGATGGCGATCACGATACCTTCTTCCAGGTCCTGCCGACGCCGCGGCCCTACGCCCGGTTCCCGTTCTATGACTTCAACAACACCACCGAAGTGTTCACCGACCTCACCCTGCGCCCGCACGATCGGGTGACCGTCCGCGCCGGCGCGCACGGAGTCCGGCTCTCGGAGCCGGAGGAC
>DASUSR010000352.1:0-11818 GCA_036375015.1 Gemmatimonadales bacterium
GGGTATCTGAGGACCAGGCACCTGCGGACCAGGCCCCTGGTGGGGCGGGTCCTCGTCGGGACCGGTGGCGTCCGCGCCGCCGGAGCAGGCGGCGAGGACGAGCCCGAGCACGAGCGCGGGCACGACCCCGGCCCGACGGACTCGCGCGCGAATGGGGGACAGCATGAGACCTCCTCCGAATGGGTGATGGTGCACTCGTTCGGAGGGAGGTACGCAGTGCCGTCGGGGCGATTCTCACGCCGATGGCGCGAGGGGTGGCGGCCGGGCGGCCGCCGAAGAGTCAGCGGTCGGCGAGCCGCAGCGTGCGGAAGTCGGAGCTGCGCGGCTCGCTGCCGTCGGTCAGCTCCCGTACCCACCAGCGATACTCGGCGTCGGGCAGGACTCCCGCGGGGTCGGGGAGCACGAGTACGGTGTCGCCGGTGGTATCGGCATGGGCGACGGCGCCGTCGCCGCGCTGCACTTCGAGCACGTACCCGGTCGCGCCGGGCACCGGTCGCCACACGAACGCGAGCTCCCGCGCGGCGGTCGTTGCGGCCGCGGGCGCCACCAGCTCGATGTCTCCGGTCCCGCCTCGCACCGGCTCCCCGGCGCGCCGGATCTGGTCTCGCACCAGGAGTCCCGCGGCCACGGCGGCCGTCAGCGACGCGGCGAGCGCCAGCGGCGTGCTCCGCCACCAGGGCCCGCGGCGCGAGGCAGCCCCGCCTCCTGCCTCGGTGGCGGCCTGGTCCACCGCCGCGAGCCACTCGTACTCGCGATGGCAGGCGGCGCACGACATCACATGATCCAGCGTGGCCAGCCGTTCCTCCTCGCTGCCCTCGCGCCGGATCACGGCGAGGATCGCCTCGGGCGACACGCAGCCGGCGCCGCCGGCAACGCCGCGCTCGGCGACCCGGCGGCTGTAGAGCCGCTGGAGCCGCTCGGTCTCTGTCACGTTTGGCTGGTCCATCGAACCCCCTCCGCCTGCAGGCGCTCCCGCACGTCCGCCAGCCCGCGGTACAGCAGATTCCGCGTCTTGGCCTCGGACCATCCCAGGAGCCGGGCGATCTCCTCCCGCGAATGGCCCATCAGGTGCATCCGCACCACCGGTCGCCGGGAGGGCTGGAGCGACTCGATCGCCCGCTCTACCTGGGCCGCCAGCTCCGACCGGTCCAGGTCCTGGTCCGGTCCGGGGGCCTCGGGCAGGCTCTCCTCTTGTTCCTCGATTGGCATCGTCCGGTCGCCGCCGCGGGCGCGGCGGCGGCGGAGCAGGTCGATCGCGGCCGAGAGTGCGGTTCTATGGAGATAAGACGCAGAGATGCTCGCGATGTGCTCACCGGCGGCCGGCAGCGCCCCGTGGGCCCGCCACAGACGGATGCGCACCTCCTGGAGCAGCTCGTCCACGTCGCTGCCCGAGAAGCGGTACCGCCAGCAGACCCGTCTGAGGATGCCCGGGAAGTTCCCCAGCGCGCGCTCCAGCGCGGGCGAGAGGGGATCGGGCGCGGTGGCCATATGCGCCAACCTACGGCGCGGCGGGCACCCGGGCAAACCGGGCGAGCGGCACCGTGACCAGCGGGTCGCCCACCACCGTGAACGCCGCCCAGCCCATCGGCGCCCCTCCCCCGCGCAGCGCGGCCAGCTTGGCGGCGCGGAGCGCCTCGGCCACCGGCTGCCCGTCAGCCAGGCCGGCGTAGAACCGCTCGACCAGGCGCACCGTGCTCTCGTCCCCCACCCGCCAGGTGGTGGCGACCACGCTGCGCGCGCCGGCCTCGAGCAGCGGAGAGGTGAGCCCCTGCACCCCTTCGCCGTCCACCACCACGCCGCCCGCGGTCCGGCAAGCCGAGAGCACCACGAGGTCGGCTGCGAGACGGAGCCGGGCCAGCTCGCCCGGGGTCACGAAGCCGTCCTCTCCGCCCCCCGGCGCCAGCGCGAGCGCGGTGCGCACGGAGACCCGGTCGTCCACCACCGCGTGGGTGGCGAAGTGGAGCACCCGGTAACCGGTGAGGCGGGTGCGCTTGAGGTGATGCTCGCTGGCCGACTCCCGCAGCCTCAGCTCGGCGTCCGGCGCGTAGCGGGCGATCTCCCGCACCTCGCGTCCCGAGCCCCGGAGCCGGGGCAGGCCGCCGGCGGCGGCAAAGGCGGAGTGGATCGTGGCCACGGCGGGATCGGCCGCCTCCGACCCGGAGGTGCCGTCGTCGGGAAAGGCCGGATCGCCGAACGCGAGCAGACCTCGGCGCGGCGAGCGGGCGCGAGCGTCGGCCTGCCGCCGGAGCGCCGCCACCAGGGCGGCCGAGGGCGCCACGCCGATCGCGTACCGCTCCACGGCGTAGCGGCCGTCGCGGAGCCGGAGCGCGTCCCACGGCACCCGGTGGAGCGCGCCGTCGGGCACGATCACCAGGCGGGTCACCTCCGGCCCCAGACCCCCGAGCGGCCGGTCCAGCAGCACCTCGCCCAGCCGCCGCGCCTCCGCCGGCACCTCCGCCCCGCGGGCCACCAGCGCGAGGAACCGCGCGATCGCGCCGGTCAGTGAATCGGCCGGCGGGAGCACGTGTGCTCCGAGGGCCGCGCCGCCCGAGCTGCGAGCCAGTACGAACACGGTGGTCGGTGCGCCGAGCGCGCCGGTCACGTACTCCAGGAGCGCGGTGCCCTCGGGCAGGCGGGCGATCACCTCCGCGGCGCTCACCCGCTCCACCCGGCGCGGGAGACCGCCGTCCCAGGAGAGCTCGCCATGCTCCAGCGCCGCGTTCTGCAGCATGCGGTCGATCAGCTCGCGCGCGCGCCGGCGCTCCGCGAGGGCGAACGCGGCCTCCGCGCGCCCACCCGCCGCCAGCGCCGCGAGCACCCGCGCGACGCTCGCGTTGCGATCGTTCTGCGCCGCCGCGCTCGCCTGGAAGGCCGTCACCCGCAGATCCCGGGCGCTCAGGCCGGCGCGCCACCGGTCCAGGTCGTCCGCCGCCGAGGTCAGCTCGCGCTCCGCTGCGGCGAGCCTGCCCTCCTGGGCGTAGGCGTCGGCCAGGTAGGCCCGGGCCTCGTAGCGCTTCAGGTGCGTCGCCGAGTCGAGCCCCTCGAGGTGGCGGGCGAACCGGCGGCGGGCCTGCGCCGGGTCGCCGCGGTACAGGGCAAGCCGGCCGCGCTCGAACGGCTGCTCCACCCGCCACGCGCCGGCGCCGAGCCGCCGCAGGAGCGCCTCCGAGCTGTCGAGCGCCCGTTCCGCCCCCGTCCAGTCGCGCTCCCGGATCGCGATGTTGGCCAGCGTCTGCACGACTTCGGACTGGTTCTCCAGATCGCCCGACCGGCTGAAGTACTCGAGCGTCTCGAGCGACTCCCGGCGAGCGCGCCGGAGGTCGCCTGCGGCGAGGCTCACCAGCGCCCGCCAGGAGCGGCTCACCATGATCACCTCGGAGTCGGCCACCGCCTCGGCGGCGGCGACCGCCTCATCGAGGTACCCGGCCGCCGCCCGGTGGTCGTTCAGCGTGAGGAACAGCTGTCCCAGGTAGAGCTGGCTGACCGCGGCAGCGTACCGGTTGTGCGAGGCACGGGCGTCGGCCTGCGACAGGAGCAGCGCCTCCCGCGCACCGCCGTAGTCGGCGAGCTCCTGCCGGAGGATCGCCGCCCGGTGGGCGAGCGTGACGGCCCGGCCGCTCCGGTCGTGGGCCCGGCCCTGCAGGTCCGCCAGCTCCTGGTAGATCGCCGCGGCGGAATCGGCCCGGCCCCGCTGCTCCAGGGCGAAGGCCAGCGCGCGCACGCACGGCGCCCGGGCGCGCGGGTCCCCGGCCCGACGGGCGAATGCCGCGGCGGCCGGCAGGTCGGCGTCGCGCTCACCGCGGCCGAGGAGGAGGAGCATCTGCGCCCGGCGGCACCGTGCGGCGGCGCGGAGGGCCGGCGCGTCGCGGGGGAGCACGCGCAACGCGCTGTCGTAATGGGCCACCCCGGTCTCGAGGCTGGAGGAGCGCGCGCGCACGTACCCCAGCCAGAGCAGCGCCTCGCCCTCGGCCGCCCGGTCGCGGAGGGCGCGGGCCTCCCCCAGCGCACCGGCGAACAGCCCGTCCACCTCGGCCATCGTGCCGCGCTCCTCGAGCGCCTGCGCCAGTCCCAGCCGGGCGTAGACCGCGAACCGGTCCGGTGCGCCCGTGCCGGAGGCAAGGCGGCGGTAGAGCCGCTCGGCGCCGGCATAGTCGTAGGTGAGCCGGGCGAGGGTGGCGAGGCCGAGGGCGGCGGCGCGGTCCGACGAGTCGCGGGCAAGGCGGGACGCCCAGCGGGACCGCAGGCCCGCCACGCTGTCGCCCTTCACGGCGGCGGCGGCGCGCTGAACGACCGCGCGCGGGTCCTCCGGATCGGGGAGCCGTGGTGGAAAGGGAAGCAGGAGGAAGACGAGCAGGACTCGCCTCATCGCGCCCAATAATGCCGCCCGGGCGGGCCCCGGCAAGTGGCGGTGCCGGGCGGTGAGAAGGCCGCGGTGGGCCCTGCGTATACCCCTCCGGCGGGGAGACCCGCAGTCGGCGATGCGAGGCATCGCGCGGATGAGACCGGTACCCAACGAGGAGAGAGGCCACAATGAGAGCCACGACCACGCTGTACGCATCGGGAATCTGTCTGCTGGCCGCGGCGATGGCGGCGGGCACGCGAAACCACTCCTGGTTCGAGGCCCGCACCTCGGGCGCCGCGACGCTCACCCTCAACGGGCCGGCCGAGTTCGGCTCGGTGGTCGAGCCGGACGCGGCGGGGCGGTTCGTGCTGACCCTGGGAGCGGAGTCGCGGACCGGCGCCGTGCTGTTCACCCGCCCTGCGCTCAGCCGGCCCGAGCCCGGGGTGTATCAGCTCGCATCGGACGCCCCCGGCGCCGTCAGGGCGCTGGTGGTCACCGGCCCGCCCACCCGGCCCACCGGCGCGTTCAGCGCCCGGGGCGGCACGCTCACCATCACCGCCTCGCGCGACGACTTCATCGCCGGGCACTTCGACATCGACGCGGCCGGTTACGAGGCGGCCGATCCCGAGGACGAGGGCAAGACCCTGCGCGTGCGGGGGACGTTCACCGCCGCACCCGGTCGCTGATCGGGGAGGCACCCACTCGACTGCCCTCACGGGCACAGCTCACGGGAGGATCGAATGTACGGGTTCGGCGTGCGGCGGCTCGGCCGCGTCGCGGCGGTGGGACTGGCGCTGATCTCCGGCGCCTGCGGCGGCGACGGCGGCGCCACCGGTCCGGGAGGGGGAGACGGTGTGGCCGGGACCTACGTGCTGGTGGGGATCAACGACATGGCGGTCCCGGCCGTGGCGCAGATGGAGCACTGCACGCCGTCGGCGTTCTACGGGGGCTCGGTCGTCCTCGCCGCGGGCGGCAACTGGCAGATGGCGATCGAGCTGGAGGACGAGACCGGGCAGCACGTGCTCCACGATCACGGCCGCTACCAGCGGGACGGCGACGACCTCGAGTTCATCTCCAACCAGTACGGCGACAGTTTCGAGGGCGAGGTGGGACCGGACGCGGTCGCGCTCTACTACGACTTCTGCTCCAACGGCCAGCACGACATCGACTTCATCTTCGAGCGGTGACCGGGCCGCGCCGCAGCAGCCGCGCACCGAGCGCCGTGATCCAGAGGGTCACGACGGCCGGGCCCAGCGGCCAGAGCGGGAGCGGCACCCTCACGCCGGCCGCCGCGCCCAGGCCGTAGACGAGGCACATCGCGGCGCCGGCGATCCCGAAGACGGTGAGGAGCCTGGGCTGGTCGGCGGACCGCAGGAGGGCGGCGGCGAGGAGCAGAGGGCCGAGCCCGAGGAAGACGGCGGACCAGACGGGGAACAGCGCCACGTCCACCGCCTGGACCGCGCTAGCCGCCAGCAGCACCGCGGCCCGGTCGCCGCCGGCGGCGGCCAGCCACCGCGCGGCGAAGAGTGGATACCCGTGGCCGTCCACCACGATGGCGACGATGAACGCGGCGGCGCCGAGCATCGTCACGTACTTGCCGGCCTCGCCGAGCGCGCGCGCGGCGGGGTCGTGCAGCGTGCGGACCAGCAGCGCGAAGCCGGAGACGATCAGCACCGTAGCCAGCGCGGCCAGATAGTGGAGCATCCGCCAGTGCGGCACCGACGCCACCAGGGTGAGCAGCTCCTCGGTGCGTTCCGGCGGGCGGGGGTGGAGAACGTTCACCACGATGGCCCCGACCCCGCCGATCAGCAGGGCGTAGCCGCCGACTCGCAGGGCGGGCTGGTCGTTCACGCTACGGGCCGCAAATCCGCATCCCGTACCGCGCCATCAGCTCCCGATAGCCCCCCAGCTCCCGCAGGGGATCGAGGACCGGCGAGCAGCCCGGACTGGTCTCGACCGCGAACAGCTCGTGGCGCTCGAGGCTCCGGGCCAGTCCCGCCACGGCGCCCTCGAGATCGCCGAGCGCCAGGGCGGCCATCGCCTCGTCGTAGCTGCGGTGCCCGATTGGTTGGCGGGCGATCTCCGCTCGCAGCCGCAGGACGTCGGCGCGGCGGCCGGCGAGACCATAGGCCCAGGCGGCGATGCCCCGCCACCCCGGGCCGCGCCAGGTGGTGCCCTCCTGGGCCGGCGGCTCGACGCCGATCTCCGCGAGTGCGCTGTCGGGGTGCCCGTTGAGCCCGTGCAGCCAGGTCAGCGCCGCGTGCGCCCAGGTGAAGGTCGAGTCGATCTCCAGCGCCCGCCGCGCCGTGGCGAACGCCTCGGGGTAGCGCCGGGCGTACATCAGCGCCGTCGCGCGGTCGCCGAGGATCACCGCCGACAGCGGGTCCAGCTCCATGGCCCGGCGGGAGGCCTCCAGCGCCTCGTCGATGCGGCCCTGCCCCTGCAGCAGCGAGCTGTACCACAGGTACGCGGTCGGATCGTTGGGGACGAGCGCCAGGACGCGCCGGAACTCCGCCTCCGCCTCGGCGAGACGGACCTGGTTGGCCAGCGCGTTGGCCCTGGCCAGGTGGGCATCGGCCACCGTGGGGTCCAGCTCCAGCGCGCGCCCTGCGGCGGAGAGGCCCAGCGCGGTGAGCGAGTCGGGATCCAGCGGGGTGTACGACGGCAGGACCACGTACACCAGCGCCATCCCGGCCCAGGCCCGGGCAAAGGTGGAGTCGCGCGCGATCGCGGCGCGGTACTCGTCGATCGCCTTGAGCAGCCCCTGCGTGCCCCGGCGCTGGAAGAAGTAGCGCCCGCGCAGGTAGTGCTCGTAGGCCTCGGGATCGCCGGTGCCGCGCCGCTCGCTCGCCACCCGGCCCGCGGTGCCGCGGAGGGTCGGCTCCAGCTCCGCCACGATGGCGCGGGTGAGCTCGTCCTGCAGCTCGAACACGTCGGAGGTGCGGCGCTCGTACTCGTGCGACCAGCGCTGGAACCCGTCGGCGGCCCCGGCGAGCTGCACCGTCACCCGGACCCGGTCGCCGGCGCGGCGCACCGTCCCCGAGATCACCCCGCCTACACCCAGCGCGCGGCCGATCTCCTGCACCGTCGCCGCCTTTCCTTTATAGGCGTAGGACGACGTGCGGCCGGCGACCCTGATGTCGGGCAGCCCCGCGAGGGCGTGGGCCAGCTCGTCGGTCATCCCGTCGGAGAAGTACTCGTCCTCCGGATCGCCGCCGGTATTGACGAAGGGGAGGACGGCGACGGAGTGGATCGGGCTCTCGTCCGGGAGAGCCGAAACGGGCGCGCGGGCCGACCTCGGGATCAGCAGGAAGATCACGGCGAAGGCGACGAGGGCCGCGACGACGCCGGCGGCGACCGCCCCGGTGCGCCGGTGCGGCGAGCGGGCCCGCACCGGGACGGCGTCGAGCCCCTCGAGCACCTCGGCGGCGCTCCGCGGCCGGTCGTCGGGCTCCTTGGCGAGGCAGCGCATCACCAGCCCGGCGAGCGCCGGGGGCAGATCGGACCGGTGGCGGGAGAGCGGCTCCGGCTCCTCCGTCAGGTGGGCGGCGTAGAGGGCGGCCACCGGCCGCCCGGCGAATGGCGCGGCGCCGGTGAGGACCTCGTAGGCCAGGCAGCCGAAGGCGTAGAGGTCGGCCCGGTGGTCGATAGCGGGGTCGCCGGCGATCTGCTCCGGCGCCATGTAGGCCGGCGTCCCCATGACCACGCCCAGCGAGGTGAGCCCGCCGGGTGCCGGACCGGTCGCGGCCGTGAGCGCTTTGGCGATGCCGAAGTCGGTCACCATGGCGGTGCCGCCGGTGAGGAGCACGTTCTCCGGCTTGATGTCCCGGTGGACCACGCCGTGCTCGTGGGCGTAGGCCAGCGCCCGGGCCACGTCGCGGAGCAGGCTCACCGCCTCGGGGAGGGGGAGCGAGCCCCGGCCCAGCCGCCCGCGCAGCGTCGTGCCCTCGAGGTAGGGCATGGTGTACCAGGGCACCCCGTCGCTCTCGCCGGCCGAGAGGAGCGGCACGATGTGCGGGTGAGTGAGCCGGGCGGCGAAACGGATCTCCTGGCGGAACCGCTCGCTGCTCACGGCCTGGGCCAGCTCGGGCGGGAGGGTCTTGATCACCACCCGGCGGCCAAGCGCGGTCTCCTCGGCGAGATAGACGCGCGACATGCCCCCGCCGCCGAGCTCGCGCTCGATGGTGTACGTGCCGGCGAGGGTGCGCTGCAGCGTGTCGCGAAGGTCTGGAATGGATCCGGCCGGTTGGGGACCGCCGGAATTTAGCGCGGGCGGACGGGGCGGGCGCTCCTTCATGAACCTGGGCTGAGACCCTACTTCATCCCGAGCGAAGCGAGGGATCTTGCCGGGGAGATCCCTCGCTTCGCTCGGGATGAGGTTGACTCGACCTCGTGACCAGCGCCGAGCCGCGGCGCCTCACAAGGTGACGTAGGTCAGCTTCTCCGCGATCTTCCCGTCCCGTGCGGTGAAGATGTCCACTCCCCGTCCCGTGCCGGTGCTCCCGTCCGCCTGCCGCCAGGTCACGGTCCACCGGCAGGCGCAGCGGTCGCCCGCGCCGAAGATGTCCTCGATGTCGAACCGGTAGCCCGGGAAGTGTTCCTTCAGCGACTCCCAGACCGCCCGCACCGCGGCCTGGCCCTCGTGCCGGCCGAGGCTGACCGACGCGGGCGCGACGTGCTCGAACACGCAGTCGTCGGTCATGTCCGCCATGAGGACGTCGGTGTCGTAGGTGTTGAAATTGTTCTCGAAGCGGGTGACGAGCTCTACGATGGTTTCGGTGGCGGTCGGAGCGGGCACTGGGCCTCCTGGCGTGGCGGCGGGCGAGGAACCGGCGGGCGAGAGGACAACGGTACCGGCGATTCGCGGCCTCAGCAAGGGAGAGTCCAGGTCCTCAGGTTCCGCCACCCACCGGAACGGGCATCGTGCTCAGCTGCGTAGTCCCGTTACCGAGCTGGCCGTTGGAGTTGAGTCCCCAGCAGTAACCCGCACCCTCAGCCGTCCTGCCGCAGTTGTGAGCGAACCCCGCACTCACCTGGGCGAAGAGGAGACCTCCGGCGACCGCGACCGGCTTCAGGCTCGTGGTGGTGGTGCCGTCACCCAGTTGGCCGACGTAGTTCGTGCCCCAGCAGTAGACCTGGTCCGACCTGGCCTCGGCACAGGCATGGACGTACGACCCGGTCACCCGCGTGAACCGCAGCCCGCCGGCCACCGCGCGCGGCCAGAAGCTGTAGTACAGCTTCCCGTTGCCCAGCTGCCCCTGCCTGCCGTTGCCCCAGCAGAAGGCCCGATCGCCCAGGGTCACGCCGCAGGTGAAGTCGTTCCCGGCATCGAGCTGCCGGTACGCGCGGCCGCCCGCGACCCGGACGGGCGAGGTGCGGCGGCGGACTTCCGTGCTGTCGCCGAGCTGACCTCGGGCATTGGATCCCCAGCAGTACGCGTCGTCCCCGGTGGTCACGCCGCAGGTGTGGTCGAACCCCGCGGTGACCTGCCGGAATGCGTGCGAGCCGACCACCGCCACGGGCCTGCTGCTGAACGCGCCGTAGCGCCCGACCTCCGGGCCGGTGTTGTTGCCGTTGCCCAACGCGCCCCGGCGGTTGTCGCCCCAGCAGAAGGCGCGGCGTTCCGGAGTGACCGCGCAGGTGTGCGAGGCGTTGGTCTCGACCTGCCGGTAGTACCGGCTGCCCGCCACCCGGACGGGGGTCAGCCGCCGGGTGGTGGTCCCGTCGCCGAGCTGGCCGATCTCGTTGCTGCCCCAGCAGTACACCCGGTCGCTCGTGGTCACGCCGCAGGTGACGAACGAGCCCGCGCTGATCTGGCGGAACCGGAGGTCGCCGGCGACCGGGACCGGCGTCAGCCGCTGGGTGGTGGTTCCGTCCCCCAGCTGACCGAGTCCGTTGTAGCCCCAGCAGTAGGCGCGCTGGTCCGCGGTGACGCCGCAGGTGTGATCGTACCCGCCGCTCAGCTGCTGGAAGACGAGCCCTGTCGCGGCAGTGGCGAGAGCGGGACGATCCGGCTCGGGCGCGGTCGGCGAGTCCGACTGATGGTCACAGCCGAGGGCCGCGGCGAGGATGGCCGATGTGAGGGTCCCTCGGAGCCTGGGGAAACGCGACCGCATGGAGACCTCCTCGAGCGAGCCCGGTGTGGTACCGCATACTCGCCGCGGGGTCTCAAGCCGGTTTCAAGTGGTCGATCCGAGGCCCGGTCGGTGCTCGCGCGAAGACCTGCGCCGGCACCAAACGGCGTGCCTCAGCGTACGTGCTGGAGCGATCCTCGTGAATGGCAGGCTTCCAGCAACGGCGGAGGGCCGATGCCCGGCTCGGCGGAAGGCTTCGGATCGGTACCGGTCAACCGGCTGTTCGGCTTCGACCTGCGGGGGCACGACGGGACGACGGCCTCGGTGGCCTTCCACCCGGACCCCGCGCACGCGCAGGAGTACGGGGTCGTGCACGGCGGGATCGTCGCGACCCTCGCGGACACGGCGGCGGTGTACACGATCCATCCGGGGCTCGCCGCGGGGGAGCGGATGACGTCGATCGAGTTCAAGGTGAACTTCCTGGCCGGAGCGATGGTCGAACGCGGGGAGGTCGTGGCGCGTGCCCGGCTGGTGCGGAAGGGGCGGACGGTGGCGGTGGTCCAGGTGGACGTGGCGCAGGGCCCCGTGCAGGTCGCGACGGGGCTCTTCACCTACATCATCCTCCGGGGCGGGTGACAGGACTCGGTGCAAAGGCCGCAGCGACCCGGAGGAAGCCCCGCTGCGGCCCCGCCTGCTCAGTCCAGCTCCTCGATCAGCGCCTTCATCTCGGCGATCTCCCTGCGCTGGGACTCGATGATCTCGTCCGCGAGCTTCCGGACCCGCGGGTCGCTGATCCGGGCGCGGGTGCTGGTCAGGATCGCGATCGAGTGGTGCGGGATCATGGCCCGCATGTAGGACACGTCCTCCACGGTCGACTGGCTGCGCACCAGCCACAGCGCCACGGCGAACAGGAGGGCGCTACCGGCGAAGATGCCGAGGTTCGCCCGCCGGTTTGGGTACATGTGGAGCATGTAGCCCAGCATGATGATGCCCATGGACGCCCCCATCACCAGCGCCATGTAGACCCGGGTCTCGCTGAAGAACACGTGGTCCAGCCGGTAGGTGTTGAGGTACATCAGGCCGTACATGACGACGGTCGAAGTGAGGATCATGGCGCCGAACCGCAGGTACCTGGGCACGAAGGGCCTCCGTTGCAGGGACTCCGCAAGCTCGGCATTCGGCGACGCGGGCGCCGTGGCGGCGCTCACCTGGCGGCCGGCGGACCGGCTTGCCCTCGTCCGGCGCGGCGGGTAAGATCGGCCCGACCTCCACCTTCGCCTCACTCCCGCCCCCTCGAGGAGCGCTCCATGCCCCGCAGGCACGCCGGCGCGCTGATCCTGCTCGTAACCTGCGTGCCCCTCCTGGAGGCCCAGCGTCCGGCATCGTCCGCCGGCGAGTGGAG
>DASUSR010000353.1:0-9392 GCA_036375015.1 Gemmatimonadales bacterium
GCCGGACGACGACATTACGCACCCGATCCCGGACCTCACCGGGTACATCACCGAGGGGCAGATCGTGCTCAGCCGCGACCTCCATCGGCGCGGGGTCGCGCCGCCGGTGGACGTGCTCCCGTCGCTGTCCCGGCTCATGAACGCCGGGATCGGAGCCGGCCGGACGGTCCCCGAGCACCGCGAATGGGCCAATCAGCTCTACGCCAGCTACACCCAGGGCCGCGAGGCGCGGCTCATGGCGGCGGTGGTGGGCGAGGCGGGCCTGAGCGAGGCCGACCGCCGGGCGCTCGACTTCGCCGAGCGCTTCGAGCGGGAGTTCGTCCACCAGGACCGCAGGCGGAGTCTGGCCGAGACCGTCGCCACGGGCTGGCGCCTGCTCGAGGCGCTTCCGCGGGACGATCTCCTCCGCCTGAGCGACGCCACCTGGACGGCCCGCACGGCCGCCGCGCCGCAATGAGCACCGGCCGCCGTCCTGCTCCCACCCGGCAGAACCTGCTCGCGCTCCAGCGCAGGCTCGAGCGGGTGGACAAGGGCACCACGCTCCTCCGCCGGAAACGCGAGGCGCTGGTGGCCGAGCTCTTCCGCCTGGCGCGTCCCGCGGCCACCGCGCGAATCTCGATCGCGGATCACGCGGCGGCGGCCTACCCAATGCTGATCGACGCGCTCGCGAAGGAGGGATCGGTCGGGCTCCGCGCCCTCGGCTGGCCCGCGCGCGACCTGCGCGTCAGCATCCGTTCGGGGCAGGTGTGGGGGGTCGCCGTCGCCGAGATCCTGGAGCGCCCGATGGTGCGTCGCACGCCCCACGCCCGCGGGGTGCCGCCTCCGGGCACGTCGGGAGCGGCGGCCGAAGCGACGACCGCCTTCGAGGAGCTCACCGATCTGCTGCTGGAGGCGGCCAACCGTGAGGCGCTGCTCCGCCGCCTGGGCGAGGCGCTCAACCGGACCTCGCGCCAGGTGAACACGCTGGAACGGCGGCTGCAGCCCACGCTTCGGGGGCAGCTCACCGAGATCCACCGGACCCTGGACGAGCGGGAGCGGGAGGAGCGCCTTCGGCTCGCCCGCCTCCTGGCAAAGGAGCGCTAGCGAGCCCGCCGGATGTCAGGGGGCTTCGGGCAGGTAGCTGCGGTAGCGGGGCTGATACATGGCCGCCCGGAGGTGCGCCTCGAGATCCGGCGGCAGCTCGCGGGTGACGAGCCCCTCGTCCGCTGCCGCCCGCGCCACCGCCGCGCCGACGGCCACCGACACGTCGCGGATGGCGGAGAGGGGCGGAAAGAGCGTACCCTGGTCGAGCCGGCCCTCCGTGGCCAGGCCCGCGAGGGCCTCTGCCGCCGCGAGGAACATCCGGTCGGTGATTCTGGTGATTCCCGCGGCGGTCACGCCGAGGCCCACCCCCGGAAAGATGTAGGCATTGTTGGCCTGTGAAGGCTCGTACCGCCGCCCGTCCACCTGGACCGCGGTGAAGGGGCTGCCGCTCCCGTAGAGCGCCGTTCCGCCGGTCCACCGGTACGCATCCTCCGCCGTGCACTCGGCGCGCGAGGTCGGATTGGAGAGCGCCAGCACCATCGGGGCCGGGGTGGCCGCGGCGAGCGCGCGCAGCACCGGCTCGGTGAACAGCTTGGGCTGTCCCGACACGCCGATCAGGGTGGTCGGCCGGAGCGCCGTCACCGCCCCCTCGAGCCCGCCCGGCGCCGGCTTCGCGCGGGCGTACGGCCTCGCATAGGGCGCGACGTCGGTCCGAGCCGCGGTGAGCAGACCGCCTGCGTCGAACATCCAGATCCGGTCGGTGCAGACATCCTCCGGGACGCCGCGCGCCCGCAGTGCGGCGGCGAGCAGGCCGGCGATCCCGCAGGCCGCCGATCCGGCACCCACGAAGAGCACCCGCTCGTCGGTCAGCCGCCGTCCCGACCGTCGCTCCGAGGCGAGCAACGCCGCGAGGGCCACGGCGGCGGTCCCCTGCATGTCGTCGTTGAAGGTGCAGATCCGGTCGCGATAGCGGGTGAGCAGCGCGACCGCGTTCTCGGTCGCGAAATCCTCGAACTGCAGCAGCGCCCCGGGAAACACCTGTCCTACCGCCTCCACGAACTCCTCGACGAACCCGGCGTACTCCTCGCCCCGCAGCCGCCGCTGCGGGATGCCGGTGTACAGCGGGTCCCGCAGCAGCTCCGGGTTGTCGGTCCCGACGTCGAGCATCACCGGGAGACAGCGCCAGGGGTGGATGCCGGCGCACGCGGTGTAGAGCGCCACCTTTCCGATCGGGATGCCCATCCCATAGGCGCCGAGATCGCCGAGGCCGAGGATGCGCTGCCCGTCGGTCACCACGATCACGGCCACGGCGCGGTCCGGCCAGTTGGCGAGCACCTGGCGCACCCGACCGCGGTCGCGCGCGGTGACGTAGAGGCCCCGCGGCCGCCGGTAGATGTGGCCGAACCGCTGGCAGGCGTCCCCGACCGTCGGGGTGTAAATGACCGGGAGCATGTCGGTGAGGTGGTCCATGACCGTGCGATAGAACAGCGTCTCGTTCCGGTCCTGCAGCGCCACCATGAATACGTACCGCTCGATCGCGGAGTCCTTCGCGCGGAAGTTCTCCATGACCCGCTCGAGCTGCTCCTCGAGGGTGAAGACTCTCGGCGGCAGCAGCCCCCGGATGCCGAGGGCGTCTCGCTCCGCCTCGGTAAAGGCGGTGCCCTTGTTGTGGCGGGGGTCCTGGAGCAGGCGGATACCGGTTTCGGGAGCGAAGGCCATGGCCCCCAAAGATACCGACGCCCCTGGCCCTGGACTTGCTCTTTCGCCTCCGGCTGCGCGCGACCCGAGTCTCGTCACCCCTGCTTCGGAGGACCCATGGCGGCTAAGCGACTGACACTGTTCACTCTTGCCTTCCTTGCCGGATGCGGCGGCGGGAGCAGGGACAGCGCCGCCGCGGACTCCCTGAGCCGCGATCTGCAACGGCTGCCGGTGGATTCCTCGGCCACCCTGGACGACGCCCCTGCGGTGGCCGTCGCCCCCGTGGCGGAGCCCGCGCCGGCGCCGGCGCCGGCACCGAAGCCCGTCGCCAAGCCGAAGCCCAGGCCCAAGCCGGCTCCGGCTCCCGCACCGGCCCCCGCGCCGGCGCCGCTCAGGCTCGATGCCGGCACCGTGGTGGCGACCACGATGGATCAGGAGATCCATTCCCGGGTCAACAAGGCGGGTGAGACGGTCACGACCACCGTCGCCCGGGACGTGACCGACGCGAACGGCCGCGTAGTGATTCCGGCGGGCGCCACCGTGACGCTCACGATCGCGGAGATCAAGGAGTCCGAGAACAAGGGCGACAAGACCGGCAAGCTCACCCTGACGCCGACCGAGGTGGCCTTCGGCGGCCAGACCTACGGGATCAGCGCGTCGGCTCAGGCGCTCGACCGGCACCTGGTGGACCGGAAGACCAACGCCGGCGACATCGCCAAGGTCGGCGCCGGCACCGCCGCAGGCGCGGTGGTCGGACGGGTGATCGGCGGCAACACCAAGGGCGCGGTTATCGGCGGGATCATCGGCGGTGCCATCGGCACCCAGCGGGCGGTCGAGACCCAGGACCGCGACGTGGTGGTGCCGGCCGGGTCGCGGGTGGAGTTGACGCTCCAGTCCGCCTTCAGCAGCTGAGCTCGCGCGCGCTCAGCGCGCCGACCCCGACTTCACCGCCCGGATCGTCACCAGGAGCGGGAAGTCGGGGTCGTCGCTTTCCAGCTCCCGGCTGGACAGCTCTTCGGCCGCCATGCCCGTCAGGAACGCGATCGAGGCCAGCACGTTGCCGCGCCCCCGCACGGTGACGGCGGTGGCGCCGAACCGCTCCGAGAAGAGGGTGGAGCAGGCCGCCGGTGTGAAGCGCCAGTAGTCGGAGAGGTAGTCGAACTCCCGGATGACCCGGCTCACCGTGGGTACCGTCGCCAGCAGCACGCCACCCGGCCGGAGGATCCGCCAGGCGTGGCTCAGGGCAGCGCGCGGCTCCGCGATGAACTGGAGCGTCTGGGTCAGGAGGAAACAGTCGTAGCTGTCCGGCGGAATCGCGTCGGCTGCGGCGAGGTCGGCGACGACCGTGGCCTCGGGATTGGCGGAGTAGACGTCGAGCACGTCGGCCACGCTCACGTCCCGGCCGAACCGCCGGGTGTAGCCACTGTCCTTCATCTCGAGCACCCGGCCGCGCACGTCGGCGCGATGGGACTCCAGAAACTGCTCGATGTAGTACCGGTCCACCGGCGTCCCCCGGTCGGCACCCCAGAGCCGGCTGATGGGGGTCAGCCGGCGCAGGGTGCCGAGCCAGGCGGGCCGCAGCAGCCGTCGCAGGCGGTGCCGCCAGAGGGTCGAGGAGCCGGGCATGCCGTCGAGGAGTGGGGAAGGACCAAACATACACGGGCCCGAGGGGCCGTCACTATACTGCAACGATGAGCAGGGCGTTCGTCAACGAGGATGCGGGCGGGGAGCCGCTCGGACGGTATCCCCTCCCGCCGCGGGACGATCCCGGGTTCGCGCGGGCGGCGGCGCGGGCGCTCCTGCGCGGGGCCGATCAGGGCGACACGCCCGGCGCCGAGGCCGCGACGGGCTACTACTTCGGCGACCCGGCGCTGCGGGCGGAAGTGGAGCGGATCCTGCTCGAGGCCCGGGAGGACGGCGACGACCGGCTGGAGCAGCTCGCCGAGCGGTTCCTCCGCCGCGCGGAGGCCGAGACCGGCCGCTGAGCCGCCATTGCGGCAGCGGGGGGTGACGTGTAAATTGTCCGCGTGCCGGCTCCCGCCGGCGCCACCGCGGAACCAGTCAGACTGTCAGGGACCCGGCTCGAGTCGGGTCCCTTTCGTTTAGCCCTTGTGGGCGGCGAGAACCGCGGACGTCAGTCGGCAGGTACGGCAACACCGGACTCCGACGATCAACCTTCAAGCAGCAGGAGTACGGCGATGCGTACCACCGGCACCGTGAAATGGTTCAACGACGCCAAGGGCTTCGGCTTCATCACGCCGGAGAACGGTCAGAAGGACTGTTTCGTGCACCACACCGCGATCCAGGGCAGCGGCTTCAAGACGCTGGCCGAAGGCGAGCGGGTGGAGTTCGACATCGTGGAGGGCCAGAAGGGCCCGGCCGCGGCGAACGTCACCAAGCTCAGCTGAGCGCCGCGCTCGTCGCGTGATGGAAACGGGGTCGCTCGGGTAACCGGGCGGCCCCGTTCGGCGTTCGGGCTCACCCGGCCCGCCGCCGGAGCCGCTCGCTCCGCCGGTAGGGGAAGACGTCGAACACCTCGCCGCCCGCGAGGCGCTGCTGCACGCCGTGCCAGAACCCGATGTCGAGCAGATCGCCGTGCGCGGCCAGAAAGGCGTCCCGCAGCTCGCCCGGCGGGACCAGGAAGGCGCGGAACTCCTCGGGAAAGACGTCGTTCTCGCCCACGTGGAACCACGGCTCCGCCGCGAGCTCGTCCTCCAGCGTCGCGGGCTCGGGTATCCGGCGGAAGTTGCACTCCGAGAGCAGGCAGAGCTCGTCGTAGTCGTAGCAGATCACCCGGCCGTTCCGGGTGACCCCGAAATTCTTGAGCAGCATGTCGCCGGTGAAGATGTCGGCGGCCGCCAGGTCCTTGATCGCGGCGCCGTAGTCCACCACGGCGTCGCGGGCGGCATCGGGATCCGCGTCGCGCAGGTAGAGATTGAGCGGCGTGACCCGGCGCTCGGTGTAGAGGTGGCGCACCACCACCCGCTCTCCCTCCAGCCGCACCGTCGCGGAGGCCACGGTCAGGAGGTAGGTCAGCAGCGCCTCGGGAAAGCAGCGCCGGGGAAAGTCGAGGTGCTCGAACTCCTGAGCGTCGGCGAGCCGCCCCACCCGGTCGCGGACGAAGACGAAGTGATACTTCTCCATCACCGCCGCCCGGGTGGTGTTCTTGGGTGCGTCGAAGCTGTCCTTGATGACCTTGAACACCACGTTGAACGCCGGGAGGGTGAAGACCGCCATCACCATCCCCTCGTCTCCCTCGGCGAAGGCGAAGCGGGCCTCCGGCTCGTCGAGGTGCCGCATGAGGCTGCGGAACAGCTCGGTCTTGCCGTGCTTGTTGAAGCCGATCGCGGTGTACAGCTCGTCCACCCGCTTGTAGGGCATGATGGAGCCGAGGAACTCGACCATCGCGCGGGGGTGCGGCACCTCCACCCTGAAGTACGACCAGCTGAAGCCGAACACCACGCTGGCCTCGTTCTCCGTCATCAGCACCGCGTCCACCACGATGCCGCGCTCCGCGTGGAGGAGGGGAAGCACCAGGGGGCAGACGGCCTCGCCGCACCGCAGCCGCCCGACCAGGTACGCTCCCTTGTTCCGGAAGAACACCGGCCGCAGCATCTCGACCGTGAGCGGTGCGGCCGCCGCCGTCCCCAGCCGCTCGGCGATGACGGCGGCGACCACGGCGGCGTCACGGTCGAGCTCGGCGTAGGGCACCGACCAGCTGCAGGCGCCGAGGATGCGGCGGACCAGCTCCGCGTCCACTCGATCCGCCGGGTGGGTGGCCACCAGCGCCTCCCACGTCCCCGCATCCGCCGCGGGCACCGTCGCGTCCAGGTACTCGATCGAGGCATCCACGCCGACGGTACTGAAGATCCGCCGGGTCACCGAGTTGAAGAACGTGCGGGCCAGCTCGGCATCGGGCCGTCCGGCCGCGCGCCGGGCGTGCTCGGTCCGGACCAGCGCCCAGAGCGTCCGCTCCATCACCGCGTCGCCGAGCAGGTCCCGGACGTCGGCCACCGCGGCGTCGAGGTGCACACGGTAGAGGGTCAGCCGCTCCGCGGCGTCGTTCTGCGCCCCGGCCCAGTCCCGCCGCTCGAATCGCTGCCGGGCGCGACGGGTGATCGCCTCGAAGCCCGCCGTGTAGCGCTCCCAGGCCGAGCCGATCGCCTCCACCGCGGCCGCCGCGGCGTCGGCGCTGTCTCGGTTGCCGTCCGGCACCGATCCCGCCAGATTCAGCGTGGATTCCCGTCCCGCTCTCATCGCGTCACACTCGAAGGATCGCGTTCCATGTCCGCCTCGATCATGCCCCGGTACCGGGACCTCCAGCCCCCCACCGAAGGGGAGTCGATCACCATGCGCGGGGGGACGCTGCAGGTCCCCGCGCAGCCCATCATCCCGTTCATCGAGGGCGACGGCACCGGTCCCGACATCTGGCGTGCCTCCCGGCACGTCTTCGACAGCGCGGTGCGGATCGCCTACGGCGGCGCGCGCCGCATCGCCTGGTTCGAGGTCTTCGCCGGCGAGAAGGCGAAGGACCGGATGAACAGCTGGCTGCCGGACGATACTCTTGCCGCCATCGACCACCATCTGGTGGCCATCAAGGGCCCGCTCACCACCCCGGTGGGCGGCGGGTTCCGCTCGCTCAACGTGGCGCTCCGGCAGAAGCTCGATCTCTACGCCTGCGTCCGCCCGGTGCGCTGGTTCGAGGGGGTTCCCTCCCCGGTCAAGGCGCCGCAGGACGTCAACATGATCATCTTCCGCGAGAACACCGAAGACATCTACGCGGGGATCGAGTACAAGGCCGGCACCAGCGAGGCCCGGCGGGTGGTCGAGTTCCTCCGGACGGAGATGGGAGCCCAGTCGATCCGCTTCCCCGAGAGCAGCGCGATCGGCATCAAGCCGATCTCCGAGGAGGGCTCCAAGCGGCTCATCCGCTCGGCGATCGACTATGCCGTCAGCCACCGCCTCCCCAGCGTCACCCTGGTGCACAAGGGGAACATCATGAAGTTCACCGAGGGCGGGTTCCGCGACTGGGGCTACCAGGTGGCCCGCGAGGAGTACGGCGCCACCGAGATCGACGGCGGTCCCTGGTGCCGGGTGCCCGACGGGCCGGTGATCAAGGACGTGATCGCCGACGCCTTTCTCCAGCAGATCCTCACCCGGCCGCGGGAATACTCGGTGATCGCCACCATGAACCTGAACGGCGATTACATCTCCGACGCGCTGGCCGCGCAGGTGGGCGGGATCGGGATCGCGCCGGGGGCCAACATCAACTACCTCACCGGCCACGCCATCTTCGAGGCCACCCACGGTACCGCCCCTCGCTACGCGGGCCAGGACAAGGTCAACCCCGGCTCGGTGATCCTCTCCGGCGAGATGATGTTCCGCTATCTGGGCTGGTCCGAGGCGGCCGACCTCATCGTCGCGTCCCTGGAGCGCACCATCGCCCAGAAACGGGTGACCTACGACTTCGAGCGCCTCATGAGCGGGGCGACGCTGCTGCGCACCTCGGAGTTCGGCAACGCGATGGTGGAGAACATGACGACCTGAGGGCTGGAGGGCCGCCGGCCCTCAGCCCCGCCTCCCCTTCAGCCGCTCGATCTCCCGCCGGTCCCGCTTCGTCGGTCTGCCCTTCAGGTCGGTCACGAACGCCGAGTGGACGCTCTTGAGCTGGACCGCCATCGCTTCCCGAGCCGCCACGCTTTCGGGCCGTTCCTCGTAGAGCAACACCGCCTCGGCAGCCGGGCCCCGCCGCTCCGACAGCGCCCGCACCACCACGAGGTGCTCGTAGGGGCCCTGACGGATGCGCACCTCATCGCCCGCCTGCAGCGGCTTGGCCCGCTTCACCCGGTCACCGTTGACCTGCACTTTCCCTCCCGCGATCGCCTCCGCTGCCAGCGCGCGGGTCTTGTAGAACCTCGCGGCCCAGAGCCACTTGTCGAGCCGGACCCGGCCATCCTCCTCGGTCATGCCTCCAAAGTAACGCCCAAACTGCAACGAATGGCGCAGAACTCCCGCAGCGGCGGTGCCACGGTCTCGGCGGCATCGCCGCGTTGCCGCGTCCGGGGTGGGTCCCATGGGCGGTGTAGTTCTTGCATGAAAGAGCGGTCTCCCCGCCGCTTCCCGGACCGGTGCCGATGCCCCTGACCAAGCTCTGGTTGCTCTTCTCGCTGGCCTCCCCCACGGCCCAGCCGCACGCCCCGGACTCGCTCCTCCCGTCCCGGCTTCGCGTCGATGGCGATACGGTACTTCTCGACGTCCGCGGCGCGCTGGAGCGGGGCCGTCCCTGGCAGGCGAGCCGGCTGGTGGCGCCGGTGCTCGCCGACTCCAGCCGCCGGAGCGCGGCCGCGGTCTACCTGGCCGCCACGGCGGCGAGCCAGTGGAAGGGATGGCGGGAAGTGGGCCGGCTGCTCGAGGGCGAGCAATGGCTCGACACCCTGTTCAACGGGCGGGGACGGATCCTGCTCGCCCGGTCCGCCCTGGAGGCCCGACAGGATTCAGCGGCGCTGGTGCACGCGCTCGCGGCTTCGCCGGCGGCCGAGCCCGCCACCGACGCGGAGCGGCTCGTGCTGCTCGCGCGGGCGCTCGAGCGCACCGGTGCGCGCGACAGCGCCGCCGCCACCTACCGCCGCGCGGCCGAGCGGGTGCCGGCCGTCGCCGACTGGCTGTGGCTC
>DASUSR010000354.1:0-4637 GCA_036375015.1 Gemmatimonadales bacterium
TTCCCCTTCACCTGCTCGCTGGTGTCGCCGGTGGCGCCGCCGACGGCATTCCGGATGCGCCCGCCGGCCTGATTGCCGGCACCCTTCAGACGATCCTCGGTTCCTTCGGTCGCCATATCCTTCTTGTCAGCCATGATGGCCTCCGTAATTCAGAGTGTGACCTGCGAGCTCAAGATGCCACACTGACGCTCTCGAGGCCGTGAGGCGACTCACGGACTGGAGTGGAATCTGATAAACCACTTCAAGTAAATCTGCTAAATTATGATGCTTCAGATAGATCGGGCGCGGGAGTGCTTTCGGCGTAGTGGCAGGCCGCCACCGTGGACCCGACCGGGCGCAGCGCCGGGACTTCGGTGCGGCAGCGCTCGTTCCGCGCGGGGTGGAAGCAGCGGGTGTGGAAGGGGCAACCGGGGGGCGGGTTGGACGGACTGGGGAGATCGCCGCCGAGCACGATGCGGGAGCGCCGCAGCGTCGGATCGGGCTCGGGCACGGCCGAGAGGAGGGCGACGGTATAGGGATGACGCGGCGCCTGGAGCAGCTGCTCCGTCGGCCCCTCCTCGACGATACGCCCCAGGTACATCACGGCGACGCGGCGCGCGATCTGTCGCACGACGGCGAGGTCGTGCGCGATGAAGAGGTAGGCCAGTCCGCGCTCGCGCTGGAGATCGGCGAGCAGGTTGAGGACCTGCGCCTGGACCGAGACGTCCAGGGCGGAGACCGGCTCGTCGCAGACGATGAACGCCG
Source organism: Gemmatimonadales bacterium (assembly GCA_036375015.1). Lineage (GTDB taxonomy): Bacteria > Gemmatimonadota > Gemmatimonadetes > Gemmatimonadales > GWC2-71-9 > CAVVWJ01. The sequence goes on from DASUSR010000354.1 coordinate 745, forward strand.
GCTCGACCGCGAGCGCTCGCGCGATGCCGATGCGCTGCCGCTGGCCGCCGGAGAACTCGTGCGGGTAGCGCCGGGCGTAGCCGGGGTCGAGCCCGACTTCCTCGAGCAGCGCGGCGACCCGCCGTCCGATCCCCGCGCCCGAGGCCAGCCGGTGGATCTCGATGCCTTCCGCGATCGCCGCGCCGACGGTCATCCGGGGGTTGAGCGAGCTGTAGGGATCCTGGAAGATGATCTGCATCCGCCGGCGGAGCCGGCGGAGCGCACGCCGGTCGAGCGCGAAGACGTCGGTGCCTTCGAAGTGCGCGCTCCCGCTGGTCGGCTCCTGTAGCCGGAGCAGCGTCCGGCCGACCGAGGACTTCCCGCAGCCCGACTCGCCCACCAGCGCCAGGGTCTCGCCCCGCGCGATCTCGAAGGACACTCCGTCCACGGCGCGCACCGGCCGCTCGCTCCGGCGGAACAGGCCGGCGGTCGTGTAGTGCTTCACCAGGTCGCGCACCTGCAGCAGCGTCACGGCGCGGTGGGCTCCTCGGCGAGCCAGCAGCGCATGCGGTGGCCCGGCCCGACCGGCAGCAGGGGCGGCATGACCTCGCTTCGCGCAAAGGCCTGCGGACACCGGGGCCGGAACCGGCAGCCTGACGGCCACGCGGTCGGCGCGGGGACACTGCCGCTGATCGGGGTGAGCCGGCGCACCGGGCCGGTGATGCGGGGGACCGAGGCGAAGAGCCCCTGGGTGTAGGGATGCGAGGGCCGGGCGAACAGGCTCGCGGTGGGAGCCTCCTCCACGATCTGGCCGGCGTACATGACGGCGACCCGGTCGGCGCGGCCCGCGACGATCCCGAGGTCGTGCGTGATGAGGAGGACGGCCATGCCCCGGCTGGCGCGCAGGCGATCGAGGACCTCGAGGATCTGCGCCTGGACCGTCACGTCGAGCGCAGTGGTGGGCTCGTCCGCCACCAGGATCTCGGGCTCGGCGGAGAGGGCGATCGCGATCATCACCCGCTGCCGCATTCCGCCGCTGAGCTGGTGAGGGTAGGCGTCGAGCCGGGCCGCTGGGTCGGGGATGCCGACCTCCTGGAGCAGCCGCAGCGAGCGCTCGCGCGCTTCCCGCCGCGAGACGGGAAAGTGCGCCCGGACGCCCTCCGCGATCTGGTCCCCGACCGTGAACACCGGATTGAGCGAGGTCATCGGGTCCTGGAAGATCATCCCGACCCGCCGTCCGCGAATCCGCCGGAGCGCCTCTCCCTGGAGGGCCAGCACGTCCGTCTCCCCCAGGCGGATCGCGCTCCCGCTCTCGATCCGACCGGGCGAGGGCACCAGCCGCAGCAGCGCGAGGCTGGTCACGCTCTTGCCGCACCCCGACTCTCCGACCAGCGCGAGCGTCTCGCCCCGGTCCAGGGTGAAGCTCACCCCGTCCACCGCGAGAAACCGCTCACCCCCGGCGGACGGAAAGGAGACGCGCAGATTCTCGACCTCGAGGACTCGGCTCATGCGCTTCGGGGATCGACGGCGTCGCGGAGCGCGTCGCCGAACAGGTTGGCGGCCAGCACGGTGGCCACGATGGCGAGGCCGGGGAAGATGCCGGCCCACGGCGCCTGCACCAGCACCGGCTTGGCGTCGAGGATCATGCCGCCCCACGACGGCGTGGGCGGCTGCACGCCCAGTCCGAGGAAGGACAGCCCCGCCTCGAGCAGGATCACGTCGCCGACGCCGAGCGTGGCCGCCACCAGCAGCGGGCCCAGCGTGTTGGGCAGCAGGTGCCGGAAGATAACCCGGCGCCGGGCCGCGCCGAGCGCCTCCGCCGCGCGCACGTAGGTCTCCTCGCGGAGCCGCAGGACCTCGCCGCGGACCAGCCGCGCGGTCGCGAACCAGCCGGTCGTCCCGATCAGCAGGATCAGCACGGGCAGGGCCAGCCGCTCGGCCGCGGCAAGCACCAGCAGGAGGAGAAACAGCCGCGGAATCGCGAGCGCGCCGTCCACCAGCCGCATGAGAGCGGCGTCGGCGGCGCCGCCGAGATAGCCGCTCACCAGACCTACGGCGGCGCCCACGCTCACCGAGAGCGCGACCGCGATGACCGCCACCGCCAGCGAGACGCGGGCGCCGGAGACCACGCGGGAGAGCAGATCGCGGCCCAGCGCGTCGGTGCCGAGCCAGTGGGCCGGCCCCGGAGGCAGGTTGGCGCCGTTCACCGGGTCGAACTGCAGCGCGGGATCGGGCAGGAGCGCCGGCCCGACGACCGCGACGGCGGCGATCGCCGCAAGCACCAGAGCTCCCGCGCGCCCGCGCGGGTCGCCCCAGGCGGCCCGGAGCAAGGCGCCCGATGGGCTCACGAGTACCGGACCCGCGGGTCGAGAACCGAGTAGGCGATGTCGGTGAGAACGTTGGCGGCGATCACGAGCCCCGCCGCGAGGAGCGACGTGCCCATCAGAAGCGGATAGTCCCGGCCGCCCACCGCGCCCGCCGCGAGAGAGCCCAGCCCCGGCCACGCGAACACCGCCTCGACGAACACCGAGCCGGTCACCAGCACCGGGAGCCACAGACCGAACAGGGTGACCACCGGAAACAGGGCGTTCCTCCAGGCATGCCGCCAGGTGACCGCTTCCTCGGGCACGCCTTTGGCCCGCGCGGTCACTATATAAGGAAGGCGCAGGACCTCGAGCATGGCGCTGCGCTGGTAGCGCATGGTGCCCGCGATGGTGACGATCGAGAGGGTGAGGGCGGGGAGAACGAGGTGGGCGGCGACGTCGAGCATGCGCGTGACCGGTCCGGCATCCGCGGGCAGCAGCGGACTGCTCATGCCGCCGGTCGGCAGCCACCGCAGCTCGACGCCGACCGCCCAGGCGAGCACGAGGCCCAGCCAGAACGAGGGAGTGGCATACCCCGCCAGGGAGAGCGCGCCGAGCCAGCGATCCTCCACACCGCCGCGCCGCACCGCCTGCCGCACCCCGAGCCACAGTCCCACCGTGAAGTTGAGCAGGATCACGCTTCCGCCCAGCAGCAGGGTGGCCGGCAGCCGGCTGCGGATCAGCGTGGTGACCGGGACCCCGTAGGCGATGGAGCTGCCGAGGTCGCCCCGGCCGACCCCCCGGAGGAACGCGACGAACTGCGTGCCGATCGGCTGGTCGAGCTGGTAGACGGCCCGCAGCCAGGCGATCTCCTCGGGGCTCATCTGGCGGCCGTCCTGCAGCCGGGAGAGCGGCTCGCCCGGGGCCAGTCGCATCAGCACGAACAGCAGCACCACGACTACGGCGAAGGTGATCGCCGCCTGAGCCAGCCGGTGCGCCAGCCAGCGGCCCATCTAGTAGCCGGCGGGCCGCTCGGTGGCCGCTCCCCGCACCGACCAGCGCCAGAGGGCCAACCAGGAGGATTCGGGCCGGATGACCACGTCCTGGTAGCGCCGGTGAACGGCGTAGACGTAGACCGGCGCGTAGAGGAACGTCGCGGGGGCGGTGGCTTCGATGCGGCGAAGCGCCGCGTGCCAGACACGCAACGGCTCGCCGCGACCGTGGATGGCGTCCTCCAGCAGCGAGTCCACCGCCGGGTCGCAGAATCCGGCGACGTTGCTCCCGCCGGCGCAGGACCAGCTCTGGGTGAGTCCCGACGGCGAGGGATCCTGGAGCGCGGCCGAGAAGTCCACGTCGAACTGGCCGGCCGTGCGCCGCTCGTTCCACAGCGGACCCTCGAGCTGGACCAGCTCGGCCCGGACACCGACGGTCCGCCACTGCTCCTGAATCATGAGAGCCATCTGGCGCCGGATGCCGCTGGTATTGGGGTAGATGAGGCTGAGCGACAGGGGCGCGCCGTCGCGGTCGGTATCCCTCCACCCCCGCTCCGCGAGCAGCCGGCGGGCCGCGGCCCGATCGGGCGGCAGCGGCGCCGGCGCTCCATGGCGGATC
>DASUSR010000355.1:0-3666 GCA_036375015.1 Gemmatimonadales bacterium
CCGCCCCCGCGGCTCCTCCGCCGGCAGCCCGGACGGCCCCGGTCCCGGCTCCCCCGGCGCCCGCGCCGCCGCTGGCCCGGAAGGCCGAGCCCCTCCTGCGCTCGGACGACGTGGACGCCCTGCTCAGCAAGACCCTCTCGAACCTGGAGCTCGGCCGCACCAAACCGGGTGTGGCCCGGCCGCCCGCGCCGCCGCCCCCGGCGGAACGGCTCGCGCCCGAGCCCCTGCGGCGAGAGGCGACGGTGCGGGAGGAGCCTGCGCCTCCGGAACGACGCCGATCGGCCGGGAGGGTGGTGGTTCGGCTCCTCCTCATTGCGGGGCTGGGGGCCGGGGCGTGGTATGGCTGGCAGTGGTGGCAGGCCCGGCAGGCGCCGGCCGCCGATCCGACGGCGCCCGCCTACCAGCCGGCGCCGCCGCCCTCGACGCTCCTTCGGCCGGACGAGCCCGACACCGGCGCTCCCGCGCCGCCCCCTGCACCGGTATCCACCGCGCGCTCCGACCCGCGGGCGCCGGTGGGCGTGGCGGAGCTGATCGCCCGCCACGCGGCGGCGGTGGCCCAGTCACGGGCGCAGCTCGCCTCGGAGATGGAGACCGTCGGGTTTCCCCAGGTCTTCGGCGTCAACTCGTTCGCCAGCCCCCTCGGCGCACGAGCGGCGAGGCGGCGCATCGCGTCGGCGGCCAACGTCATCGGCCAGTACCACCGGCGGGCGGTGCTGCTCGACCAGGCCTACGGCGACACGGCCGTGTTCCAGACGACCCGCGCGGGATGGAGTGAGCCCGACCGGCGGGCGTGGGAGACGCGCCCGGTCCTCCGGGAGCCATTCGCGGCAGCCGATCTCGCCGAGTCCCTGCTCGCCGATGCCGACAGCGTGCTTGCGATTCTGGGAAATGCTGCGGAGTTCGAGCTCAGAAGCGATACAATTGCGTTCCCCGATCCGGCGCGGGCAGCCGCCTATGCGGCCCAGCGCAAGCGGCTCCTGGAACGGTCAGGGCCGCCGATCGAGGATTTCGACCGGCGGCCCACACTCTTCCTGGTGCGTCGGAGTCTCGATCCGGCGCGGCTTCCCGTCGTCGCGCCGTAGGCGCGGGACGTCAGCGGCCCTGCCGCTCCTTGCGCTTGCGGCGCTGGGCTGCGGCCGACTTGAGCTGCCGAGCGACACTGGGCTTGGTGTAATAGCGCTTCTGGCGCAGCTCACGGAGAATGCCCGACCGCTGCATCTTGCGCTTGAACGCCTTGATGGCCCACTCGATGCTGTCGTTCTCGGACAACCGGATCTCGATCATTCCCACACCCGAATGAGGTTTGAAACGGAGGGGCTGCATCCTGCGATGCAGCCCCCTGATTGCCTGTTGCTCAGGCGCCCGTCTTCTTGACGTTCTCCGCCGCCGGGCCCTTCTGGCCCTGCACGATGTCGAACTCGACGGCCTCGCCCTCGGCCAGCGACTTGAAGCCCTGACCCTGGATGGCGGTGTGATGCACGAAGCAGTCCTTCTCGCCGCCGTCGGGGGTAATGAACCCAAAGCCCTTGGCGTCGTTGAACCACTTCACCTTGCCGGTGGTACGCATGCGGTACTCCTCACTAGTTGTTGGTCGGAGTTCCGGTGTTGCCGTACCTGCCGACGTTGTGACGCGTTATCCTGGCCCGCGCGAGCCCGGACTCAATTTGAAAGGGGACCTGACTACGCCAGGTCCCCATGAGTCCACTGGTGTATGCGAAGGGAGAACCGGTGGTTCACGCTCTCCGCAGCACCCAAAGATGGGTCCGCGGCCCCGATTTGTCAACCAGCGAGGTCGCCAAGTCGCTGTGGCGGCGGAAGATCAATGATCACCCGGCTCAGCTCCCGTCCGAACCGGGCCCGTACCCGCGCGAGGAGCAGGAGGGAGACCGAGGCGAGCCCGACCACCAGGCCCCACCAGAGACCGGTCGGGCCCCACCGCAGCGAAAAGCCCAGATAGAGGCTGATCGGCAGCCCGAGGAGCCAGAAGCCGACGAGGCCGATGATCATCGGGTAGCGGGTGTCCGCCAGCCCGCGGAGCACGCCCGACGACACGACCTGCAGGCCGTCGAAGACCTGGAATACCCCGGCGAGCGGAATCAGCGCCGCCGCGAGCGCCACCACCGCCGCATCCCGGGAGTACACCGCCGCGAGGAGCCGCGGCACGCCGAGAAAGATGGCGGCCGTGAGCACCATGAACCCGACCCCCACCACCAAGGCGGCCCGCGCCGAGCGCCGCGCCCGGTCGGGGCGTCCCTCCCCCACCGACCGGCCCACCAGGATCGTCCCCGCCGTCGCCACGCCCAGCGGAACCATGAAGGTGAGCGAGGCGAGGTTCAGGGCGATCTGGTGCGCGGCGACCGCCTCCGTCCCGAGGCGGCCCATCAGGATGCCGACGACCCCGAACACGCCGAACTCGAGCTGCATGTGGGCGCCGATCGGCGCGCCGATGGCGAGCATCCGGCCGATCGGCGCCGCCGCGAAGCTCTCGGGGCGGATCGGCACGAGCGTCGGCCGGAGCGAATCCCAGGCGACCCGGATGAGCAGCACGAGCATGAGCCACCGGGCAATCGTCGTGGCCCACGCCGAGCCGTTGACGCCGAACTCGGGAAAGCCGAGGAGGCCGTGAATCAGCACCGCGTTGAGGGCGACGTTGGCGACGTTGGCCGCGACGATCACCCAGACGATCGGCGCGAGCCGCCCCATCGCCTGGAGCGTCTGGCGCACGACGATGAAGGCGTAGAAGGGGAAGACGCTCGGCACCTCGCGCAGCACGTACCCCTCGGCGATCGGCACCACCTCCGCCGGCTGTCCCAGCGCGGTCAGCACCGGGCCGGTCATGAGGAGCAGGAGCGAGACCGGGAGCGAGATCAGGAGCGAGAGGAGGAACCCGCGCTGCACCGCACGCCCCACCCCCGCCTCGTCGCCCGCGCCCACGGCCTGGGAGACGACCGGATCGAGCGCCAGGAGGATCCCCATCCCGAAGACGGCCGCCGCGAAGAACCAGACGTTGCCGAGCGCGGTGCCCGCGAGCGCGGCGGCGGAGATGCCGCCGACCATGATCGAGTCCGCGACCCCCATCGTCATGAGCCCCACCTGGACGGCCACGACCGGCAGCGCGAGGGTCAGGAGCTCGCGCAATTCGTTGCGGTCGGGGAGGAGGGCGGCGGTGGACATGGGGGGAGTAATGTAAGCGGTGGCACAAAACTTGGACCACTTTGCCGAACCTGCGATTTTGGCGACTCCAGCCGGCGTGAAACGCGAGCGCGCCGGAATTCTGCAACCATCCTGCACCGGAAGGACGCTCAGCGTGACCGCCGCCATCGAGCTCCAACCCGACCTGCCACCGCCCCGTCCGCCCCTTCGCAAGACCTGGCGTCCCGCCAGGCAGATCGCCGTCGATCTCGGCACCGCCAACACGCTCGTCCTCGTGAAGGGGGAGGGGGTGGTGCTGGACGAGCCGTCGGTGGTGGCGGTCGATGCGGAAACCGGTGCGGTCCTCGGCGTGGGGCTCGAGGCCAAGCGGATGCTCGGGCGCACCCCCGAGGGGATCCGGGCGGTGCGTCCCATGAAGGACGGCGTGATCGCCGACTTCACGATTGCCGAGCAGATGCTGCGGCGATTCCTCCGACAGGTGCTCGACCGTCACCTCGTCCGGGTCAAGCCCAC
>DASUSR010000356.1:0-5665 GCA_036375015.1 Gemmatimonadales bacterium
TCGAAGAGCCGCATGCGGTCGACCGCCAGCCAGCCGCGGTCCACCGTCGGCTCGAGCCATCCCGGGTCGAGCCGGCCCGCCCGGGCGAAGAGCGAGTCGGCCGTGTCGAGCGCCCTGCGGGCGGCCGCAAGGTCGCCGTCCCGGTGAAGGATACGCGCCGCCTCCTGCCAGCCGGCCCCCTCCTGCGCCAGCTCCCACGCGGCCACGCTGCCCGTGCGCCTTCGCCGCTCCCGCAGCACGATCTCCTTGCCGAGCCGCTCCCGCAGAAATCGGGACACCTCCTCGGCCAGCTGGGCTTCCAGGGTGAAGAGCTGGTGGAAGGGGTATTCCAGGGTGCGGCTCTGGAGCTGGAGCCCGCTCGGCGCATCGATCAGCCTCACCGTCACCCGCAGCACGTCTCCGGAGCGCTCGACGCTCCCGCCGACCAGCGTCCCCACGCGGAGCTCGCGCCCGATGCTGTCGGGCGGGGCGGCTCGGCCGAGGAACGGGCGCACGCCGTTGGGCGAGATGACGTGGAGTATGGGCACACGCCCCAAGGCATCGATCAGGTCCTCGGTAAGGCCATCGGCCACGGAGCGGAGGGGCTGGCGCCCGCCGGGCTCATCGAAGTAGAGCACCGCGATGCGCGTGGGAGCGGCCGCCGGCTCGGCCCGGCCGGAGGGCCGGGCGGTCCGGCTCACGAACCAGGCGATTCCGGCGAGCGCGAGGATCGCCGCCAGCGCGATCGGGAGCCATCGTCCGGCGACCCGGAGCCCGCGCCGCCCGTCCGGGTCGCCGCCCGCGGCCCGGGTGAGCGCCTCGGCGAACCGGGACACGCTCGCGAACCGGTCGGCGGGAGACTTGGCCAGGGCGGTCAGCACGGCCCGCTCCACCTCCTCGGGAACCGAGGGGCGGAGGACCCGGATGGAGCGCGGCGTCTCGGCCTGCTGCCGTGCCATGATGGCCTGGGCGGTGGGTCCGGTGTGGGGCGGCTCTCCGGTGAGCATCTCGTAGACCACGCAGCCCAGGCTGTACAAGTCGCTGCGGCCGTCGAGGTGCCCGAGTCCCGCCGCCTGCTCGGGGCTCATGTACGCCGGGGTGCCGACGGCGAGCCCCGGCTCGGAGATGGTGTCGCCGCTCGCCGCCTGCACCGCCCGCGCGATCCCGAAGTCGGCCAGGTAGGCCTGGTCGCCCGCCTCGAGAAGTATGTTCTCCGGCTTGATGTCGCGGTGGATCACCTCGTGGGCGTGGGCGAACGCGAGGGCCTCGGCGAGCTGCCTCGTGATGCCCAGGACGTCCGGCAGCGGGAGCTGGTGCTCCCGGTCCAGCCGCTGCCGCAACGTCTCCCCTTCGATGAAGGGCATGACGTAGTAGAGCGCGCCGTCGGCCTCGCCGGAATCGTACAGGGGCAGCACGTGCGGATGGGTGAGCCGGCCGACGATGGTGATCTCGCGTAGGAAGCGGCCGGGTCCGAGCGCGCCGGCGAGCTCGGAGCGGAGCACCTTGAGCGCGACCGGCCGGTCGTGCTTGAGGTCGCGGGCGAGATAGACCGTGGCCCAGCCGCCGCGGCCGAGCTCGCGCTCGATCGTGTAGCGACCGGCCAGGGCCGCCCGCAACCGGGAGAGCGCGTCGAGCACCGCCATTCGGAGTTCCCAGGGGAGGCGTCCCAAGAATAGGGCGCCCCGCGGGGAACGGCCAGACCGGCGGGGTCAGCCGGCCGCGCGGATCTCCACGTCGCGCGACAGGAGCTTGCTCAGGAGGTTGGCCTTGCGGAGCCCGCCCCAGCACTCGAGCCCGAGATCGGTGCCGGGGACCCGGGGCACGAGGTCGATCGTGAGGGCGTCCTGCGCGAGCCTGGTGGTCAGCGAGTCCACCGGCGCGGTGTGCCCGCGGTCCAGACCGTCGGCGACCCGGAGCAGGCCGCTGAGCCGCCGCACGATCTGCTGGTCGGCGGGCGGCAGCGCCGCGAACTCGGGGTGCTTGCGGCGGGGCGGCGTGCGGCGGTGATACCGGCTGATCAGGGCCACGAGCAGCCGGTCGCGAGCGGAGAGGCCCAGCCGCTCCGCGTGCATGATGAGCTGGAAGCTGTGCTTGTGATGCTTGCGGTAGCTCACCAGCTGCCCCACGTCGTGCAGCAGCCCCGCGGCCTCGAGCAGGGTCCGCTCGCCCGGGGCACAGCCCAGCTCCCGGCCGAGCTGATCGAAGAGGAGCAGCGCCAGGTGGCGCACCTGTTCGACGTGCCGCCGGTCGGACTGGCAGCGCTCGGCGAACTCCCGGAAGAGCCGGAGGGGATCCGGCACCACGGGCTCCTCGGCGCCGGCCATCTCCAGCAGGAGACCTTCCCGGAGCCCGAACGCGCTCACCGTCAGACTTCTCGCCCGCACCCGCTCGAGCAGCTCCGCCGTGACCGCCAGGCCCGCCAGGATGATGTCGGCGCGCTCCGGGTTGAGCCCGGGCACCTGGCGCCGCTGCTCGGGGGTGCGGCTGGCGAGCCAGTCGAGGAGCTGCTCCACTTCGGCGGTATTGATGGAGACCCCGTGCACCGGGTCACCCGGGGAGAGCCCGCGCCGGGTCTGCACCATGCGCCCGAGGCTGGTGAAGGTGCCGCCGGAGCCGATGACGGTGGCGCCGGCCCATTCCTTTCCCGAGATGGACCGCTTGAGCCGGCGCCGCACCTCGGCCCGGAGCTGCACGATCTCCTTGTGGGTGGCGCGCTCGCCGGGCAGGTGCATCTCGGTGAGGCGGACCGCGCCGAGCGGGAGCGAGAGGGTGAGCTCGACCAGGCCGTCCACCGCCCCGATCAGCTCGAGGCTGCCGCCCCCGATGTCGGCGATGAGTGCCCGTTCCCCGGCCAGGTGGAAATGATGCGCCACCGACCGGTAGGAGAGCGCGGCCTCGGTCTCCGGGTCGATGATGCGGAGCGGGATGTCGAGCTCCTGCCGCACCCGCCGCACGAACCAGGGCCCGTTCTCGGCCTCGCGCACGGCGGCGGTGGCGACGGCGGCGATCCGGCGCACGCCCCGCCGCTGGCACACCTCGCGCATCCGGGCGAGCGCCTGGAGGGCCCGGTCCATGGCCGGCTCCTGGAGACAGCCCGTGGCGGCAAGGCCGGCGGCGAGGCGGGGATGGTCCTTGAGCTCGTCGATGACCGAGAGGCCCGAGGCGGAGTCGTACTCGGCCACCAGGAGGCGGACCGAGTTGGAGCCGACGTCGATGGCGGCGATGCGCTCCCGGGTCGGAGCGGGCGCCTCCGACGCGCGGGCGGTCATGCCGGCTGCCGTGCCTCCCCCCGGTCTTCCGCGTGGTGCTTGATGGATTTGCCCTCGACCAGGAAGACGACGTCCTCTCCGATGTTGGTGGCCAGGTCGGCCACCCGCTCGAGATTCCGGCTCACCAGGAACAGCTCCATGCCCGCTCCGATCATGTGGGGGTCTTCCATCATGTGGGTGAGCAGGATGCGGAAGACCGACCGGTGGAGCGCGTCCACCCTGTCGTCCCGCAGGCAGACCTCGCGCCCCGCGGCCGCGTCGCCGCGGATGAAGGCCTCCAGGGCATCCGAGAGCATGTCCCGGGCGAGGCGCGCCATGTCCACGATCTCGGGCTCGGGAGCGATCGGCCGGCTCTGATTGAGCCGCTCGGCCGACTGGGCGATGTTGACCGCGTGGTCGCCCACCCGCTCCAGATCGTTGGCGATCTTGAGGGCGCAGGTGAGCATGCGGAGATCCCGCGCCATGGGCTGCTGGAGGGCGAGGAGATTGATGCACTGCTCCTCGATCTCCACCTCCATGCTGTCGATGACCCGGTCGCCGACGATCACCCGGCGCGCCTTCTCGCTGTCGCGCTCCAGCAGGGCCTCGACCGCGAGGCCGAGCGCCGCTTCGGCCTCGCCCGACATGGTGAGCAGGCGCACCTTGACGTGGCTCAGCTCGTCGTGAAAGTGGCGATGGATGTCGAGGCTCATCCGAACCTCCCGGTGATGTAGGCTTCGGTCCGCTCGTGGGCCGGAGTGGTGAAGATCCGCTCGGTCTCGCCGAACTCGATGAGCTCGCCCCGATCGAAGAAGCCGGTGAAATCGGACACCCGCGCCGCCTGCTGCATGTTATGCGTGACGATGACGATCGTGTAGTCCTTCTTGAGCTCGAAGATCAGCTCCTCGACCCGCTGGGTGGCGATCGGGTCCAGCGCCGAGCAGGGCTCGTCCATGAGGAGCAGCTCGGGCTGGTTGCCCAGCGCGCGGGCGATGCAGAGCCGCTGCTGCTGCCCCCCGGAGAGGCTGGTGCCCGGCTCCTCCAGCCGGTCCTTCACCTCGTCCCACAGGGCGGCCTGGCGGAGGCAGCGCTCCACCAGGTCGGGCAGGTCCCGCCTGGGCACCAGGCGGTTGAGCGCGGGCCCGTAGGCCACGTTGTCGAACACGCTCTTGGGAAACGGGTTGGGCCGCTGAAACACCATCCCGACCCGCTGCCGCAGGGCCACCAGGTCGGTGCCGGGGGCGTACACCGAGCGGCCCTCCACCAGGATGTCGCCCTCGTGCCGCACGCCCGGAATCAGCTCGTTGAGCCGGTTGATGGACCGGAGAAAGGTGGACTTGCCGCATCCCGACGGCCCGATGATGGCGGTGACCGCCGTCCGCTGGATGGAGAACCGGAGATCGCGCAGCACCCGGCGGGGACCGTAGGCGAAGCTGAAGCCGTGCACCTCCACCGCCGGCGAGCCGCGCTCGGCGGCGGGGCCGGCCGGCGCGCGCGGGGCGAAGGTCGCGCGGGGCGTGGGCGTGAACGGCGGCTGGACGCGCACAGCGGCGCTCATCCGAACCTCCCGGTGATGTAGGCCTCGGTCTGCTCGTTCCGGGGCGCGGTGAAGATCTGCCGCGTCGGCCCGTGCTCGACCATGGTGCCCAGGTAGAAGAAGGTGGTCGTGTCCGACACCCGGGCCGCCTGCTGCATGTTGTGGGTCACGATGATGATGGTGAAGTCCTGCTTGAGCTCGAAGAGCAGCTCCTCGATCCGCTGGGTGCCCTGGGGATCGAGCGAGGCCGTGGGCTCGTCCAGCAGGATGACGTCGGGCGAGGGGGCGATGGTCCGGGCCAGGCAGAGCCGCTGCTGCTGACCTCCGGAGAGGGCCATCGCGCTGGCCCGCAGGCGGTCCTTCACCTCGTCCCACAGCGCGGCCTGGCGGAGCGAGCGCTCGACGACCGAGTCGATCTGCTCGCGGCACATTCCTCCGTTCACCCGGAGGCCGGCGGCCACGTTGTCGTAGATGGACATCGTGGGAAACGGGGTGGGACGCTGGAACACCATCCCGACCCGGCGGCGGAGCTGCATCGCATTGACCCGCGGGGCGTAGATATCCTCCCCGTCGAGCAGGACCCGCCCGGTGATCCAGCCCCCCTCCGAGATCTCGTGCATCCGGTTGAGGGTGCGCAGGAAGGTGGACTTCCCGCAGCCCGACGGCCCGATGAGGGCGTGCACCCGGTTGGCCGGGAAGGCCAGCGAGACGCCCTTCACGGCGGTGAACTTGCCGTACATGGCCGTGAGCTTCTCGGTCTCCATCCGCGCGCGGGTCCGCGCCGGCGCGGGCGCGCCCGCCGGGGCATGCTGAACGGCGGGCTCAGCCATGGGCGGTGAACCGCCGGAGCGCCAGACGGGCGCCCAGGCTGAGAAGGAGGACCACGAGGATGAGGACGAGC
>DASUSR010000357.1:0-6984 GCA_036375015.1 Gemmatimonadales bacterium
CGAGCGGGACCTCCATCGTCAGCGTGTTCTCCATCTGCACGCCGGGATCCACCTCGTAGAGCCGGAGCAGCGTCCGGGTGAGCAGGCCGGCCGCCGTCAGCACCGCCACCGTGGCCGCGACCTGCGCCACGATGAGCGCCCGCTGCACCCGCTGCCCCGCGCCGGTGGCGCGCGTGCCGGTGCGGGTGAGCGTGGTGCCGGCCTCCTCGGGACCCCGGAGCGAGGGGACGAAGGCGAAGAGGAGCGCCGAGCCCGTGGCCGCCAGCAGCGCGAAGGCGAGGACGCCGCCGTCCATCCGGATCTCGCCGGCGCGCGGCGTGAACCGCTCGGCGAAGCTCACCAGCAGATCGAGGCCGGCGTACGCGATCGCGAGCCCCAGCGCCGCGCCCGCCGCGGCCAGGATCGCCGTCTCGGTGAGCAGCAGGGCGCGCAGCCGGCGGCGGTCGGCGCCGAGCGCCCAGCGGATGGCCAGCTCGCGCTCGCGCCGCAGGCTCCGGGTGAGCACCAGGTTGGCGACGTTGGCGCAGGCGGTGAGGAGCACCAGCCCGGCGGTCGCGGTCAGGAGGAGGACGCTGCGCCGGGCGCGCTCGGTGAGCGCGTCGCGCAGCGGGGTGGCGGTCACCGTGTAGCCGGCGGCGGGGTCGTAGGCGTCGGGATGGTCGCGCTGCAGCCGCGCCATGATCGCGTCCAGCTCCACCTGCGCCTGCCGCGGCGTGGCCCCGGGCGCGAGCCGGGCGAACACCGAGGTCATCCGGTGGGTCCGCCCCGTCACCATGGTGGCGTCCAGGTGATGCGGGCTCACCACCATGTTGACGAACACGTCGTTCTCGACCGGAAAGGCGGGCGCCGGCTCCGCCACGCCCACGACCTCGGCGGAGCGGCCGTTCACCCGGAGCACCCGCCCGATCACGGCCGGGTCGCCGCCGAACGCGCGCCGCCAGTAGGCGTCGGTGAGCATCATCGCGGGCGCGGCGGCGGGGCCGTCGTCGCGCCGGTCGAGGGTGCGGCCCACCACCGCGCCGAGCCCCATGACCTCGAAGAAGTTGCCGGTGACGATGCCGGCCTGCACCTGCACCGGCTCGCCCGCGCCGATGAGGTTGAAGGTGAGCGACGAGAACTCCCCCACGGCGGCCAGCGACGGGGCGCCGGCCCGGATGTCCTCGATCTCGGGCACCGAGAACCAGATGTCCTGCTGCCCGGTGTTCGCGGCGGACTGGCGGAGGTAGAGGAGCCGGTCGCCGTCCCGGTGGGGCAGGGGGCGGAGCATGACCCCGCGGAGCACGCTGAACACGGCCGTGTTGGCGCCGATGCCGAGCGCCAGGGTGAGGACCACGGCGGCGGCAAAGCCCGGGGACTTGGCCAGGGAGCGGAGGGCGAGTCGCATGGGGTCTCCGGAGTCGGTTACGTCGTCGCGCCGCGCCGGGGGCCGCGGCGCCTGCAAACCTGTTACCCGAAACCACGCCGTCGTTTAAGGCCGCGTCTGCCCATCAGTCGAACGGGCGGCGGGGAAATCGACAGATCACGACGAAACGGGACGACCGGCAGGAAATGGGGCAGATCGAGCCGGCCGCTCAGTCACCCGGATCGGCTCGTCACAGGCGGGAAGATGGGCAGAGGTGCTGGTCAGCCGGCGCGGCCGCCCACCAGTTCCACCGGCACGCTCCCCGAGCTCAGGCCGGACAGGTCGAGGTGCCGGCTGGCGCGATCGATATCGATCCCGACCAGGGCGCCGGCGGCATCAAAGTCGAGGACCACGCCCGGCGTCACCTCCCGCGAGTCGGCGCTGGGCCGCTCGGCGAGATCGATGTAGAGCGAGGGCCCGTCTTCTCCCGACCTCTTGCGCGCGAAGCGCTACCGTGATATGATGAACGTCATATGAAAGCCACCAGCTCCCCACGCCCCGCCCCCAGCCGCAAGGAAGCCACCCACGACCGCATCGTGGAGACGGCCGCCCGCGCCATCCGGCGCAGCGGCTACAACGGCACTGGCGTGGCCGAGATCATGAAGGAGGCCGGCCTCACCCACGGCGGCTTCTACGCCCACTTCGACTCGCGCGATGGGATGCTGGCCGAGGCGGCCGACCGGGCGGGAGCCGACGGCATGGCCCACCTGGCTCGGGTGGCCGCCGCCGCGCCGCCGGAGAAGGCGCTCGAGGCCATGCTCCGCGCCTATCTCTCGAAGGAGCACGTGGAAAGCGCCGAGACCGGATGCGCGGTCGCCGCGCTGGGCTCCGAGATGCCGCGCCAGGCGCCCAAGGTGCGGCGGGCCGCCACCCGCCGGATCAAGGAAATGATCGATCTGCTGGCCCGCCACGCGCCCGACTGGGGGCAGCCGGGCGCCCATGAGCGGGCGCTGGTCACCGTGGCCACGGCGCTCGGCGCGTTGGTTTTGGCCCGTGCGGTGGACGATCCCAGGCTGTCCGACGCGCTGCGCGAGGCGGCGCTGAAGCACCTCACCCCCACAGGCTGATAGCCGATGTCCGGTGCCTGGGTACGAGTACGCTTGAGTATATGACGATCATCATATTTGACCGTAGCGAAGCGACCTCAAAAGAAAGCGAGCATGGCATGTCAGCCGATCAGGTGCAGCAGACTCGGCCCGTGGCGATCGTGACGGGCGCATCGGGAGGGATCGGAGAGGCGACCGCGCGGCTGCTTCACGCGGCCGGATACCGGGTGTTCGGCACCTCTCGCCGGCCTCCGGCCGGCAGGTTGCCGGGCATCGAGTACCTGGCGTGCGACGTGACCAGCGACGAGTCGGTCAGCGCCGTGGTCGGTGAGGTGCTGCGGCAGACGGCCCGCATCGATCTCCTGGTCAACAACGCGGGCGTGGGACTGATCGCCGGGGCGGAGGAGTCCTCCCTGGAGCAGGCCAAGTCGCTCTTCGACGTCAACCTGTTCGGCGTGATCCGCCTGACCAAGGCGGTGCTCCCCACCATGCGCAGCCAGGGGTCGGGACGGATCGTCAACATCAGCTCGGTCATGGGCCTCATCCCGGCCCCCTTTATGGCGCTGTACGCCGCGAGCAAGCACGCCCTGGAGGGCTATTCCGAGTCCCTGGACCATGAGGTCAGGAGCTCGGGCATCCGGGTGGTGCTGGTCGAGCCGGCCTACACCCGGACGTCCTTCGAGGGGAATGTCTACCGGGCAGACCAGCAACTGGGCCTCTATCAGTCGGCCCGAGCGCAGGCGGAGGGGGTCATGCGGGACGCGATGAAGGCCGCCGACTCGCCGGAGCTGGTCGCGAACGCGGTGGTGAAGGCCGCGACCGCAGCGAGCCCGCGCCGCCGCTACACCGCGGGCCGGACCGCCCGCCAGGTCAGTCTGCTGAGGCGGTTCGTGCCCGAGTCGGCGTTCGACCGGAGTCTACGGAAACAGATGCGCTTGCCCGCATAGGTGGGGTTGGACGGAGCCAACCGGTCACTTTGAGCAGACATGGGAGGGTTGCATGACAAAGGAAAGCGAAAGGGCAATCGAGACTGCCCCGGCGCCATCGGAGAGAGTCGAGCTCGAGGGGCTCTTCAGCATGATGCTGGGGGTCTGGTACCCGAGGAACTACATACTGGCAGCCATCGCTCCCACCGCGGGAGCGGCGGCGGTGAAGGCGTTACGCGCCGCCGGGCTCGGCGGCAGCTCCGTCCGCCTCGAGGATGGCGTACGTGTGGGCCGGATCCGGGCGGCGATCTACGAGCAGCGCACGCCGCTGCAGCGCGCCGCCGCCGCGGTGAGCCGCGCGCTGACCGACGAAGGCCTGATGAGCCAGGAGTACTTTGAGGCGGCTGAAGCGGGCGCTTCGCTCATCGCCGTGTTCGCGCCTGAGCCACGGCTGGTCGGCGAGGCTCGGAAGGTCCTCGCAGCCCACGGGGCGAGGCTCATGCGGTTCTACGACGACAAGTGCATCACCGACCTCGCGTGAGCAAGGGGCCGATCGTCGGGCTCAGGTGGTCCTGGCGCGCAACTCGTCGAACAGAGCCTTTGCCCATGTGACCTCTCCTGGAGGAAAGTCTCGGGCGGACTTGCCGCGGTGTAGCGGGGATCCGCATTTTGGTTCTTCGCCCCGAATAGTCATCGAGCAGGCATGCCTGTGCAAACGCAGCCCGGCCCTGGCGGCACCGCATGCGCTTCGGCACGGATCCACTTCCTCGAAGAGCAGCGGCGTCACCGCCTCACCGGCGCCCTCTCGGCGGCGCTGGTGGTCGTCGTCCTGGCCGTCTCCGGCATCCCGCTCTCCGTCGTCATCTCCCCGATCCTGCTGGCCGCCGCCGCCGTCCCGGTCTACCTGGCGGACCTCGCGTTCGACGTCCCCGCGTCGGTCATCGCCTGGCTCGAGCGCGTGTTCCGCCTGCTGCCGGACATGTGGCTCGCCGTGCGCCGGTCCGACGTGGACCTGCCCTGGGACCTGCTGGTCACCCTGTTCGTGCTGCCCGGCTTCGTCGTCATGCTCCTCCTCTGGGCCCTGGCCCGCATGGTCTTCCGCCGGGCGGGGGTCGGCGGCATCCTGCTTCGGCTCGAGACCCGCCCGCCCCGCCCGGGAGATCTCGCCGAGCAGCGGCTGGCCAACCTGGTCCACGAGGTCGCCGTGGCGGCCGGGGTGCCGCCGCCGCGGGTGCTGCTGGTGGACGCCAAGGCGGCGAACGTCGGCGCGGCAGGACTCACGATGACGGACGCGACCGTCGTGGCCACCCGCGGGTTCGCCACCCGCCTCCCCCGCGACGCGCAGCAGGCCGTCGTCGCCCACGTGATGGCGTCGGTCGGGAACGGAGACCTCACCCTCGCCGCGGAGATCCTGACCCTGCTGCAGACCTGGGGGCTGGTGTCGCTGCTGCTGGAGGCGCCGATGGTGCCGTCGGCGCGGGAGAGCCTCCGGCAGGTCGGCCGGACGGCGAGAGACGTGCTGCGTGGCCGAGCCGACGTGGCCGGCCGGGAGCTGGCGGTGGACACCATGCTGGCGGGCGCGACCTTCGAGAACCTGGACTCCGACGAGTTCGAGCGCCTGCCGGACGCCCACCCGCTGGTGGTGCTCTTCGTCTACGGGCCGGTCCTCATGACGCTGGGCCCCGCGGCCATCGCGGGCAAGGCGATCATCTGGCTCACCACGTTCGTCATGAGCCCGTTCGTCTCCCTCCTCTGGCGGATTCGCCGGAAGCTGGCCGACGCGACCGCGGTCCAGCTCACCCGCCATCCCGGCGCGCTGGCCGAGGCCTGTCGCGCGCTGGGGGCGATGAACGTGAAGGTGCCGGGTGCGGAGGCGGTGCACTGGCTCTTCCCGGTCTGGGATCCCGCGGTCGACCGGGACCACACCCGGAGCGAGGTGACCTCGGTGCTGCTGCACATGCACCTTCCGCTCGAGCCGCGGCTCCGGCGGCTGGAGCGCCTCGGCGCGGCACCCGGCGGGAAGCCGCCGAAGAAGGCGGACCCCGGGCTGACCTGGCGCGAGGTCGCCGCGGGCGCGGGGTGGGTCGGGGTGGGCGCGGGAATGCTGGCAGGGGCGGTGGCGCTGAGCGCGGTGGGGGCCGCGGCGGTGCTGTACTTCCTCGGGTGGCTGCTGGATCGGGTGCTGGTGGTGTTCCCGGGATGGGTGGCGGGGCTGGCAGGGTAGGGATTGCGCCGGATGCCAGAGAGAGACCGCCGGCTCCTGTACCTGGCCGCGTTCGTACGGGCGGTCGCGACGGGCCTGATCGGCGTGCTGCTGGGCGTCTACCTGGGCGAGATCGGGCTCGATGCCGGCGCCATCGGCCTGGTCGTGAGCCTGGGGCTCGCCGGCGCCGCGGCCGGCACGCTCCTCGTCACCTTCCTCGGCGACCGCCTGGGCCAGCGTCGCGTCCTCCTCGCGATCGCGCTGCTCAGCGCCGCGGGGGGAGCGGCCCTCGCCCTGGGCGAGCACCCGATGATCCTCGGCGGCGCCGCGTTGATCGGGATGGTCAACGGGATGGGGCGCGACCGCGGCGCGGCGCTGGTCCTCGAGCAGGCGCTGCTTCCCGCCACGGTCCCCGAGGCCGAGCGGACGATCGCGTTCGCCAGATACAACGTGCTGCAGGACATCGGCCATGCGCTGGGCGGGCTGGCCGCCGGCCTGCCGGCCGTTCTCGAGCAGGGCGGGTTCGTCGCGGGACCGGCGGCCATGCGGTGGTCCGTCGCGTCGTACGCGGCGCTCTCGCTCGCTCCCGCCGCGGCATACCTCGGACTGTCGGCCGCCCGCGGGACGCAGGCCGTACCGGGCGTCGCCCGCCTCTCGCCCGAGAGCCGGAGGATCCTCTGGCGCATCTCATCCCTCTTTGCGCTCGACAGCCTCGCCGGCGGCTTCCTGACCACCGCGCTGCTCTCGTTCTTCTTCTACGAGCGGTTCGGCGTCGGACTGGCGACGATCGGCCCCCTCTTCTTCGCCGCGCGGGTAGCCAATGCGCTCTCGCACCTTGGGGCCGCCTGGCTGGCCCGTCGGATCGGCCTGGTGAACACCATGGTGTTCACCCATATCCCCTCGAGCCTGCTGCTCGTCTCGGTGGCCTACGCTCCCAGCTTCCCGGTCGCCGCCGTGCTGTTCCTCCTGCGGGAGGGTCTGGTGGAGATGGATGTCCCTACCCGCCAGTCCTACGTGATGGCGCTGGTCCGGCCGGCCGAGCGGACGGTGGCCTCCGGAGTGACGCACCTGGTGCGGATGGGCGCGTGGGCCGTCGCGCCGGCGTTCGCGGGGCTCATGATGGAGGACGTCTCGCTGATGCTCCCGCTGCTGCTCGGCGCGGGCATGAAGATCGCCTACGACATTCTCCTGTGGCGCGCCTTTCGGAATCTCAAGCCGCCGGAGGAGCTGGGGTCGGCCTCGGTCACCTGACCCTCAGGTGTGCGACTGGTTCAGCACCCCGTCGAGCAGCCGATAGCTCTGCTCCATGCCGTCGGTCATCCCCGACGCCACCGCCCCGTCCCGGGCCTCCTTCGACCCGAAGTCGATCAGCGTGGTCACGGTCGTGATGCCGCGCTCCTCCGTGAA
>DASUSR010000358.1:0-17427 GCA_036375015.1 Gemmatimonadales bacterium
GAGATCTGGTACGGAACCGACCGCAACACCATCGGGCGGCTCAAGCTCTGATACGGCGGGGTGACTGCGCTCACTGCCGAGAGCGAGCGTCCGATCCAGGCTGACACAGTGAATCGAGACGACGACCGGCGCCGCGCACCAGCGGCGCCGTCTTAGAGGAGGTTCGGATGCTGTTCGGAATCGGTTCCAGGACTCAGACGACGAAGCGCGGCGGGCTCCTCGGCGGCGGCACCTGGCGCAACGCGGCGCTGGCGGGAGCGGGCATGCTCGCGCTGCGGTGGTGGCGCAATCGGCGGAACCCGCACCCGGGCACCGGCGCGGCGCCCCGCGAGCAGGACCGCAACCCGGTGCACGGCTGGCAGTAGCCGCCGGGCGCCGTCAGTCGAGTGGGATCTCGCCGGCGTGGCGGGCCAGCCAGCCCCGGAAGTCGAGCAGCTCGGGGTTGAGCGAGCGGGAGAACTCCAGCGGGCGGGCCCCGGTGAAGTAGTCGTTGAAGTCCCGCTTGAACTGGAACATGTTGCCCAGATCGTCCGCCCCCGGGAAGTCGAACGAGCGGTACACCTCCGGGGGCACGTCGTTGTACCGCACCGGCTGCCCCAGTGCGTCGCTGAGGGCGGCCGCCATCTCGGCGCCGGTGAGGTGCTCGCCCGCGATCCCCACCGTTCGTCCGACGAACTCCTCGCCCCGCCGGAAGATCCCGAACGCGCACTTGCCGATGTCCTCCGCCGCGATTCCCGGGAGCTTCTTGTCGCCCATGGGGAAGGTGATCGCGAGCGTGCCGTCCGGACCACGCTTCGGTCCCGACCCGAAATAGATCAGGTTGTCCCAGTAGAACGACGTGAGCAGCCACGTCGTGGGCGCGCCGGCTTCGCGGAACTTCTCGTCCGCCTCGCCCTTGCCGTCGAAGTGGGGCACCTTGTACTTGCCGTAGAGCGTCGGCATCCGGTCGCTCTCCAGCGGGACCCACCGCCGGGTATCCTCGAGGGTGGACCAGATCACGTGCCGGACGCCGGCCGCCTTCGCCGCCCGGGCCATCGCCTCAGCCTGGGCCACCTCGCGCTCCGCCGAGAAGTGCTCCCAGAAGTTCGTGAGGCAGAAGGCACCGTGGGCGCCGGCGAAGGCGCGCTCCACGCTGCGGGTGTCGTCGATGTCCGCGGCGACGACCTCGGCGCCGGCCGTCGCGAGCGCGCCCGCCTTTTCGCCGTCGGGGTTCCGGGTCAGGGCCCGGACCGCGAACTCCTTCCGCGCGTCGGCCAGAATGGCCCGCACCAGTCCCCCGCCCTGGGCCCCCGTGGCGCCCACGACGGCGATCACTTTCCGCTCAACCATGCTCTCTTCCGATCAAGGCAATTGGGGCGCCCTCCTCCATCCGCGTTCCCACGGCGAGATCGTGCAGCGCCTGAGGCTGCCGGGTGACCGCCATGAGCACCAGCGCGACCAGGCCCGACGTGGCCTTGAGCCAGAACCGCGCGAAGGCGCGGATCGGCTCCGGCGGACCGCCGGTCTCGGCATCGACCACCCGCAGATTGAGCAGCGCGTGGCCCACCGTCGCGCCCCGCCGCGACACGAGAAGCGGCTCGTAGAGGAAGGCGAAACCGAGCCACCCCGCGAACGCCGCCCCGATGACCGGACGGTGGCCGCGGAGCAGATCAAGCACGCTCATGAGCGCGATCAGCGTCGTCCCGTGGATCAGAACGTCGATGGCGGCCGCCTGGATCCTCCGGGCGAACCGGGCGTGGGCTCGCGGCGCCGTCAGCAGGGGAGCGGGATGGGTTGCATCGACCGAGGTCATGAAGTGGGTCCGGCGTCGGTGGTCCGGCTAACCTACGGGCCGCTCGAAGCCCGCGACAGGGGCGCGGGGTACTCGGATCAGGAGGCCATCGGGAAGTTCGTCGTGTACCCCCCGGCCTTTACGGTCCGGGCCACACGCTCGGCGAAGATCCTGCTGCCGGCCCGGACCATGGCCTCGGGCTCGCCCTTGAGCTCGGTCGAATCGTCCAGCACGACCCTCCCGCTGGGCACGTGCACCAGCTGCCCGGTGAAGAGCCAGATCAGGTTGCTGGTCTTGCTCACCTTGGCGAGCACCACCCATCGGGCTCCGCTCGCCTGAGCCACCTCGCGGGCACACGCCACCACGGCATTGCATGTGGGGCTGCGTTCGGCGGCGAGCCGGGCCGCGCCGGAGACGACCTGACCCGGCAGCAGCTCGGCCAGCTTGCCCGCCAGGACCTCGGTGGCCAGCGCGGCCTTGGCGGAGTCGGTCGGTTCCTGCACGTTGGCCTGCGCGTTGTAGAGCGCCACGTCGAGCACGGCCACCGGTGCATCGGTCCGCTCGAACGGGTCGGTGGCGGCCTGCGCCCCGGCGCCGGCGGGCAGTGCCACGGCGAGCGAGAGTGCGAGCGCGCCGATCCTGGCCCGCGGGCTCACTGCGGCTCCCCGGGCGCCGGGGGGCGGGCCGGGTGAGCCATCTTGTGAATCGACGCGTCGGAATGCACCACTTCCCCCGTCTCCAGGACCTGCTTCAGCCGCCGGAGGTCCCCGTCGATCTGCTGCTCGGGGGCCTCGCCGAAGAGCTTGGCCACTTTCGCTCCCATCCGGCCGCCGGGCGGATCGTACCGCAACTCGACCCGCACCTCGGTGCCGCGCCCCCCCGGGGCCGGGACGAACCGGACGGACCCCGCGTTGTCCACCTCCGAGCCGGGCAGCGACCGCCAGGAGAGGATCTCGCCCGGGCGCTCTTCCAGGATCTCCGCTTCCCACTCGACCGTGGTACCCGCGGGGGCGGTGGCGCGCCAGCGCGAGCGGCGGTCGTCGAGGACCTCCACCGACTCGAGGTGCGACATGAAGCGCGGGAGGTTCCGGAAGTCGCGCCAGAAGTGATAGACCTGGTCGGGCGACTGCTGCAGCGTGATGCTCCGGCGCACCCTGATGCCGGCGTCGGCATCGGTGACGAGTGCCTGTCGTCCGCCGTTCGCCCTCGCACTGAGCCGCTGCCCGGCCAGGATGTCCAGCGCGGTCACGCCCAGCACCGCCGCCGCGGCCGCGGTGACCCGTCCCCGGTCCGACTCCTCCGATTTGAGCTTGGATCCCAGCACGGCCAGGTCCAGCACGTCACCCCCCACGCGGGCCCAGAGCCAGGTCGGGCGGTCCGGCTGCGCGAGGATGGCGAGCCCGGTCGCCAGCTCACGGGCGCCCAGCGCCTGCAGCAGCCGCCGGTTGTCGTCGTCGTCGTCCACCCCGATCAGGCGCGCTATTCCGCGGGGCGCGGCCAGCTCCGCGACGCCCAGCGCGAGGCTGAACCACCCGAGGGCCTTCGCGAGCCCGGTGCCCCCGCCCTGCGATTCCTCCTCCCGCGAGGTCCACTCCTCATCCGCCCATCGGGTCTCCGCCGGACCCGGCTCCGCGGTGGCGATCGGCCCGGTGCCGGAGCTGCCGGACCGCCAGTCATCTCGAACTGCCATATGCGTCCATCTCCAGACTGCCGGCGGCACGCCGGCCGGATACGTCCCCAGTGAAGTGTCGACCTACCTGGGAAGGTGGCCCGCGGGACCGTGGCCGTATGTGAGGGGGATGGCGGCCTCGGTGTGAGCGGAATCACCGTGGCCTGACCGGCGGAGGAGAGTTAAACGCGGCCGGCGCGGGCCAGCGCCCGGTCCAGCACGTCCAGCGCGAAATCCACGTCCGCCGCGGTGATGCACATGGGCGGCTTGATCCGGAGCACGTTGCCGTCGAGCCCGCCCTTCCCCAGCAGGAGCCCGAGCTCGCGCGCCGCTTCGAGCACCTCCAGCGTCTGCGCGGGCGCCGGCGTCCTGGCGCCGCGGTCGCTCACCAGCTCGGCGCCCAGCATGAGCCCCAGGCCGCGCACGTCGCCCAGGAGAAGGTGGCGGCGCTGCAGCCGGCGGAGGCCCTCGAGCAGACGGGCGCCGACCACGCGCGCGTTCTCCTGCAGGCCCTCCTCCTCGATCACCTCCATGACGGCCAGACCCGCGGCCATGGAGACCGGGTTCCCCCCGAAGGTGTTGAAGTGCAGGCGCTGGGTGAGCACCTCGGCGATCTCGCGGCGCGTGGTGACCGCGGCGAGCGGAACCCCGTTGCCGAATCCCTTGGCCATGGTGACGATGTCGGGCTCGACCCCGTAGTTCTGGAAGCCCCAGTAGTGGGAGCCGGTGCGGCCGAACCCGGTCTGCACCTCGTCGGCGATGCAGAGCCCTCCGTGCTCGCGCACCACCCGGTACGCCTCATGGAAATAGTTCGGCGCTCCCATCGTCACGCCCCCGATCCCCTGGATCGGCTCGGCGATGAAGGCCGCCACCCGGCCCGGAGTGGAGTACCGGATCAGGTCGCGCAGGTCCCCGGCCGCGGCGGCCGCGATCTCCTCCGGGGCGCCCGCGCGCGCATTGCGATACGGATCGGGGCACTCCACGTGATGGACGCTGGTGCCCTGCGGCACCGGGTACTTCCAGGTGTGATGCGACGTCAGCCCCATCGCGAAGGACGAACCGCCGTGATATCCGTTCCGGACCGCGATCACGTCGGTGTTGCCGGTGTAGAGCCGGGCCATGGTGACGGCCAGGTCGTTGGCCTCGCTGCCGCTGTTGACGAAATAGGTCACGTCCAGCCCTCGTGGCATCCTGGCCGCGAGCTTCTGGGCCAGGCGGGGCAGGTTGGGATGCAGATAGATCGTGGTGGTGTGCTGCAGCCGAGCCACCTGCTCCTGGATTCGCGCCACGATCTTGGGATGGCAGTGCCCGCACGACACCGTCACGATGCCGCCGAAGAAGTCCAGGTAGCGCCGGCCCGTCTCGTCGAACAGGTACTGCATCCGGCCGTCCACGATCATGAGCGGCTCGCGGTACAGCGTGAACACCGCCGGGTTCACGTGGGCCCGCCGCAGCGCGAGGACCTCCTCCCTGGAGGGGCCCTGATACGGCGCCGGCCGGTAGGCGAAGGGCGGCATCTCGACGGGGGGTGCCATGACGTCGGTCATCGGGGGACACCGAAGCGAGTGGACTGGCGGAACGGGGCGTGATCGAAGTTAAGTAGTCGGCCGGCGGACCGGCGTCAATCGCCACTGAACCGGCGCGTGGCGCCGGTGTATGCTGAGCACATCCTCACGCAGGCGTCCGACCACCCATGAGAAGGGGCAAGGAACCAATGATTTCCTACGAGGTCTACAAGGTGCTGCATCTGGTCGCGGTCATGCTGCTGTTCGTCTGCTTCGGCGGGCTCGCCCTGTACGTCGCCGCCGGGGGTACCCGGGACGCCAACCCCAATCGCAAACTGATCCCGGCGCTCCACGGCACCGCGGCGTTCCTCGTGCTCCTCGCCGGGTTCGGCCTGCTGGCGCGTCTCGAGCTGGTGCAGGGCGGGTTCCCGCTCTGGGTGTGGCTCAAGCTGACCATCTGGGCGCTGCTCGCCTTGGCCGTGATGCTCCCCTACCGGCGCCCCGGGCTCGCCCGGCCGCTGTTCCTGCTCTACCCGGTGCTCGGCGGCGTGGCGGCCTGGGCCGCGATCTACAAGCCCGACTGAGCGTCGGTGCGACGCCCCGCCGCGCCGGCGCATCCCGCAGCCGACACCTTCTCCGGAGCCGGCGTGCGCCTGTCGGTCGCGATTCTTTGCGCCACCCTGCTCCTCGGCGGGCCCCCGGCGGCCGCGCAGGCGCCGCCGCCGATGCCGTCCGCCGAGCGGGTCCGACTGGCCGAGGCGTTGCGCCTGGGCGACGCCCTGCGGGAGCGACTCTGGCCGGGCTGGGGGAGCATCGCAACGCCGGTCCTGCTGGTGACCGACCACGCCGAGTACCTCGTGGCTCACCCCCGGCCCACGCCCGAGTTCCGCTCGCTCGGCCGCGATGCGCTGCTCGGTCGTGAGGTGCTCGCCCGCCCGCGGGTCTTCGAGCCGACGCTGCTCGCAGCCTTCCCGGCCGTGAACGGCGTGCCGACCGTCGTGGTGGGAACGCCGGAGCGCACCGGCAAGCGCTCCGCCGAGTGGGTGGCCTCTGTCCTGCACGAGCAGTTCCACCTGTGGCAGTACAGCCTGCCCGACTACTACGCGCGGGTGGCCGCGCTCGGTCTCGCGGGAGACGATTCCACCGGCCGGTGGATGCTGGAGTTCCCGTTTCCCTACGATTCACCGCCGGTGGGACGGGCCGTGGAGCGCCTCGCCTCCGCGCTCGCGCGCCCCGCCGCACGCGACACGCCCGCGCTCTCCGGCGTGCGGGCCGCACGCGGGGCGCTGCGATCGGTCCTCACTCCGGCGGAGGAGCGCTATCTCGAGTTCCAGCTCTGGCAGGAAGGAACGGCGAGGTTCATCGAGATCATGGCGGTCCGCGCGGCGGCGGCCGCGGAGCCGCCGGACAGCGCCTTCCGTGCCCTGCCGGACTACGAGCCCTACCGTTCGACGGCGGATCGGCTCGAGCGCAGGCTGAGGGACCAGCTCCAGGGTCTCCGCCTGGATCGCGACCGGCGAACGGCCTTCTACCCGCTCGGTGCCGCACTGGCTCGGCTGCTGGATACGTTGCGCCCGGACTGGAAGCGCCGCTACGCCGACGGCCCGCCCCGCCTCGATCATCTGCTGGAGGGGTCCTCCACGGGGCGGTGAAACCGCTCCTCACCGGGGGCCGTACGGGGCTTCCGCCGGAACTTCTCGCCCGCCAACCGCCGATCGGTGACCCGACAACATGCCCCCGACCGTTTCCAGCATCGCCCTCGCTCACGCCGTCGCGCTCGCCACCGTGACCGCTGCGGTGCACGCGCAGGGTTCCCGCGGCCACCTGACCCCCGGCACGCTGGCCGTGACCGGCGTGGCAGTGGTCCCCATGACGAGCGAGACCGTCATCCAGAATGCGACCGTGATCGTGCGGGACGGACGCATCGAGGCGATCGGACCGAGCGCCAGGGTGAAGGTGCCCGCGGGAGCGCGGCGCATCGACGGCCGGGGGAAGTACCTGATCCCCGGGCTCGCCGACATGCACACTCATCTCTACTCGGACGATCCGGCCCGCCCCGACTCGCTCGGGCCCTACGAGCTCGCGGTGATGCTGGCCAACGGCGTGACTGCCGCCCGCTTCATGATCGGTACGCCGGAGCATCTCCGCCTCCGCAGCGAGGTGGAGGCCGGCCGGGTGCTCGGACCGCAGCTATGGGTGGCGAGCCCGCAGTTCGCGGGCAAGCAGTACGACAACGGGGTGGTGGTGACCTCCCCCGAGGCCGCGCGCGAGGCGGTGCGGGCCACGGCGGATGCTGGCTACGACTTCGTGAAGCTGACGATGCACATCACCCGCCCGGTGTACGACGCCATCGTGGACGAGGCCGCCCGGCGGAAGATTCCGGTGATCGGCCACGTGGATCCCGCCGTCGGCGTGCCCCGCGCGCTCGAGGCCGGACAGCAGATCGAGCACCTCGACGGGTACTTCGAGGCGATCCTCGCCGATTCGGTCGCCGGCCGGGAGTCGGTCTCGAACTACGGCGTCTTCCAGCCGAAGAACTGGGAAACCATCGACCACGTGGACGACGCCAAGCTGGTCCGGTTGGCCGAAGCCACCGCCAGGGCCGGGGTCTGGTCCACGCCGACGCTCACGATCTTCAACACCGCCTTCGGTACTGGCGAAACCGACGCGGCGATGCAGGCCCGCCCCGACTGGCGCATGATTCCACCCGACGTGCGGGAGCTCTACCTCGGCGCGCGGACCAAGTACTGGCGCACCGCCGCCAGCGAAACCAGGCGGCGGCGCTATGTGGAGGTCCGGAACGCGCTCACCAAGGCGATCGCCGATGCGGGCGGCAGGATCATGGCCGGGTCGGATACCCCGGAGTGGCTCATGGCGTACGGGTGGACGCTCCACCGGGAGCTGGAGGCGCTGGTGACCGCGGGGCTCACACCCTACCAGGCCCTCGAGGCCGCCACCCGCAACCCGGCGGAGTTTCTCGGCGCGGCGCGGGAGTGGGGGACGATCGAACGGGGGAAGCGCGCCGACCTGGTGCTGATCACGGGCAACCCGCTCGAGGACATCCGCAATACCGGCCGGATCGCGGGCGTCTCGATCGGCGGACGCTGGCTGGAACCGCCCGCGCTCGAGCGGCTCGTGGCCCTCGGGACCGACCGGCTGGACGGCGCCCCGGCCGAGCGCCGCGGGACCTACTAGGGTCCCGGCCTAGGCGAAGAGACTGAGGACCAGGAGTACCAGACCGGCACCACGCGCCCAGTGCGCGACGTAATCGCTTCCCTCGCGAAACTCGGCTTTGAGATACGATATCGCGGGGTAGTGCAGCACCCCACCGGCCCCGACCAGCAGCAGCCCCGCAACCATCAGCATTTGTGCGAGATCCATGGTGAGCTCCTCCCCGACCCACGGTACGGCGGGGACGGTGAAGCAGCCGTGAAGGGCGGCCTGAAAAGCTCTTTATGGTTGACTTTCGGCTTCTGTTCGGGTAGGGTGGACCGTCCAACCAGGAGTGTCGCGATGATGCCCGCCGATCTCGAGCAGAAGCTGGATGTCCTCATGTCCCTCGCCGCGCACGACCGGGAGGGGCTCCCACCTAGGCTCCGCCATACCGGCGAGGCGGGTGCGCTCCGGCCGCTCAACATCCGTACGCTCCGCCCGCGCGCCGGGGTCCGTACCTCGCTCCTCCGGATCCTGATGACCAACGCCTGCAGCTACAACTGCCACTACTGCCCCATGCGGCGGGATCGTCCCATGCGCCGCGCCCTGCTCAAGCCCGAGGAGCTGGTCCGCATCTTCCTCGGCGCGCTCCGCCGGGGCTGGTGCCAGGGACTCTTTGTCACCACCGGCATTCCCGGCCGCCCGGTTCACGTCATGGACGATCTGATCCGGGCCCTCGAGCTGCTCCGCGAGCGGCACCGGTTTCCGGGCTACATCCACGTCAAGCTGGTGCCGGGCGCGGAGGCGGCGCAGATCGAGCGACTCACCAGTCTCGCCAGCCGGGTGTCCATCAACTTCGAGGCTCCGTGCGGCGCGAGCCTCTCCCGCATCGCACCCGACAAGAGCTTCGACACCAGCGTGCACGATTTCGAGCGGGTGCGGGGGCTGGTGCTTCGGGAGCGGGAGGAGCGGGTGGCGGGACGCCCCGCGGACCCGCTGCACCCCGGCGGAGCTTCGGGCATGACCATGCAATTCGTAGTGGGAGCCACCCCGGATACCGATCGCACGCTCCTGCGTACCGTGGCCGGTCTCCAGCGGGAGGGGGCCGTGCACCACGCCCACTTCAGCGCCTTCCGGCCCATCAGCGACACGCCGATGGAGAACGCCCCGGCGGCACCCGCTCTGAGGGAGCATCGGCTCTACCAGGCCAGCCATCTCCTTCGCGACTACGGCTTCGCGCCGGACGAGGTGGTCTACGAGCCCGGTGGGAACCTCCCGCTGGCACTCGACCCGAAGGTCGCCTGGGCCATCGGGAACCCCGAGCGCTTCCCGGTCGAGGTGGCCACCGCCGCGTACGAGGAGCTCCTGCGGGTGCCGGGAATCGGCCCGCAGGCGGCTCGGCGGATCGTCGCCGAGCGCGGGGGCACCGTGCTCCGCGGCCTCGCGGGCCTGCGCCGGCTCGGCGTGGCGACCACCCGAGCGGGCGGGTTCCTCACCCTCAAGGGCCGCCGCCTCCAGACCACCCGCTGGAGCGAGCAGCTCGGATTCTGGGCACCGGAAGATCAGGTCGGAGCGTACCACATGGTCTACGAGGTGAGCCCGGGGACCTTTCGGTAGGAGCCGCGCTCCCCCTCACCCGGAGCGCAGCCGGTACCCTCGCTTCCTCACCGTCACGATCCGGCTCCGCTCCCCGCGGTCGATCTTGGCCCGGAGCTTGGCGACGTGGGTGTCTACGGTGCGCGATTCCACGATCGAGCGGTAGCCCCACACCTCCTTGAGCAGCTCCGCCCGGG
Source organism: Gemmatimonadales bacterium (assembly GCA_036375015.1). Taxonomy (GTDB): domain Bacteria; phylum Gemmatimonadota; class Gemmatimonadetes; order Gemmatimonadales; family GWC2-71-9; genus CAVVWJ01. Next base: position 9,892 of record DASUSR010000358.1, read on the forward strand.
AGACCAGGTTGCCCCGCCGGAGCGCCAGCGCATTGAGCAGGTCGAACTCGAGCGGGCTCAGCTCGATCTCGACGCCGGCCACCGCCGCGGTGCGCCGGTCGCCGTCCACCTCCAGGTCGCCGAACCGCGCCACCCCCGCCGAGGGTCGCGGCTGCGCCCGTCGGAGCAGCGCTTCCACCCGGGCCAGGAACTCGAGCACGCCGACCGGCTTCACCACGTAGTCGTCCGCCCCCAGCCGGAACCCCTGCACCTTGTCCGCCTCCTCGCCCTTGGCGGTGAGGATCAGCACCGGCATCTCCCGGCGCTCCCGCCGGAGCCGGCGCAGCACTTCGTACCCGCTCATCTCCGGCAGCATCAGGTCGAGCACGACGAGGTCCGGGGCCTGTTCGCTGGCCCGCGCGAGCCCCTCCCGCCCGGTCTCCGCCTGGAGCACCTCGTAGCCCTCCACCTCGAGCGAGGTGCGCAACCCGAACGCCAGGTCGGGGTTGTCCTCCACCAGCAGCACGCGTCTCACGGACGACCTCCGTTGCTCGATGCCAGCTCCACCACGAAGCGCGCCCCTCCCGTCTCGGTGTCCTCCACCCACGTGCGTCCGCTCATCTCGGAGGCGAGCGAGCGCACCACCGCGAGTCCGATCCCGCTCCCCGCCACCGCCGAGCGGGTCTCCCGCTGCAGCCGGTAGTAGCCCTGCCAGACCCGGTGCCGGTCTGCCAGTGGGATGCCGGGTCCCTGGTCGTCCACCGCGATGCGCGTGCGGCCGTTCAGCACGGCGGCCGCGACGCGCACCGTCTGTCCTCGCGGCCCGTACTTGACTGCGTTGTCCAGCAGGTTGAGCAGGATCTGGCGCAGGGCGCTCGGGTCGGCGCGTACGGCGGCCTGTTCCGGCACCTCCGCCAGGAGGGTGACGTCGCGGGATGCGGCGAGCGGGCGGAACGCGTCCAGCGTTTCGCCGATCAGCCCGGCGAGCGGCACCCTGTCCCGCTCCAGCCGGCGGCGGCCCGCGCCCGAGCGCGCGAACTGGAGCACGTTCTCCACCAGCCGGATGAGCCGCCGGACCTCCTGGTGGATGATGTCGAGCGACCGCTCCCGCTCGGCGTCGGAGCGCAGCCGGCCGAGCTTGAGCAGCTCGGTGAAGATCAGGATCTGGGAGAGCGGGGTGCGCAGCTCGTGGGAGACGTTTGAGACGAAATCAGAGCGGATGGCGATCAGCTCGTACTCCCGGCGGAGCTGCAGCAGGGCGGTCACCACCAGCAGCGTGCTCAAGCCCAGCAGACCCAGCGCGAGCGGAGTCGGGGGCGCCGGGATGCCGCCGATGACGAGCCGCCCGGCGACGTCCGGCCGGAGCGTCAGGCCAAGCGACAGATCGCCGAACTCGGTGCCAAGCTGCGCGCTCGCGTGGTAGGGGGACGAGTAGACCCTGGGGGAGCGGTAGAGCACCCGGCCGCCTCCGCCGGTCACCCGCGTGGAGAAGAGGGAGTCGGCCGGAAGCCTGCCGGTCACCGCGGGCGGCAGGGCGCGCTCGGTGAGCGCCACCCGCCTGAAGGGCGAGTCGGGACCGCCGAGGCACGCCGTGAATCCCCGCAGGCCGTAGCCGCCGCCCGGGGCCATATACGAAGTGATGAACCAGCCGTCCGCCTCCCCCGCCGGCACCCGAAGGAACCGGAACCGCCAGCCCACCTCCTTCAGCAGCCTCATTGCGTGCCGCAGGGTGTCGGTCAGTGCGACGAGATCCGCGGCGGCGACCGGCGACCCGGCCAGGCGGGGCGACGCTGTGCCGGGAGGCTGCTGGAAGTGGGCTGTGCCGCCCGGGCAATCGGCGCCGGCCGGCACCGTGGGGCCGCCGCGGGCGGGCCAGCCGGTGAAGCTCTCCACCACCGCGCCGCCCAGCTGGCGATAGCTCTGGGAGGCCAGGATGAACGCGCCGAACGCGGCGTAGTCCTGCAGCGTTCGCTGCGCGGTCTCCCGGTGGCGCCGCGCCGTCGCGATCGCCTGCAGGGCGAGCGCGCCGGCCAGAGTCAGGCTCAAGACCAGGAGCAGCGCCAGCGCGAACAGACGCCGCCGCGGATGGCCTCCGCTGCTGCCGCTGGCTCCGGTGCTCATGGTCTCGATGATCCCCTGCAAACCTGCCTCCACCCGCGCCCGTGGAACAGCGGTGCGTGTCCGGCGTTCACAGCTCCGTGACAAATCGTCGCCAAGGCGGCACACGGCGCCCACGTTGCTCTTGCCCCGCGGCCCGTAGTGTTGCACGATCCCGCACCCGTCCATCGCCCACTGAGGAGTCCTTGTGCCGCGTTTGCCGTCCGAAGCCTGCGCCCGCCACCTGATGGTGCTCCCCTTCGCGCTTCTGGCGGCGGTCGCCCGGCCGGCACCGGCCCCTGCCCAGGGGCGGGACGACGGCGCCCGCATCGAGCGGGTGGCCGAGGGGGTGTACGCCATCATCCACGACTACGCGACGGACGAGTGGCCGCACGGCAACACCGGGGTGATCGTCGGAGAGGACGGCGTCCTCGTGGTGGACGCGGCCTACCTGCCGTCGCGCGCCCGGGCCGATATCGCGCTGATCCGTTCGGTGACGGACAAGCCCGTCCGCTACCTCGTGATCACCCACTGGCATTTCGACCACAACAACGGCACGGTCGCCTACCGCGACGCCTTCCCCGGCCTGCTGATCGTGGGCGAGCGTCAGAGCGCCGGCTGGATCGACCTTAACTCCACCTACTGGGCCCGAATGTCCAGCGCCCCAGCTTCGGCCCGCCGGGCCGCGCTCGCGAGGCTAGAGGAGCGGCTCGTGGGCGGGGCCGACAGCGCCGGCCGGCCGCTCACCTCCGAGCAGAGGCAAGCGCTGGAGCGCACCGTGCGGCAGCGCCGCGGCGAGCTCGAGGAGCTGGCCGCGCTCACCGTGGTGCCGCCCAACCTGGTCTTCGACCGGGAGCTCACCCTCACGCTGGGCAGCCGCAGGATCGAGCTCAGGAACCGCGGGCATGCCAACAGCCCGGCCGATGTCACGATCTACCTGCCGAAGGAGCGGATCCTCTTCACCGGCGACATCCTGGTGCAGGACCCCCTGCCCTATCCCTTCGGCGCCTGGCCGGTGCCCTGGATCGGCGTGCTGCGCGAGCTGGAGGCGACGCCCATCAGTGCGATGGTCCCGGGCCACGGGCCGGTCATGCACGATCACGCCTACACCCGGAAGGTGCGGCAGCTGCTGGAGGCCGCCGCCAGCCGCGCCGACTCCATGGCCCGCCTCGGGATGACCCTGGAGCAGGTCCAGGACAGCATGAGCCTCGAGGATGTGCGGCGCGGGTATCCGATCTGGACCCGCGACGTGAGCCAGGATGACTGGCGGATCATCACCCGTATCCTCATCGAGCGGGCCTGGAAGGGCGTCAGGGGACAGGGATGAAGACACGCCCTCGCCTTCGGCGGCACGCCCGCCGAGCGGACCGATGTCCGGGTGGCGTACGACGACGTGTATCTCTACGCATCGGGGCGGTCTTACGATTCGCGGGCGGCGAGATCCGTCAATCTCCGCGCCCGCTACCCACTGTGGCGAGAAAGCGATCTTTGGCTGGTGTACGACGAGGGGTTCAACAGTACCTTCACTCCCTGATTCGGAGCGCCACACCCATGCGGTTCACCACTCTGCTTCTGATGGCGGCACTGGCGGCCGTTTCCGCGCCCGCGGCCGCCCAGGGCCCGTCCGCCGGCAGCCCCCGCGAGTACCAGCTCACGATGCTGGAACATCAGCGCAAGCTGCTGCTGGCCATGGTGGATTCGATGCCGGAGCGGCACTACCGCGACCGCGCCGCGCCCGGGCAGCGCGACTTCGCCCAGCAGATCCACCACGCGGCGAATGCGGCGGGCTACATCGCCTCGACCATGATGAACGGGCCCAAGCTCGCCCTGCCGGACACCGCGGCGGCGCTCGCCAGCCGCGCCGGCCTGCGAGGCTTCGTCAACGCGGCCTACGATTACGCGGCCGCCCTGCTGCGCGACCAATCGGCCGAGGCCCGGGCCGAGACGGTGAGTCTCTTCGATCATCCGATGCCGCGCTGGCAGGTCTGGGACGAGATCCATGCTCACACGGTGTGGACCGCCGGCCAGGCGGTGGCCAACTTCCGGAAACACGGGATGGCCCCGCCCGCGTTCACGCTGTTCTAGGGTCCCGCGCCAGACGCCGGATCGCCTCCACGCTCGCGTCCACGTCCGCCTCGGTCGTGGCCCAGGAGGACACGCTGATCCGCATCGCAGTTCTGCCCTGCCACCGGGTGCCGCCGCACCAGCAGGTGCCGTCCGACTGGACCGCGGCGATTACCCGGTCGGTGTGCTCCGGGCTGCCGAACGACACCATCACCTGATTCAGCACGACCTCGTTCAGGATCTCGAAGCCGGCGGCGCCGAGTCCCTCGGCGAAGTGCCGGGCGAGCCGGCAGGTCCGTTCGACCAGGTCGGCCAGTCCGGAGCGGCCGAGCGACCGGAGGGCGGCCCACACCTCGATCCCGCGGGCGCGGCGCGAGGCCTCCGGTGTGTGCGCGTACGGCTCGCGGGGCTCGTCCTGCATCAGGTAGGCGGCGCGGTGGAGGGTCATCGCCGCCCGCAGCGCCTGGCCCTCGCGGCAGAAGACGATGCCGCTGTCGTAGGGCACGTTGAGCCACTTGTGGGCATCGGTGGCCCAGGAGTCGGCACTCGCGATCCCCGTCGTCATCGGAGCGAGGGAAGGCGCGGCCGCGGCCCACAGCCCGAACGCCCCGTCCACGTGGACCCAGGCGCCGGCCTGCGCCGCCCGGGCGCAGACTTCCGAAATGGGATCGAACGCTCCGGTGTTCACGTTACCCGCCTGCACACAGACGATGGTCGAGGGCGAGAGCGCCGGCAGCGCTTCGGCCCGGAGGCGGCCCTGCCCGTCGGCCGGGACCCGCACCACCCGCTCGCGGCCCAGCCCGAGAAGGCTCAACGCCTTGAGCACGCTGGTGTGCACCTCGTCGCCGACCACGACGGTGATCGGCGGCGCGCCGAAGAGCCCGTGCGCCTCCACGTCCCAACCCGCGCGCGAGAGCACCGCATGCCGGGCCGCGGCGAGGGCGCTGAAGTTGGCCATGGTCGCGCCGGTCACGAAGCCCGCCTCCGTGGCGGCCGGAAGTCCGAGGAGCTCGCGCAGCCAGCGGGCGGTCACTTCCTCCAGCGTGGCGCTGATGGGGGAGGTGATGCGCATCAGCGCGTTCTGGTCCCATGCTCCGGCCAGCCAGTTGGCCGCGAGCGCGGCGGGGAGCGACCCGCCGGTCACGAACCCGAAGTAGCGCGGCCCGGCGCTGGCGACCGTAGCCGGCGAGCCGATCTCGTCCAGCAGGCGGAGGACCTCGCGGGCATCGGTGGGGCCGTCGGGCAGGGGTTGGTCCAGTTCGGCAAGCGGCGCGAGCATCGCCGCCGTGGGGGCCACGGGCCGATCCGACAGGCCGGCCAGATAGCGGGCGCCGCGCCGGGCGGCATCGAGGAGGAGATCGGTCATGCGGCAACGAAGTTCGTGACTGCCCGCGGCGTCAAGCCGGCCGGCGCATCCGCCGCATGTCGTCCAGCAGGGCCGCCGGTGAGACCGGGCCGCCCAGGAACTCCTCGATCACCTCGCGGGTGGGTCGCTCCAGACCGAAGCGGAAGAGGCGCGGTGCCACCCAGCCGTACCAGGACGGATCGCCGGTCGCGAACGGGCCGTGCAGCTCGCGGGTCCGCGCCCGGATGGCGGCGATGAGGATCGCGCCGGCCGCGTAGTTCATCATGTAGCCCGGCGAGTCCACCAGCTGACCCCGCATGGCCCACCAGGAGAGCTCCGGGTGAGGCCGGATCCGGAGGTAGTCCCGGGTGAGTCTGGTCCAGAGCTGGTTCGGGTCCGCGGTCGGGTCCCGCTGAATGTGCATTTCGAAGAGCGCCCAGGCGACATCCATGACGATCCCGCCGTAGCGCCCCCGAAGCCCGTCCGCGAGCGGCACCGAGTCGCCCAGCCAGTGCTGCTGCCAGCCCGGCTCGTAGACGTCGAGCGACACGAATTCCGCCACGGCCTCCGTGAAGGGATCGCTGTCCGGCCAGTCGGCGAACGCCGGGCGCGTCCGGATGGCGGCGATGTGTACCGCGTGCCCGGTTTCGTGCAGCAGCTCGTTGAGGTTGTCCAGCCCCCCGGTGCGATAGGTCGCGAAAACCCACGGCTCGCCCCGCACCCAGCCGTCCGCCCGAAGCCGCGCCCGCCGCCCGAACGTGCAGAAGGCCACCGGGGTCTTGCCCGCGCGCGGCGCCAGATCGTAGTGCACCCCCAGCGAGTCCACGTCCGCGCCGAGGGCTCGATAGACCTCGGCGTTCAGCGCGGTGAGCCGCTCGGGCGTGATCCGCCCGGAGAGAGCCCGCGCGGTCCTGCCGGTCTCGTAGTACCAGTCCCAGGGCTCCACCAGCGCGTCCGGCGTGCCGTCGCGCCAGGCCTCCAGGATGGCCACCAGCCACCGCTCGAGCGAGTCGGGCGCCACACCCGAGGCGAGCGCCTGAGCCGCGGCCGGCGGTGCCGCGCCGTCGCGGGCGGCCACCTCGAGCGCGATGAGCTGCCGGTACGGGCTCTCCGGCCCGTTCGCGCCGTTCACGCTGCGCCACACGGGGTCGAGCGCCAGGAACAGCTCCCGGCGTCGTGCGGGATCGGTGGTGCGGCCCAGGGCGCCGAGCACCGTGAGCCGGTCGAGCGTGTCCGCTCCGACGGCCACGCGGGACTGGGCCCATCCGTAGCAGGCGTACAGCCGGGCCCGCAGGCTGTCGAGTCCGTGACTCCCCGCTCCCAGGGCCCGCGGGTCGTACCCGCAGTCCGGACGCAGCTCGGCGAGGGCGTCCGGGGTGCCCTGCAGCGGAGCGAGCTCGCGCCCGAGCGCGCGGCGCATGATCCCGAGTGCGCGGCCGTCCGCCTCCTCGAGCGCCATGGAGTCGATCCCGGTCAGCTCGGCCGAGATGCGCTCGCGCAGGGCGTCATGCCGCCGGGTGAGCGCCTCGAGGGGGACCCCCTCCGGCGTGGTCCGGAGACCGGCGGCGACCGTCACCTCATGCCGGTCGCGCAACTCCCGCAGGTCTCCGTAGCGGGCCTCCGCGGCGGCCAGCGCCGCTGCAGCGCGCCCTCCGGCCGTCTGCGACCCTCGGAACGGCCCGCAGCCGGCGAGCAGTGCCAGCACGAGTACGTACCGGTACCGCCACGGATCACGTGTCGCGGGTCGAGTCATGCGTCCTCTGGGCGGCGGTGCGCGGCGCGAATGGGTCGGTGAAGGGCCGAGCACGGGGAAAATAGAGTGGAACGGCGCGTGGAGCAGGTACGGCGGGCAGGTGGCGGGGGACGGCGCCCCGCCGGCATGCCTGCAGCCGGCGGGGGCCGTTCAGCCGCGGGCGAGCGTCAGACCGCCACGCGGTTGACCCTGGCTTCCGCGAGCGCGGTCAGCTTGAGATCCGTCGCCTTCTCTTCGTCGAGCGTCTGCCGAAGCACGTCCGCGCAGTCGTTCCGGCCGAGCTGCTGGGCCCAGGCGA
>DASUSR010000359.1:0-5429 GCA_036375015.1 Gemmatimonadales bacterium
GTCCGGCCGGACCGCGCTGCGGATCGACATCGAGGACTACCTCTACGACGGCGACTTCGGGGGCGGCGACGAGTTCCAGAACGACCTGGTCGGGTCGGTGGGTCTCTCCATCGCGCTCGGCGGGCGGGCGGACGCCGACGAGCCCTGAGCGACGCAGCTGATCGGCACCAAATAAGGGGCCTGCCAGACGGCAGGCCCCTTGTGCTGTGGAATCCGCCGCTTCAGCCCGCCGCCCGCCTGCCCGCCTCCGTTACTTTTTCACCATCTCCCTCGGGAGCGTCCCATCCTCCTGGAGCCTGCCGTCTGCCCTCTGTGCGGGGAGAAAGACGGAGCCGTCCTGCTCAGCAGTGCCGCGCAGATGCACCGCGGCGCGGAACGGTTCACCTTCCTGCGCTGCCGCCGGTGCGATCTGGTCTACCTGAGCCCGCGGGTCGGCGCGGCGGCTCTCGACCGGTACTACGACGCCTCCTACCTGCCGCACCGCGGCGCCCCCGCGTGGGGGCGGTTCGCTCGCTTCGCCACCGAGGGCCAGCGGCGTACCGACAAAGCCCGGGTGCGGCTGGCCAGGGAGGCGGCGCCCCTCGGCGACGGCTCGGCCGTGCTCGATGTGGGCTGCGGACAACCGAGCTTCCTGGAGGTGCTCGTCCGGGCCACCGGAGCCCGGGGCGTCGGAGTAGATCCGAGCGACGCCGGCTGGGCGCGCGAGCCCACCCGCTGGAGCTCCGCGGGGCTCACCCTCCGAAAGGGCGCCGTCCCCGACGCGCTCGGCGACGGACCTTTCGACCTGCTCACGATGTGGCACGCGCTGGAGCACGACTACCAGCCGCTCGAGACGCTGCGCCTGCTGCGCGGAGCCGTGCGGCCCGGCGGCGCGCTCCTCATCGAGGTGCCCGACTACGACTCGCTCACCCGGAGCCTGCACGGCGACTCCTGGGCGGGGTTCCACACCCCGCGGCACACCGCGGCATACACCAGGGCCACGCTGCGCGCCATGCTGGAGCGCGCCGGATGGTCGGTGGAGCGTCAGCAGCGCCACGGCACTCTCGACCCCTACATCCTCTACTGGCTCGGCAGGCAGGAGCGCGCCGGCCGGAGTCTCGACGGGAACCTGGAAGCCGCCTTCCCCTGGTTCATGCTGGGGAAGGTGCTCACGCTGCCGATTGTCCTGGCGCAGCGCTGGATCAGCCTCGGGGTGCAGGTGGCCGTGGCGCGGGCCCCGGCCCCCCGATGAGGGAGGAGGCACCATGCCGGTCAGCCCCAGCTACAAGACGTACATCCTTGAGCAACTCGCCGTAGTGGGCCCGGTGACGGCCCGGGCCATGTTCGGCGGTCTGGGTCTCTACCACGAGGGCGTGTTCTTCGCCCTGGTGGACGACGACACCCTGTATTTCAAGGTGGACAACACGAATCGGGGCGACTACGAGCGCGCCGGAACGGGCCCCTTCCGCCCTTCGGCGGGTGAAGGCCCGACATTGGGCTACTACGAGGTGCCCGCGGACGTACTGGAGGACCGCGCCGCGTTGCGGGAGTGGGCCGCGAAGGCGGTGTCGGTCGCCCGCAGGAACACGGCGACCAGACGGAAGCGGCCGAAGCCGCGCGCGTGAAGGTGGGAAAAAGCTCGTCGCCCCAGCCAGCCCGGTACCGGGAGCGTACCGCGGCACCGGCAAGCTAGCACGCGGGACTTACTCCGTCAACTGTTTTCCGCACATTCTGCAAGGATTGAGTCACAAATCTGCAGATATTGCCCACTTGCTCGTTGAGTCGCGTTTTCTGGTTGCAGTTTCTGCATAACGTAGCTTACACTTCGCAATGGCTCATGCTCCCCGAAAGATCGTCTTCCACGTCCCCTCGATCGTGCCCGATCGGGCGGTCGAGCCCGCAGGCGAGCCCAGGCTGGCCGCGCCCCAACCCGCCCCTCCCGCCGATGGCACCGACGGCCGCAAGCTCGCGACCGTCATGGAGGTGGGCGAAGCCCTCGCCGGCACGCTGAGCCTGCCGGCCGGACTCTACGGCGTACTGGAGGTGCTGGAGCGACGCTGCGGCGCGCTCCGGGGACAGGTGACCCTGCGGGAGGAGGAGACCGGCCTGCTCGCCGTGGAGGCGTCGCTGCCCCAGCCCCAGTCCGGCGGGCGGGTGCGCTACCGGCCGGGCGAGGGGCCGGCCGGCCGGGCGGCGGAGTCCGGCGCGCCGGTGGTGGTGCCCCGAGCGGCCCGCGAGGACGGCCAGGACATCGCGCTCCTCTGCGTGCCCATCGGGCTCGACGGCGCCCCGGCGGGCACCCTCCAGGTCGAGATGCGCTACGACACCGACCGCGACCTCGAGCGCATGGTCAAGGTGCTGCGCATCGCGGCTGGGATGATCTCCCAGTCGCTCCGGATCCAGCGGCTCATCGGGCAGGAGCGGGAGCGGCTGGTCGAAGAGAACACCCACCTCCGCGAGGAACTGCGGGAGCGCTACGAGTTCACCAACCTGATCGGCAACAGCGGGCCGATGCGGCGGGTGTACGAGCAGATCTCCCAGGTGGTCGGCACCGGCGCGACGGTGCTGATCCGCGGTGAGAGCGGCACCGGCAAGGAGCTGATCGCCCACGCACTGCACTACCACTCGCCACGCGCGACGGGATCCTTCGTGCGGGTGAACTGCGCCGCGCTGCCCGAGACGCTGGTCGAATCGGAGCTGTTCGGCTACGAGCGCGGCGCCTTCACCGGCGCGCACGCCCGCCGGAAGGGCCGCTTCGAGCAGGCGGACGGCGGCACCCTCTTCCTCGACGAGATCGGCGAGCTGAGCCCGTCCACCCAGGCCAAGCTCCTGCGGGTGCTGCAGGAGCGCGAGTTCGAGCGGCTGGGCGGGAGCGAAACGGTGCGGGTGGACGTGCGGCTCATCACCGCCACCAACAAGGATCTGGAGCGGGCGCTCGCGGACGGGAGCGTCCGGGAGGACCTGTACTACCGGCTCAACGTGTTCGCCATCTGCGTGCCGCCGCTCCGGGAGCGCAAGTCGGACGTGCTGCTCCTGGCCGACCATTTCGTCGAGAAGTACGCCCGGGTGCACGGCCGCAGCATCCGGCGGATCTCCACCCCGGCGATCGACATGCTGATGAGCTATCACTGGCCCGGCAACGTGCGCGAGCTGGAGAACACGATCGAGCGGGCGGTCCTGGTGGCCGAGGGCGACGTCATCCACGGGCACCACCTGTCGCCCACGCTGCAGACCGCCGAGGCGTCGGGGACGGTGATCAGCGGCTCGCTATCGGAGGCGGTGGCGGCGTTCGAGAGCAACCTGATCCAGGACGCGCTCAAGACTACCCGGGGGAACCGCGCCCACGCCGCCCGCCTGCTCGGCAGCACCGAGCGGATCGTCGGCTACAAGATCCGGCGGTACGGGATCGACCCCGGAAGGTTCCGGGAGGAGGAGCAGGCGAACCCGAGGGCGGAGGGGCAGTAATTAGAAGCCGGTGCGCCTTCGCGGCGTGACAATTCTGCCGGGTCGCGGACCGGAGATCCGTCGGTTTTGTCCGGCGGGCAGGGAGGTCCGGGCGGGCGCGGAGTCGGCAAAGCGCGCTGCAGCAACAAGCTGGGAGTATCGAGGCCGTGCCCGGATCGTGACCTGATTCGGGCACGGCTCTTGTCTTTGAGGATCATGTTCCCAGCGCATCCGCTCCGCGCCGTCCCCGGTGCGGCGGACCGGGCGCACGACCACACGACTCGATCTCCCGAGGGTATTCCGATGATGACCCGCTTGCCTCTCCACGCCGCCGCGTTCGCTCTCCTGCTCGCCGCGGCGCCCTCCGTATCCGCGCAGGCGATCGCCTTCGGCGAGCCTCCGCCGATCCGCGCTTTGCCGGATCAGCTCGCCGGGCGCTACCACGTCCGCCTCACCAGCGCATGGCCGCAGCTGCCCGCGGGAGCAGGCTGCGTGAACGGAGGGGTCGAGACCGTCGAGGGCACACTCACCCGCACCGGCCGGTCGGACTACTTCGGGACGCTCACCCGGAAGACCCGTCTCCTCTTCTGCGGCGCCCACGGGGCCGTGGGCGAGCCCTGTGCGCTGGTGCTCGACGGAGAGGGCGACGTGACGATGCGCGGGACGCTCGTGGCCGACGAGCACAGCCCGAACGGTCGTGCATTGCGGGTGACCTGGACCCCGGGTGCCGAGCACGCCGCGCGGGTGACCGGTGCCTGCGACCCCGAGTTCAAGGAGAAGGTGGAGCGCATGTACCTGTCGGTCCGCCACGGGGCCGAGTTCGCCCTCCCTGATGCGGGAACCGCCCCCCGGAGGGAGCGGCTCGAGAACTACGCGTGGACGGTCGAGGTCGAGTGAGCCGTGTCAGAGCTTGAGCTGGAAATCGATGTCCACCAGGATGGCCGACGGGGCCTCGTCGAAGACGACCCGGCGGTTGACGGTGCGGATCACCATGCGCTCCATCGGCCCCTTGCCCTTGCCCCGACCGTTGTTGCCGCGGCGGTAGTAGATCACCCGGGTGTCGCCGTCCTGGACCACCCTCACCAGCTCGTAGCCCTGCCGCTGGAGCACGACCTTGGTCGCGTCCATCGCCTTGTCGCTCGAGACCGTGTAGTGCTTGCCCTTCCCCTGCGCCTCGGCCGGGGTCGCCCCACCGGCAGCCAGCGCGCCGAGGGCGAGGGCCAGACCCCAGAGCGCGGTGCGAACGCGCATTGCTGCCTCCTCGGGTTGTGGAATATCCGGCCCCGAGGAAGCAAGAAGCATGCGGTCCGGCGGGGGGCCGCAGGGCCGTTGGGTATCGTCGGTTGGGAGTGCAGTGTAAGAAGCTGCACTCGAGGTCGGCCGGAGAAATGCCACTCCGGCCGGAATCTGCCCGGCGGCCTCAGCGATCCCCTTCCCGCCGGTCCAGCGTCTGCCGGACCGCTTCCGCCAGCGCGCTCTCGGTGAACGGCTTGGAGAGGAACGAGACCGCCTCCTGCACCAGGCCCTGCCGCAGCACCACATCGGCCGTGTAGCCGGACATGTAGAGGACGGGGAGTCCGGGATGCCGGGCGGACAGCTCTTCCGCCAGCTCGCGTCCGTTGCCGCCGGGCATTACCACGTCGGTGAGCAGGAGGTCCAGCCGCCCGTCTACCTGCTCGACGCACTTCCGCGCGCCCGCGGCATTCTCCGCCTCCAGCACGGTGTAGCCGATCTCGCGCAGCATGCGCGCGGTGAGATCCCGCACGGTCGCATCGTCTTCCACGAGCAGTATCGTCTCGCGACCTCGCGGGGGGCGCTGGACACCGCCCGCCGCGCTCGACGTACTCGCGGCGTCCTCGCGGGGCAACAGCACGATGAAGCGGCTCCCCCGTCCCGGCTCGCTCTCGACATCGATGTGCCCTTCCGCCTGCTTCACGATCCCGTAGCACATCGCGAGGCCCAGCCCGGTGCCGGCGCCCGGCGGCTTGGTGGTGAAGAACGGCTCG
>DASUSR010000360.1:0-20196 GCA_036375015.1 Gemmatimonadales bacterium
GCGGTGCCGCTCAATCAGGTGGCGATGGTCGCGGCGCCCGAGCCGCGGCTCCTCACCGTCCAGCCGTTCGACAAGTCCCTCGCCCACGCCATCGAGAAGGCCATCCGCGACTCCGACCTGGGCCTCAACCCGGCCACCCAGGGCAACCTGATCCGGGTGCCGCTCCCGGCGCTGTCGGAGGAGCGCCGCAAGGAGCTGGTGAAGGTGGTCCACAAGCTGGCCGAGGAGGGGAAGATCGCGGTCCGCCACGCCCGGACCGACGCCCTCTCGCGCATCAAGAAGCTCGAGCACATCTCCAGCGACGACAAGACGCGCGCCGAGAAGGAAATCCAGAAGCTCACCGACGACCACGTCAAGCAGATCGACGGCCTCATCCATACCAAAGAGGCCGAGATCATGGAAGTGTAGCCGGATGAGCCCGGATCCCCTCCAGCGGCTGCGGATGCACGGGGCGGTCCCCGCCCACGTAGCCATCATCATGGACGGCAACGGCCGCTGGGCCCGGGGTCGGTCGCTGCCGCGTCCGCTGGGCCACGCCGCCGGTATGAGCGCCGTGCGCGAGGTGGTGGAGGGATGCCTCGAGGCCGGCGTCGGCGTGCTCTCGCTCTTCGCCTTCAGCCAGGAGAACTGGCAGCGGCCGGCCGACGAGATCGAGGCCCTGATGAGCCTGCTCGAGGAGTACATCGCGCGGGAGATGCAGGAGCTGCGCGAGCAGGGGGTGCGGGTCCGGATCCTCGGCGATCTCGGCCGTCTGACCGGCGGTGCCCGCGCCGCGGTAGACCGGATCGTCGACGCCACCGCCGGTGGGACCGCGCTCACGCTGAACCTCTGCATCCCCTACAGCTCGCGCGCCGAGATCGCCCGCGCGGCGCGGGAGCTCGCCCGGGAAGCCGCCGCCGGCCGGCTGGACCCCGAGGGCATCGACGAAGACGCCATCGCCTGCCGGCTCTACACCGCACCCTGTCCCGATCCCGATCTGCTCATCCGCACCTCCGGCGAGATGCGGGTCTCCAACTTCCTCCTCTGGCAGCTCGCCTACGCCGAGTTCTACGTGACGCCGGTCCTCTGGCCCGATTTCACCCGACGGCATCTCTTCGAGGCGATTCTCGAGTTCCAGCGGCGCGACCGCCGGTTCGGACGCGTCACGGCCTGATGGACGCCAACCTGGTCCGCCGGGTCGGGTTCGCGGCCGTCGCGATCCCGCTCGCGCTGCTCGTGGTCTGGTTCGGGGGGCTGCCCCTGGCCCTCCTCCTGGCGCTCGCGGGCGCACTCGGCACCCGGGAGCTGCTCCACCTCGCCGAGCGCCGGCAGGTTCGTCCCGCCATGGTGCTGGGGGTGGCCACCTCGGCCGCCATCGCGCCGGTCACCTGGGCCGCCATGAGCACCGACCGCGGCGCCGCGCTCTCGGCGGCTTCGCCCTACGTCGCGGCGCTGTGGCTCCTCCTGCTGCTCGGCTGGACGCTCGCCGCGCGCGCCCCCGCCGACCGTCCGCTCGAGGCGGCCGGCGTCACCGGCCTCGCCGTGGCCTATGCGGGGGCGCTGCCGGTATTCGTCCTGCTCATCCGCCACGGGCAGCACCCGCTCCGGAGCTGGGCCGGCACCTGGCTGGTCTTCTATCCGCTGGTGGTCACCTGGGTGTGCGACACCGCCGCCATGTTCGGCGGCCGCACCTTCGGCGGGCCCAAGCTGGCTCCCACGGTGAGCCCGGGAAAGACCCGCTCCGGCGCCGCGGCGGGAGTCGTCGGCGCGCTCCTCGTCGCACCGGTGTTCGCCGGGTGGGTCTTTCCCGCCGCCGGGCTCGACGTGTCCGGCTGGCACCTGCTGGCCATCGCCGCAGTGCTCTCGGTGGTGGGACAGGTGGGGGATCTCGCCGAGAGTCTCTTCAAGCGTGAGGCCGGGGTGAAGGACTCGAGCCACCTCATTCCGGGCCACGGTGGGATACTGGACCGGCTCGACTCGCTCTATTTCGTCGTGCCCGTCGCCGCCGCGCTGTATCACGCCTTCGGGGTGCTCTGATGCGGGGGGTGGCGATCCTCGGCTCCACCGGGTCGGTCGGCCGCAGCACCCTCGACGTGCTGCGGCGGCAGGCCGACCACTTCCGGGTGGTGGCGCTTACGGGCGGGCGTAATCGGCAGGAGCTCGCCGCCCAAGTGGCCGAGTGGCGCCCGGCCTATGTGGGGCTGGCCGAGCCGGAGGCCGCCGAGGCGTGGCCCAGCGGGCCCGAGGTGCTGGTGGAGGCCGCCACCCGCCCCGACGTGGACACCGTGGTGAACGCGGTGGTCGGTGCGGCCGGCCTGGACGCGACCCTCGCCGCGCTGCGCGCGGGCAAGCGGGTGGCCCTGGCCAACAAGGAGACCCTGGTGATGGCCGGGGACCTGGTGCGCCAGGCGGCCTGCGCCGGGGGCGGCGAGGTGGTGCCGGTGGACTCGGAGCACAGCGCGGTGCTCCAGTGCGTCACCGGCCGAGCGGGCGGGCTCGACCGGCTCATCCTCACCTGTTCCGGCGGACCGTTCCGGGAGTGGCCGGCCGAGCGGGTCCGGGCGGCCACGGTGGAGCAAGCGCTCCGCCATCCGACCTGGCGCATGGGCCACAAGATCACGGTGGACAGCGCCACGCTGGCCAACAAGGCCCTGGAGCTGATCGAGGCGCACCATCTCTTCGGGCTGGACTACGACGCACTGCAGGTCGTGGTGCACCCGCAGAGCATCGTGCACGCCTTCGTCGAATTCTGCGACGGCAGCATCATCGCCCAACTGGGATTCCCGACGATGGAGCTGCCGATCCTGTACGCCCTGACCCATCCGGATCGGCTGCCCGACGACGGGGTCCGCCGCTTCGATCCGGTGGCGGCGGGACCGCTCACCTTCGAGCCGGTGCGGGCCGAAGTGTTTCGTGCGCTCGGCGCCGGCATCGCCGCCGGCCGTGCGGGAGGCACCGCTCCCGCCGTCTTCAATGCCGCCAACGAGGAGGCCGTCGCCGCCTTCCTCAATGGGGCCATTTCCTTCGGGCGCATCAGCGAGATCATCGAGCGGGTGCTCGAGACCCACGCGCCCGCCCCCGCCAGCGCCGTCGAGGCCGTGCGGGAGGCCGACCGCTGGGCGCGGGCACGCGCCCGGGAGCATGCGAGGTCCTCGTGCTGACCACCATTCTGGCGCTCATCATCGTTCTCGGGGTGTTGATCTTCATCCACGAGGCGGGCCATTTCGTCGCGGCCAAGTGGGCCGGGATCTACGTGCACCGCTTCTCCCTCGGCCTCGGCTCGCCCGTCCGCTGGCTCACCTTCAAGCGGGGTGAGACGGAGTACTCGATCAGCTGGCTGCCCCTCGGGGGCTATGTGAAGATGGCGAGCCGCGAGGAGGACATCGGCGCGAGCCCGCTCGAGGGGGGGCAGGCCGAGGCCCCGGTGCCGCCGAACCGGATGTTCGAGGCCAAGCCGGTCTGGAAGCGTATGGTGGTGATCCTCGCCGGCGTCACCATGAACGCGCTCTTCGCTTGGCTCGTCTTCGCCTTCCTGGCGGCCAAGAACGGCCTGCAGATCGACCCGGTCACCACCGTGGGGCGGGTGGTGGAGGAGCTGGTGCCCGAGGGCGGGGAGGCCCTGCGCCAGATCGAGCCGGGCACCCGGGTCGTGGCCGTGAACGGACGCCCGGTCGAGTCGTGGGACGACGTGCAGCAGGGAATCGCGAACGCCTCCGAGGAGGAGGTCCGGATCGAGCTGGGCGACGGCTCGACCGCGGTCCTCCCGATCCACCCCGACGCCCTGGAGGAGCGGATCAAGGCCTCGCAGGCGTTGCAGCCGCTCCGGCCCGCGGTCGTGGGCCAGGTGGTGCCGGGCCGGCCGGCGGCGCGGGCGGGCTTCGCGCCCGGGGACACCATTCTGGCGATCGACGGCCGGCCGGTGACCCAGTGGTACGACGTGCTCGAGACCCTGCAGGGCAGCGCCGGCCGCACGCTCGACATCGATCTGGCGCGGGGCGAGCGCCATCTCACCGTGCAGGTCACACCCGAGACCGACACGATCCGGGATCCGGGCGGGCAGAGCCGCGAGGTGGGACGCATCGGCGTCGCCGTGGCGACGTCCTTCCGGTCCGAGCCACTCGGCATCGGGGCGGCCATCGTGGAGGGGGGCCGGGCCACGCTGAGCGCCTCGACCCAGATCGTGCGGACGGTCCGGGGCCTCTTCAGCGGCCGGATCTCCGGCCGCGAGGTGGGCGGGCCGATCCTCATCGGGCAGCTGGCCGGCGAGAGCGCGCGGCTGGGGATGGACGCCTTTCTGGCGTTCATGGCCCTGATCTCCATCAACCTGGCGATCCTGAACCTCCTGCCCATCCCGGTGCTGGACGGCGGCCAGTTCCTGTTCCTGCTCGCCGAGGCCGTGATCCGGCGGCCGCTGCCGCTCAAGCTCCGGGAGCGCCTCACGGCAGTCGGCTTGCTGCTGATCGTGCTGCTGATGGGGCTGGCCTTTTCCAACGACATCCGCCGGCTGATCGGGGCGTAGGGCCCCCACCCTTGCCTCGCACCACCGGTCGGGCTTATTCTTCACAGCTACAACGGATTACGACGCGCGCCAACGATTCGAGGACACCGGCAGCATGAGCTTCGACAAGCAGGGCACGATGACCAAGCACCAGGGGCATTCGAAGGACACCGGCTCCACCAAGGTGCAGGTCGCCCTTCTCACCGAGCGGATCAACTCCCTCACCGATCACTTCCGCAGCCACCCCAAGGACCATCACAGCCGGCGGGGACTGCTCAAGATGGTCGGCACCCGCCGCCGCTTGCTCACGTACCTCAAGCGCAGCGATCTGCCGAGCTACCGAGCGCTCATCGAGCAGCTTGGGCTGCGGCACTAAGCTGGCCCGCCCGCCAGAGGGCGTCCCGGTCGAGCGTACTGGGGCGCCCTCTCTGTGTTGGGAAGTCCAGGGCCGCGATTCCTGACTTCAAAGACGCCACCGAGACGACAGAGAGAGAAGGCAACAGTGCAACGGATCGAGACGCAGTTCGCCGGACGCCCGCTCGTGCTGGAGACCGGGCGATTGGCCAAGCAGGCCGCCGGCTCCGTCCTCGTGCGCTTCGGCGACACGATGGTGCTTGCGGCGGTGACGGTTTCCCCCAATGTGTCGGCCCTCCCGTTCTTCCCCCTCACCGTGGAATACCGCGAGAAGACCTACGCCGCGGGCAAGATCCCCGGCGGCTTTCTCAAGCGGGAAGGCCGGCCCTCCGACAAGGAGATTCTGGCCAGCCGCCTGATCGACCGGTCGATCCGTCCGCTGTTCCCCGAGGGGTTCAAGAACGAGGTCCAGGTGTTCGTCACGGTGCTCTCGGCCGACCAGGAGAACGACGCGGACATTCTCGGCGTCTTCGCCGCCTCGACCGCGCTCAGCCTGTCCTCGGTGCCGTGGAAGGGGCCGCTCGCCGCCGTGCGGGTGGGTCGGGTGGAGGGGAACTGGATCCTCAACCCGACCTTCCAGCAGCTCGAGTTCTCCACCATCGACCTGGTGGCCAGCGGCTCGACCGATTCGATCGTCATGGTGGAGGGGGGCGCCCTCGAGATCGCCGAGGCGGAGATGCTGGAGGCGCTCAAGGTGGGGCAGAAGGGCATCCGCGACCTGATCGGCATCGCGCGCCAGCTCATCGAGAAGGCCGGGGCGGCGCCCAAGCTGGCCTGGGTCAAGGCGGAGACCGACGCCGAGCTGCAGGGCCGCGCGGCCGACGCCGCCGAGGACGCCATGGCCCAGGCCATCAATGCCCGCGACAAGGCCAGCCGGGCCGCCGGCGTGAAGGCGGTCCGGGAGCAGGCGCTGGCCACGCTGCTCGGCGAGTTCCCCGAGAAGGCCCGGGAGATCGGCCACGAGCTGGAGGACATCGAGTACCGGGTCATGCGGAAGCAGGTCCTGGAGCGGGGTGAGCGGGTGGACGGCCGCGACCTCGACACCATCCGGCCCATCAGCGTCGAGACCGGCCTGCTGCCCCGCACCCACGGCTCATCCCTCTTCACCCGGGGACAGACCCAGGCCCTGGTGTCGGTCACCCTCGGCACCACCGACGACGAGCAGCGGATCGACAGCATCGACGTGGCCGGTGAGACCACCAAGTCGTTCATGCTGCACTACAACTTCCCGCCGTTCTCGACCGGCGAGGTCAAGATGATCCGCGGCACCAGCCGCCGCGAGATCGGGCACGGCGCGCTGGCGGAGCGGGCCCTGCAGCCCCTGCTGCCCCAGTACGAGGACTTCCCCTACACGCTCCGCGTGGTCTCCGAGGTGCTCGAATCCAACGGCTCCTCCTCGATGGCCACGGTCTGCGGCGGCTCGCTCGCGCTGATGGATGCCGGCGTGCCGATGAAGGCCCCCTGCGCCGGCGTGGCCATGGGGCTCATCAAGGAAGGCGACAAGGTGGCGGTGCTGACGGACATCCTGGGCTCCGAGGACCACCTCGGCGACATGGACTTCAAGGTGGCGGGCACCGAGCGGGGAATCACCTCGATCCAGATGGACATCAAGATCGAGGGGCTCGACCTCAAGATCATGGAGCAGGCGCTGGAGAAGGCCCGCAAGGGCCGGCTCCACATCCTCAAGGAGATGGGCAAGGCGCTCCCCACGCCGCGCACCGAGCTCTCCAGGTACGCGCCGCGGATCTTCACCATGCAGATCAAGCCGGACAAGATCGGCGACGTCATCGGGCCCAAGGGCAAGACGATCCGGGGCATTCAGGACGCCACCGGGGCCAAGATCAGCATCGAGGACAGCGGCGTGGTGACCATCTCCGCCGTCGGCGGAGAGGCGGGCGAGAAGGCGCGCGCCATGGTCGCCGCCATCACCACCGAGCCCGAGGTGGGGCGGACCTACGAGGGCCCGGTCAAGAGCACCACGGCCTTCGGCGCCTTCGTCGAGATCCTGCCCGGGGTCGAGGGGCTGCTCCACATTAGCGAGCTGCAGCACGGCCGCACCGAGAAGACCGAGGACGTGGTCAAGAAGGGCGACATCGTCCAGGTCAAGCTCCTCGAGGTGGACGAGCGCGGTCGCATGAAGCTCTCCCGAAAGGCGCTGCTGCCGAAGGAGTAGCCGCCTCGTGGACACGGTAAGGCTCGACGAGGGGCTGCTCCGCACCACCGCGCCGAACGGGCTGGTCGTGCTCACCGAGTCGCTGCCGGGCATCCGCTCGGCGGCGGTCGGAGTCTACGTCCGTACCGCCAGCGCCCACGAGCCCCGCGAGCAGATGGGGATCTCCCATCTGCTCGAGCACATGGTCTTCAAGGGCACCGAGCGCCGGTCGGCGCGGGAGCTGGCGCTCGAGCTGGAGGTGCGCGGCGGCAGCCTCGACGCGTTCACCGGGCGGGACTACACCAGCTACCAGGCCCACGTCCTCGATGCCGACCTGCCGCTCGCGGTCGAGATCCTGACCGATCTCGCCCGCCGTCCGCTGCTCCGCGACACCGACCTGGAGCCCGAGCGGAACGTCATCCTGGAGGAGATCAACGGGGTGGCCGATACCCCGGACGATCTCGTGTTCGAGCTGCACGCCGCCGCCCTGTGGCCACAGCACCCCTACGGCTACTCCATTCTCGGCACTCCCGATTCATTGGCCGGCATCACGGCGGCGGATCTCCAGCGTCTCCACCGCACCGGCTACTACCGCGGCAACTGCGTCATCGCCGCCGCCGGGAACGTCAACCACGACCAGCTCCTCACCGTGCTCGAGCGGGAGGGGTGGTTCGAGGGCGCGGTCCGGGAAGCGCCCCGTGCGGGCGCCGCGGCCCCGCCGGCCTGCCGCGGCCTGGTCCGGCTGGAGGACCGGGACACGGCCCAGACCCACATCGTCCTGGGCTCCGACACCTTTCCGCTGCGGGACCCGCGACGCTTCGCGATGGCGATCCTGGTGAACGTCTTCGGTGGCGGGATGTCGAGCCGCCTGTTTCAGCGGGTGCGCGAGGAGCTGGGCCTCGCCTACGCGATCTACGCCTACAAGAGCTTCTACCAGGGCACCGGGCAGCTCGGGGTCTATGTGGGCACCCAGACCTCCGCCGCGGACCAGGCGGTGGACGCCATCCGCGCGGAGTTTGACCGGGTGGCGCGTGAAGGGCTTCCCACGGACGAGCTGGCCCACGGCAAGCAGCAGCTCAAGGGCCAGATCATGCTCTCGCTGGAGAGTCCCGGGGCGCGCATGGGGCGGCTGGCCGGATTCACCCTGCACGACGACCGGTACCGCCCGCTGGACGAGATGCTGGCCGACATCGACGCGGTGACGGCCGACGAGATCGCCGCCGTGGCCGGCGAGTTCTTCCCGGCCGAGCGGCAGACGGTGGTGCGGTTGGGACCCGTGGGATGATGGCGTGAAGGGTGAAAGGTGAAGGGTGAAGGGGGGCCGCGCCCGCTGTCCCCCCTTCGCTCTTCACCTTTCACCCTTCACGCCGTCCACCTTTCACATCTTTCACCCCGAGGCTCCATGCTCATCGGCGTCCCGAAGGAGATCAAGACCAACGAGAACCGCATCGCCCTGGTGCCGGCGGGGGCGGAGGCGCTGGCGAGCGCGGGGCACACCGTGCTGGTGGAGCAGGGCGCCGGTCTGGGCAGCGGGTTTCCGGACGAGGCCTACCGGGCGGTGGGCGCGGAGATCGTGGGAACCGCCGACGAGGTCTGGCGACGCGCCGAGATGATCATGAAGGTGAAGGAGCCGATCGCGCCCGAGTGGCCGCGGATGCGCCGAGGCCAGTTGATCTACACCTACTTCCACTTCGCGGCCGCGGAGGATCTCACCCGGGCGGTCGTCGACTCGGGCGCCGTTGCGGTGGCCTATGAGACGGTCCAGCTCCCGAGCGGCGAGCTGCCACTGCTCACGCCCATGTCCGAAGTGGCCGGCCGGATGGCGGTGCAGGAGGGGGCCAAGTACCTGGAGAAGGTGTTCGGCGGCAGCGGCATCCTGCTCGGCGGAGTGCCCGGTGTGGCGCCCGGAGAGGTGGTGATCATCGGCGGCGGCGTGGTGGGCATCAACGCCGCCAAGATGGCCGCAGGCCTCGGCGCCCACGTCACCATCCTCGACATCTCCCTGGACCGGCTGCGCTACCTGGACGACGTGCTCCCCGCCAACGTGGACACCGCCTACTCCAACCGGCACAACATCCTCGATGCCATCCGCCGGGCCGACCTCGTGGTGGGCGCGGTACTGCTGCCGGGCGCCAAGGCGCCCCACCTGGTGAAGCGGGCCGACCTCAAGGTGATGAAGCCCGGGTCGGTGATCGTGGACGTGGCGGTGGACCAGGGGGGGTGCGTCGAGACCATCAAGCCCACCACCCACGAGAACCCGACCTATTTCGTGGATGGCATCCTGCACTACGCCGTGGCGAATATGCCTGGCGGCGTGCCCCGGACCTCCACGCTGGCCCTCACCAATGCCACGCTGCCATATGGACTTAAGCTGGCGAGGGACGGCTGGCGTGGCGCCTGCAAGGCCGACCCGGCACTGCGGCTGGGGCTCAACGTGGTGGAGGGCAAGGTGGTCTATCCCGGGGTCGCCGAGGCCTTCAACCTCCCCCTCACCGACGTCGGCGCGGTCCTCTGACCGAGGTCCTGGTCAGCCGCCTTCCCCACGGCGAGGGACTGCCGCTGCCGGCCCGGGCCACTGCGGGCTCCGCGGGGTACGACCTGGCCAGCGCGGAGGACGGGACGCTCGCGCCTATGGAACGCCGGCTCTTCGGGACCGGCCTCGCGATCGCGGTGCCCCAAGGGTACGAATGCCAGATCCGGCCCCGGTCCGGACTCGCGCTCGCCCACGGCATCACGCTGCCCAACACGCCGGCGACCATCGACAGCGACTACCGCGGCGAGCTCAAGGTCATGCTGGTGAATCTGGGCGCCGAGCCGTTCGAGGTCACCCGCGGCATGCGGATCGCGCAGATGATCTTCGCCAGGGTGGAGCACGTGGAGTTCACGACCGTGCCGGAGCTGCCGGCCTCGGGGCGGGGAGACGGCGGGTTCGGGAGCACGGGCCGATAAGACGCGCCTGTTCACCATTCACTCTTCACCCTTCGCGCTTCCCCCTGGTGAAAGGCCCATTTACCTTGTGAGCCATGCTTCTGACCTCCGTTCGATGAAGCTCCCGTCATTGAACTTCACGTCCTGGCTTCCCGCGAATGAAATCGCGGTGGATCTCGGCACGGCCAATACCCTCGTCTACGTGAAGGGCGAGGGCATCGTGCTGAACGAGCCCTCGGTCGTGGCGATCGAGAAGGGGACGGGCAAGATCAAGGGCATCGGGCTCGAAGCGAAGCGAATGCTCGGCCGCACCCCCGAAGGGATCCTCGCCGTGCGTCCCCTCAAGGACGGGGTGATCGCGGACTTCGACGTGACCGAGAAGATGCTCCGCTACTTCCTGAAGACGATCATCGACAAGCACGTCTTCCGGGTGAAGCCCAAGGTGATCGTCTGCGTGCCGTCCGGCATCACCGAGGTGGAGCGGCGCGCGGTGCGCGACTCCGCGGAGACCGCCGGCGCCAAGCAGGTGCTGATGGTGGCCGAACCGATGGCCGCCGCCATCGGGGTGGGTCTGCCGGTCGAGACCCCCACCGGCAACATGGTGATCGACATCGGCGGCGGGACCACCGAGATCGCGGTCATCGCCCTCTCGGGCATCGTCTCCGACACCTCCATCCGCACCGGCGGCGACGAGCTCGATCAGGCCATCGTGCAGTTCATGCGCAAGAACTACAATCTGCTGGTCGGCGAGCCCACGGCCGAGGCGATCAAGATCAAGATCGGCTCGGCCGCGCCCACCGGGGACGAGCGGGAGATGGAGGTGAAGGGCCGCGATCTCGTCTCCGGCATCCCCAAGACGGTGCGGGTGCACTCCACCGAAATCCGGGAAGCGGTCCAGGAGCCCATCCAGCAGATCGTGGACGCGGTCCGCCGCGCCCTCGAGATCACTCCCCCCGAGCTCGCCAGCGACATCGTGGACCGCGGGATCGTCATGACCGGCGGCGGCGCGCTGATTCGCGGGCTCGACATCCTCCTCGCGCAGGAGACCGGCCTCCCCATTCACGTGGACGAGGATCCTCTCACCTGCGTGGTCCGCGGCACGGGACGCATTCTCGACGATTACGAGAAGTACCGCAGCGTCCTCTCAGCCTGAGCCATGGCCAGCGCGTCGGAACGCTCCTACAGCCGCCGCGATACGGTGCTGTTCGCCGTGTGCGTGGCCCTGTCGCTCATTGCCCTGCTGTCGCCCGCCGCGTGGGGGCGGGGCATCGCCGACGGGCTGCGCGACACCGTGCTGCTCCCCCTGGTGTGGCTCCAGGCCCGGGCCGAAGAGGGGCGCACCAGCCGTGAGCGACTGCGGGCCATCACCGTGCAGCGCGACTCCGCCGCCTATCTGGCCCAGGGCATTCCCACCCTTCTCGCCGAGAACGAGCGCCTCCGCCAGTTGCTGGCCCTGAGCCGCCGGCTCTCCACCCCCTACGTCGCCGCGGACGTCCTGCACCAGAGCCAGGCCACCGACGGCCGCACCCTGCTGCTCAGCGCCGGCACCCGGGACGGGATCTCGGAGTTCGACCCGGTGGTGGCACCGGAGGGCCTCATCGGGGTGGTGCAGAGCGCCGCCGAGCGGAGCAGCATCGTCATGACCTGGGCCCACCCGGAGTTCCGGGTGAGCGCCTTCACGGTCAGCGGAAACGCCAGCGGGCTCGTGGCGCCGTCGCCCTCCGGCACCGGCGGCGAGGGCGCGCTCGAGTTCCGGGGGGTGCCCTACCGGGATTCGGTGCCGGTCGGCACCCTGGTCCTCTCCTCCGGACTCGGCGGCGTGTACCCCAAGGGCATCCCGGTCGGTACCGTGACCGGGGTCATCCGGGAGCAGGCGGGCTGGGAACGGGTCTATCGCCTCCTCCCGGCGGCCAACCCCGGCAGCGCGGCCCACGTGCTAGTGCTGGTGGCAACGTCGGAGGCGGATCTCGCACCGGCGTTTCCCAGCGACTCGGCCCTGCTCGCGGCGCGGCTCGACTCGATCGCCCGCGTCCGCCGTGCGGACTCCCTCGCCGAGGCGGCCCGCATGGCCCGCGCCGCCCGGGCGGAGTCGCTCGCGGTGATCCGGCGCGATACCGCGGCGCGCGCACGCCCCCGGCCCGCGTCCCGGCCCCCGGCTCGCCCGCCGGCCACCCGCGACACGACCCGGCCGGCCCCGACCACACCCGCCCCGGCACCGTCCCCGGCGCCGCCCCCGGCGCCGCCCCCCACGCCCGCCACCGGCGGCACCACATCGCCGGGGACCACGCCCCCGCCGGAGGGCACCACTCCGTGAGCGCCGCGCGGGCATCCCGGCTGCACCTCGCCCTGGTCCTCGGCTTGCTGGTGCTGCTGCAGTTCTACGTGCGCCCCCGACTCTGGGGCGCGCGGGTGAGCCCCGACTTCCTCATGATCGCGCTCATGCTCTTCGCCATGCGCAGCGGTCCGGGCGCCGCCGCGCTCTTCGGGTTCGCGGTGGGGCTCACGGGCGACGCGCTTACGCCGGCCCGCTTCGGGGCCGGGGCGCTGGCCCACACGGTGGTGGGCTACCTGGCCTCCTGGGGCAGGTCGCTCTTCTTTGCCGACAACCTGCTGGTGAACGCCGCCTTCGTGGCCGCGGGGGTGTGGGTGCGCGACCTGGTGCTGCTCCTCGCGAGCGGCACCGGCCGCGGTCGGCTCTTGGCGGAGCTCACCATCTACAGTCCCCTCCAGGCCCTCACCACCGCGCTCGCCGCGCTCATCGTACTGGCGGCGTTCCGCGAGTGGTTCGCCATTCGGCTGGACGCATGAACGGCTTCGACTCCTATCGGGTGCGGGAGCGGGCCGGTATCGCCAGGCTGGTGCTGGTGGCGGTGTTCCTGGTGCTCGCGGGCGCCTTCTTCCGCACCCAGGTGATCCAGCACGAGAAGTTCCAACTCCGGGCGGAGACCAACCGGCTCCGCCCGATCGCGCTCACCCCGCCGCGGGGCACGATCCTCGACTACAAGGGCGAGGTCATCGCCGAGAACGTCCCCGGGTACTCCGTAAAGGTGCTGGCCCCGTCGGTGGACTCCCTGCGCGCGCTGCTCGTGCGGGTCGGACGCTTCGTGCCCCTCGACACCGCCGACGTCGAAGAGGTGGTGCGACGCTACCGCACCGCCCGGTACCAGCCCGCCCTCATCCTGGGCGATGCGTCGGCGGAGACCATCGCGCGGCTGGAGGAGCACCGGGCGGTGCTCCCCGGGCTCGTGATCCAGTCCGAGCCCAAGCGGCTCTATCCCGCGGGGCCGGCGGTGGCCCACCTGGTCGGCTACGTCGCGGAGGTGACCGAGTCGGACCTCAGCTCGAACCGGTATCCCGGGGCCGGTCTCGGCACGATCGTGGGCAAGGCGGGGCTGGAGCGGGAGTACGACGATACCCTCCGGGGCGCGGAGGGGGTACGCTACATCGAGGTGAACGCCCGCGGCCGCCTGGTTCGCGAGGATGCCGGGTCGGCCGGGCTGCCGCCCACGCCGGGCAGGCCGCTCGTGACCACGATCGATCTGGACCTGCAGCGGTTCATCGACAGCATCTGGCCCGCCGACATGCGGGGCGCCATGGTGGCGATGACCCCGGGCGGCGCGGTCCGGGCCCTCTACTCGGCCCCGAGCTACGATCCCAACGAGTTCGTCGGCGGGATCTCCACCCGGCTCTGGCGCGCCCTCAACGAGGACGAGGCCCGCCCGCTCCTCAACCGGGCGATCCAGACCCGCTATCCGCCGGCCTCTCCCTTCAAGCTCGCCGTCGGGGCCATGGCGTTGAAGCGCGGCCTCATCGGGCTCGGTACCCACATGCCCACCCCGTGTCGCGGCGGTCTGCGGCTCGGCAACCGGGTGTTCCGCTGCTGGAAGAAGGAGGGGCACGGCTCGCTCGACCTGGTCGGCGCGGTGGCGGCGAGCTGCGACGTCTATTTCTACCAGGTCGGCCTGCGGCTCGGGCTCAACGCCATCATCGACGACGGCGTGCTGATGGGGTTCCGCGACAAGAGCGGCATCGATCTCGAGAACGAGAAGGAGCCGATCTACCCCGCCTCGACCGCCTACTTCGACCGGCTGTACGGCCCGCGACACTGGAGCCCGCCGGCGACCGTCCTCAACTTCTCGATCGGGCAGGGGGAGAACACCCAGACCCTGATCAACATGGTGAAGTTCTACGAGGGGCTCGCCAGCGATGGGCTGGCATCGGCGCCGTACGTGGTCCGGCCCACGACCAGCGAGAAGCGCGACCTGGGCCTCACCCAGGCCCAGCTTGACGGACTGCGCCACTCGCTGATCGCGGTGGTGGAGCGCGGCACGGCCGCCGCCTCGCGCCGGAGGGACCTGGCGGTGGCGGGCAAGACCGGCACGGCGCAGAACGCGCACGGCAAGGACCACGGCTGGTTCATCGGCTTCGCGCCGGCCGACAAGCCGGAGCTGGTGGTGGGCGGCATCATGGAGTTCGGCGAGCACGGCACGACGGTGGCGCCCTACGTGGTTCGGGTGCTGCGCCGCTATCTGCTCGGACCGGATACGGTGGGCACCATCAACGTCCGCATGCTCGTGGACGAGGAGATCGCCCCCCGGGACACCGCACCCCGGCCCCTGGAGCTCAATCCCGATTCGGCCGAGGCACGGGCAGCCGAGGACTCGGTCCGCCGGGCGGGGGTGCCGGAGTGAGAAGTCCCTCCATCGACCGGCAGCTCCTGCTGGTGAGCGCCGGGCTCATCGTGTTCGGGCTGCTCACGCTCTACTCCGCCGGTCAGACCGACGTGCCCACCCGTGCCGCGGGCGTGTGGTACCGGCAGTTCATCTGGGTGGGGGTGGGGATGGTGGCGGCCTGGGTGGTCTTCCACGTGAGCCCGCGCCTTCTCGAGTGGCTCGCGCCCGCGCTCTACGGCGTGAGCCTCTTCCTGCTGGTGCTGGTGCTGGCCATTGGCACCGGCGCCGGGACGGCGGCGGGCAGCCACAGCTGGCTCTCCGTCGGCGGTCACCAGATCGGGCAGCCCTCCGAGCTCGCGAAGGTCGCGACGGTGCTCATGCTGGCGCGCTACCTGTCGAGTCGGAAGGAGCCGCCACGCTCCCTGCGCGACCTGCTCGGGCCGGGGCTGATCGTCGGCGTGCCCTTCCTGCTGGTGCTCAAGCAGCCCGACCTCGGCAGCGCGATCGTGTTCATCGGCATTCTCTTCGCGATGCTGTTCTGGGCCGGGGTGCGTCCCCGGCTGCTCTTCCTCCTGGCCTCGCCGGGCTTCAGCCTGCTGCTCGCCTTCAGCGATTGGACCTGGGCTGCCTGGATCGTGCTGTTCACGGCGCTGCTCGTGCTGTGGCGGCCCTACCTGTCCGACTCGCTGGTGATCTGGTTCCTCAACGTGGCGATGGGGGCGGTGGCGCTGCCGTTGTGGAAGCGGCTCGCCCCCTACCAGCAGAACCGGCTGCTCACCTTCCTCAACCCCGAGGCGGACCCGCGGGCGGCCGGCTATCACGCCATTCAATCCCGCGTCGCCATCGGCTCGGGCGGGTGGTTCGGGACCGGCTACACCGAGGGCCCGCAGAAGCGGCTGGCGTTCCTGCCCGAGCAGCACACCGACTTCGTCTTTCCCATCGTCGGGGAGGAGCTCGGCTTCGTGGGGGTCGCGGTAGCGCTCGCGCTCTTCCTGGCCCTGTTCCTCGCGCTCGTGCGGGTGGCGCGCCGGGCCACCGACCCCTACAGCAGCCTGGTGGTCTTCGGGATTCTCGGCCTGCTCTTCACCCACGTGTTCGAGAACGTGGGGATGACGGTCAACCTGATGCCGATCACCGGGATCCCGCTGCCCTTCTTCAGCTACGGCGGGTCCTTCTTCATCATCTGCTCGATTTGCCTGGGGCTCGTCTTCCGGGTCGCGTACGACTCCCGCCAGTCGGGCTATCCCGATATCTGACAACGAGTTGGCATGGTGGGTCTGGCGCGGGGGGCGGGGACTGTCGAGATTCCATGGCTCCGGAACCGTCCCCGTTTTCCTTCACCCGGTTGACCCTACACTCCTATGGCCGTGATGGCATGGTTCAAGAAGGAGCGCAAGCCGCGGACATCGCAGCGCGAGCGGTTGGAGATCCCGCCGGACGCGTGGGAAAAGTGCGACGGCTGCGGCCACATCGACATCCGGGAGAAGTTCGAGAAGGCGCTGAGCGTCTGCCCCGAGTGTGGACGGCACCGCCGCATCGCGGCCGAGGACTACATTGAGATCCTCACCGACCCGGGCTCCTGGCGGGAGCTGTACACCAGCCTCCGCTCGGTCGACCCCCTCCGCTTCGAGCACTACGCCGAGCGGCTGGTGGCCGCGCGCAAGAAGGGCGGGGAGGCCGATGCGATCTACACCGGCCACGGCCGGCTGGACGGCCTTCCCGTCAACCTGGGTGTGATGAACTTCGCCTTCATGGGCGGCTCCATGGGCTCGGTGGTCGGCGAGAAGATCGCCCGGCTCGCCCGGCGCTCCCACGAGAAGCGGGTGCCGCTGGTGCTGGTCTGTACCTCGGGGGGCGCCAGGATGCAGGAAGGCGTCCTCTCCCTCATGCAGATGGCGAAGACGTCGGCCGCGATCGCCCAGCTCCACCGCGCGTGCATCCCGTACATCTCCATCCTCACCGATCCCACCACCGGCGGCGTCTCCGCCTCGTTCGCGATGCAGGGCGACGTCATCCTGGCGGAGCCGGGGGCGGTCATCGGATTCGCGGGCCAGCGGGTCATCAAGCAGACCATCGGCCAGGATCTCCCGGACGGTTTCCAGACCGCGGAATTCCTGCTGGAGCACGGGCAGATCGACGACGTGGTGCCCCGGGCCTCCCTCCGTGACACGACGGCGCGGTTGCTCCGCCACATGCAGGGCCAGCGACCGCTCGCGGAGCACGCTGAGCTGAGCTGAGCTGAGCGCGGGCGCTCCCGCCCGTTGCGGCGCCCCACCCGCGGCTCGGCAGGTGGGGCGTCGTCGTTTCGGCCGCCGCGGTCCGCCGGCGCCGGTCCCGAGACTCGAGCCCAGGACGGATGCCGCTCACCTACGACGAAGCCCTCGAGTTCCTCTTCCCCCGGACCACCACGATCAAGTTCGGGCTCGCCACCACGCGCGCCCTGCTGGCCTCGGTCGGCGACCCCCACCGGATGATCCCCTCGATCCACGTGGGCGGCACCAACGGCAAGGGCAGCGTCTCGACCCTGGTGGCGGCCGCGCTGCGCGAGGCGGGCTGGCGGGTCGGCCTCTACACCTCACCGCACCTGGTCTCGTTCCGGGAGCGCATCCGGGTGGACGAGGTCCCCATCTCGGAGGCGGCGGTCGCCGCGTGGACCACCCGGCTGGCCCCGCTGATCCTGGAGCGCAAGGCGACGTTCTTCGAGGCGAGCACGGTCATCGCCTTCGCCGACTTCGCCGCCCGCGGGGCGGAGATCGCAGTGGTGGAGGTAGGACTGGGCGGTCGTCTCGACAGCACCAACGTCGTGCGGCCGCTGGTGAGCGCGGTGACCAAGATCGCGCGCGATCACATGAAGTACCTCGGCAATACCCTGGAAAAGATCGCCTGCGAGAAGGCTGGGATCGCCAAGCCGGAGGTGCCGTTCGTGATCGGCGAGCGCGAGCCCGGGCTGGTGGAGGTGCTCCGGCGGGAGGCGCGCCGGGCGGTCGCGCGTCAGGAGCCCGGGGCGCGCGCCGACATCCGGGTGCTGCCGCCGGAGTACGAGTGGTGCGGCTCGCTCAGCCTGGCGGGACCCCACCAGCGGAGGAACGCCGCCGTGGCGCACGGGATCCTCATGGCCCTGCCGGCGCCCTACCGGCCGGCGCCCGACGCGATCGAACGGGGGTTCGCGGATGCCCGGGTTCCGGGGCGCCTCGACCGGCGGGGGCGCTGGCTCTTCGACGTGGCCCACAACCCCGACGGGATCCGGGCCCTCGTCGCCGCGATCGAGGCAGGCCGCCCGCCGGGGCCGATCCACGGACTGGTCTCGATCCTGGGCGACAAGGAGTGGCCCGAGATGCTGGTCCGGCTCGACCGGGTGCTCGACCGCGGGGTGCTCACCGTCGCGCCGACCGCGGCGGGACGGGGCTGGAACACCGAGTGGCTCCGCCGCTGGCTGCGGCAGCGGTCCCGTCCGCCGGCGCGCGCGGCCTGGACCCTGGTGCCGGACTTTCGCGAGGCGCTCCGCCAGGTGCAGGAGGGGGCCGGCACGGTGCTCGTCACCGGCTCCTTCCACACCGTGGGCGACGTGATGAGCGCGCTGGGCCTCGAGCAGTAGCCCCATACCACGGGCATCCCCGAGCGGCTATTATCCCGGGCTATGCAAGCCAAGGCCCTGCCGGGGTTTCGCGACTTCTATCCAGCCGATCTCGCCCTCCGTGCCCATATCTTCCGCACCTGGCGGACGGTGGCCGAGCGCTACGGATTCGAGGAGTACGACGGGCCGCCGCTGGAGCCGCTCGAGCTCTACACCGCCAAGAGCGGCGAGGAGATCGTGGGGCAGCTCTACCATTTCGTGGACAAGGGTGGCCGCGAGGTGGCCCTCCGGCCCGAGATGACGCCCACCCTGGCCCGGATGGTCGCGGCCCGCGCCAACGGGCTTCGGAAGCCGATTCGCTGGTTCTCCATCCCGCAGCTCTTCCGCTACGAGCGGCAGCAACGGGGGAGGCTTCGAGAGCACTTCCAGCTGAACTGCGACCTCATCGGCGAGCCGGGACCGCTGGGGGACGCGGAGCTGATCGCCCTCGCGGTCGATGTGGTCCGGGCCTTCGGGCTGGGTCCGGAGGACGTGCGGGTGCGGATCTCGGACCGCCGCCTGCTCACCTCGCTGCTGCGCGCGCTGGAGCTGGACGAGTCGCAGACGGCCGTCGTCTACCAGGTGCTGGACAAGCTGGCGCGGGCCCCGCGCGAGGTCTCGGTCGCGCGGCTCCGGGACGCGGGCATCGGCCCCGAGGCGGTGGAACGCCTCCTGGCGCTCTCCGAGGCGCGCACCTGGCCGGCGCTGCGGGATCGTGCCCAGGGGCTGGAGGACGCACTGCTCGCGGGGGAGCCGCTCACCCGCACCCTCGACGCGCTCGCCGGCGCCGGCCTCGCCGGCTTCGTGGATCTCGATCTCGCGATCGTGCGGGGCCTGGCGTACTACACGGGCACCGTGTTCGAGCTGTTCGACGCGCGCGGAGAGCTGCGGGCCATCTGCGGCGGCGGGCGGTACGACACCCTGCTCCAGGCGCTCGGCGGCGTGGACCTGCCGGCGCTCGGCTTCGGCATGGGGGACGTGGTGCTGGGGGAGCTGCTGCGCGAGCGCGGCCTGGCGCCGGCGGAGACGCCGAGCATCGACGTCTTCGTGGCCGGGATCAGCGAGGAAGACCTGCCGCACGTCCTGGCGCTCGCCCACGAGCTTCGCGATGCCGGGCTCCGGACGGAGTACGCCATGTCGTCGCAGGCGGTGGGGAAGCAGCTCAAATTGGCCGACGCCCGGCGCGCCCGGCTGGCGGTGGTGATCGGCCCCGACGATCGGGCCCGGGGCGAGGTGGTGCTCAAGGACCTCGCGGCGAAGACGCAGAATGCGGTGGCGCGCGCCGAGATCGCAGCGGCCGCGAGTGCGCTGCTGCGGCGATCGCGCACTTGAAAGGATCATGACGATGGCGGAAGCGAAGGCGTTGACCACCCGGGCGACCGACTTCAGTGCCTGGTACAACGAGCTGGTGGCCCGGGCCGAGCTGGCCGACTACAGCCCGGTGCGGGGCTGCATGGTCATCCGCCCGAACGGCTACGCCATCTGGGAGCAGATGCAGCGCGCCCTGGACCAGATGTTCAAGGACACCGGGCACCAGAACGCGTACTTCCCGCTCTTCATCCCCCAGAGCTTCCTGGCGCGCGAGGCCGAGCACGTCGAGGGGTTCGCCCCCGAGACGGCGGTGGTCACCCACGGCGGCGGGAAGGAGCTGGAGGAGCCGCTGGTGGTCCGGCCCACGTCGGAGACCATCATCTACGCGATGTACGCCAAGTGGATCCAGAGCTATCGCGATCTCCCGGTGCTCATCAACCAGTGGGCCAACGTGGTGCGCTGGGAGATGCGGACCCGACTGTTCCTGCGGACCACCGAGTTCCTCTGGCAGGAAGGGCACACCGCCCACGCCACCGAAGCCGAGGCGGAGGAGGAGACGCAGCGCATGCTCGGGGTCTACCGGACCTTCATGGAGCAGTGGATGGCCATGCCGGTCGTCACCGGGCGC
>DASUSR010000361.1:0-8812 GCA_036375015.1 Gemmatimonadales bacterium
GCTCGGCCGCTGGAGGAGCGCCGGGCCAAGCACTCGCCGCTCAAGGACGTCGCCGGGATGCTCCGCTCGTTCAGCTACGCCGCCTACGCCGCGCTGGTGAGCTACACCAACCGCCGGCCCGAGGCGGCGAAGCAGCTCGAGCCCTGGGCCCGGCTGTGGGAGCGCTCCGCCTCGATGGCGTTCCTCGAGGCCTATCGCGCCGGCGTGGCCGGGCGCAAGCTGCTCCCCGAGTCGCCCGCCGCCGAGGAGGCGCTGCTCCGGGCCTACCTGGTGGACAAGGCGCTGTACGAGCTCATCTACGAGCTCAACAACCGGCCCGGCTGGGTGCGGATCCCGCTATGGGGACTGTTCTCGCTGTGAGCGGGGCGCACTGAGCCGTGGCGGAGCCCACGACGGTGTCGCCAGAGCTCGAGCAGCGGCTGGCCCAGCTGAGTGGGGCCGAGGTGGCGGTCGTGATGCCCGCGCTCACCACCACCGAGTCGCTCCGCGAGGCCGTGGCCCTGGTGCGCCGGGCGCTCGACGGCCTCGCCCCCGAGAACCGTACGGTGGTGGCGCATCCCGACGGCGCCCTGGCGGACCCGGCGCACCCGACGGACGGAGCGGTCCTGCTCCCGCTGCCCTTCGGCGCGATGAACGGGTTCCCCGGCCCCGGGCAGCACCTGGCCGAGATGTATCGCGCGGTGTTTCGGCTGAGCCACCGGCTGGGGGTGCGGGCCTGCGCCCTCGTGGGCTCCGATCCGGCCCTGCTGAGCGCCGATGCGCTGCGCCGCCTGGTGGCGCCGGTCCTGGAGCAGAACTTCGACCTGATCACCCCGCTCTATCTGCGGGGGCGGTTCGAGGGCCTCCTGCTGAGCGCGGTGGTGGCGCCCCTCGTCCGCGCGCTCTACGGCCGCCGCATCCTGTTTCCGCTGGGTGCCGACGTAGGCATGTCCAGTCGGCTGGTCGAGCGGCAGCTCGCGCTGCCCCCGGCCGGCCGCGACGGCCTTCCGGTCTGGCTCCCGACCGATGCGGTCTGCGCCGGCCTGCAGGTGGGGCAGGCCCAGCTCGGCATCCCGCTGCCGGTCCGCCGCGATCCGCCCGAGGTGAGCGAGGTGCTGGTCCAGGTGCTGGGCCCCCTCTTCCTCGACCTCGAGCGCAACGCGGCTTCGTGGCAGAAGGTGCGGGGATCGCAGTCGGTGCCGGTGTTCGGCCCGGCCCGCTGGCTCGTGGATGAGCCGGGAACGGTGGAGGTGGGCCGGATGATCGACACCTTCCGGCTGGGGTACCGCGACCTCCAGGGGCTGTGGAGCGGCGTCCTCCCGCCGGCCACCCTGGTGGAGCTCAAGCGGCTCACCGTGCCGGCGCCGGCGTTCCGGCTGCCCGACGAGCTGTGGGCCAGGATCGTCTACGATTTCGCGCTGGCGCACCGTCTCCGCATCATGAGCCGCGACCACCTCATCCGGGCGATGACCCCGCTGTACCTGGCCTGGGTCGCCTCCTACGCGGACGAGGTCGCGACCGCCCTGCCGCTGGGGGTGGAATATCGGCTGGAGCAGGTGGGCGCCGCGTTCGAGGCCCAGAAGCCGTACCTCGTGTCGCGTTGGCGGTGGCCGGATCGCTTCATTCCTTGACCCTCGAGTGGGAGGGCCCGATGTGGGACCAAGTCAGGCAGGCGCTGAACGAATCGGTGTCCCGGGTCGTCGCCGGGATCGCCAACCTGCTGCCCGCCTTCGTGGCGCTGTTGCTGGCGCTGCTCACGGCTGCGGTGCTGGGCTGGCTGCTCGCCTTCATCCTCCGGCGGTTCCTGCGGAGCGTGGACTTCGACGGTCAGATGAAGCGGCTCGGCTTCGCCGACTGGGTGCCGGGCCAGAGCCCGAGCCATCTGGTGGCCCGTACCGCGATGTGGCTGGTGATCCTGCTCGGATTCATGATCGGGGTGACGGCGTTCGACGCCGCCCTCACTTCGGCGCTGGCCATGCGCCTGTTCCAGTACGTCCCCAACCTCATCGCCGCGCTGCTGGTGCTCGCGGTGGGCGTAGTGCTGGCCCGGTTCATCGCCCGCGGTGTGCTCATCTCCGCGGTGAACCGGAACCTCCAGCACGCGGCGCTGCTCAGCATGGGGGTCAAGTGGATGCTGCTGGTGATGGCCGCGGCGATGGCGCTGGAGCACCTGGGCATCGGCGGCCGCATCGTGCACCTCGCGTTCGGCCTCCTGTTCGGCGGGATCGTCCTCACCCTCGCGCTCGCGATCGGGCTCGGCTCCAAGGACATGGTGAGCCGCTCGCTGGAGCGGCAGGCGGCCAAGCCCGAGGAGGAGCCGGAGCCCTTCCGGCACCTCTAGAACAGCTTGAAGCCCGGTGACACCGCCGCCGGCTCATAGGTGAGGAAGAACGGACCGTACGCGATCAGGATGAGGAGCACCGCGGCGGCGAACCACCAGCCGAGCCGGTCGAGCCAGGGCTCCCAGCCGGTTCGCGACGGGGCGGTGAGGGTCTCCGACACCGGAATGTCGGCCGGGGCCGCACCCCGGCGGCCCGCCACGATCGTGAGCCCGATCACCAGGAAGAAGAGCATCACCCCCACGAACATGAGCGTGCCCCCGATCCCGGTGAGGATGCCGGGCAGGCGCCAGGCGGGATTGTCGTAGGTGGCCTCCGCCATGAAGGTGCGGCGCGGCATGCCGTGCAGCCCGCCCGAGATCATGCCGCGGGCGAAGATCAGGATCCCGATGGCGTACACCCAGGACGAGGCCAGCGCGAGCCGGCGGCTGAACAGCCCGCGCCCGGTCAGGTAGGGGATCAGCCAGTACGCCACACCCATCAGCGTGAGCGCCACCGCCGTTCCCACCGTCATATGGAAGTGCCCCGGCACCCACGTGGTATTGTGGATCACCTGATTCATCGTGTAGCTCGCGTTGATCAGCCCGGTGGCGCCCCCCAGCACGAACGTCAGCATCGCCAGGAGCTGGGCCGCCACCGAGGGATCGCCCCAGGGGATCCGGCGGATCCAGCCGAGCAGGCCGGTGCCCCCCCGCCGCCGCGCGCCGATCTCGAGTGCCGCCATCACGCTGAACGCGGTCGCCAGGCTGGGGAAGAAGATCCCGAACGTCAGCACGCCGTGCAGCGCCTTGAGGTGCGTCGAGATACCCGGGTCGGTGTACTGGTGGTGGATGCCGGTCGGAATCGAGAGCAGCAGGAAGAGGATCCACACGACCCGGGTGTAGGAATCGCTGATGAGCCGCCCGTCCACCTGGCGCGGGATCAGGGCATACCAGGAGACGTACGCCGGGAGCAGCCAGGCGTAGACGATGGCGTGTCCGGTGAACCAGAAGAGCGTGCGGGTGAGGAGCGGGTCCACCTGGGCCCGCAGGCCCAGCGACCAGGGGAGCAGGAAGACGAGGAACGACACGGCCACGGGAAGCGACGCGAGAAACCACATCAGGTACGACGTGACCGAGATGTACGCCAGCAGCGGGATCCGCGCCCCCCGATGCTCCCGGCGCCAGCCGCGCAGGTCGATGAGCATGCCGCCCAGCGCCAGCCAGGTGCTCACCACCACCAGCACCAGGCCGAGGTAGTAGCTCCAGTGCGCCTGGAGCGGCGCGTAGGAGGTGTAGAGGATGCTGGCCTGGTTGCTCACCACGGCGTAGATCACGAGCACGTTGCCCACCACCAGGGCGCCGAAGCTGCTCCAGAGCCAGCGGCGGTCGAGCGGCCGGCTCAGCGCCCGCGCGGTCATCAGCGGCAGGAAGCCGTTGGCGAAGGAGAAGGTGAAGATCAGCACGTTGGCCACGCCGTGGGCCGTGAGTCCCTGGTAGTACGTCGTGAGGCCGGGGAACCAGCCCAGGATGCTGATCCGGGCGTACGACAGGGCGTTGGCCAGCCCGTGGAACACGCCGGCGGTGAGCGCGGCGTACCCCACGTACAGCATCCAGCGCAGCACGCGCCGCTGCTCGGCGGGCAGCTCGTAGCCCTGCGGGTTGGTGACGACCGGGGTGAGCGCCGCCATGGTCACGAGCCCCCGGCGGGCTCGACCACCACCTTCCCCGCCATGGTGTGGTGGCCGAGACCGCAGTACTCGTGGCAGATGATGAGGTACTCGCCGGGATCGTCGAACCGGTAGCTGTTCCGGGAGATCTGGCCCGGGATGAGCATCATGTTGAGCCGGGTCCCCTCGACGTTGAAGCCGTGGATCACGTCCACGGTCGTCGCGGTGAAGATCACCTCGGCGCCGGCCGGCACCCGGATCTCCGGGGGGTTGAAGATCCAGGTCTGCCCCACGATGACCGCCTCGTACCGGCCCGGCGCCACCTCCCGGACGCCCGGGCGGTCGAACGGCGGGGTGCGGTACACCTGCTTCGGGTCGATCCGGCCCGCGCGGCCCGGCAGATGGATCCCCGCGCCCGCGGTGGCGTAGAGCAGCGCCGCCAGGCACGCGAGCAGCACCAGAATGCCGACCGCGAGGAATCCCTTCTCGTAGGTATGGACTTTCACGGGGCGGGCCGCCCTATCGGTCGAGGAGGCGGAGGTACATGATCGCCCAGAAGCCGGCGATGATCATGAGGAGGATGATGCAGAGGAACAGCGTGCCCGGCGCTGCCGGCTCCTCCTCGGGGGCCAGCTCGGTGTCCTGCGGCCCACCGGAGCCGGTGGCGGGAGCGGTAGTGCCCGGCGGACGGGGGTCGGATGCCATGGTCAGGAGGCCGGAGGACGCGCCTGGTGCTCCCGCCGCTCGCCCTCCCAGGCGCGCACGGTGCGGGCGAGCATCACCAGCACTCCGAGGAACACCAGCGCCAGGGGCACCGAGATCAGCAGTTGCGTGGGGCGCACCTCGCCCGCGAGCAGGTGGTTGAGCGCCTCCCAGAGGTAGCCGACCAGGGGAAACCCGATCAGGACGAACGCGCCGATGGCGACGATCAATCGGGAAAGGCTGACGGTGGCGGATTCGGTCACGTCTCGGCTCGCGAGGCCCGGATGAACCCAAAGTAGGATTCGCCTGCGACCCGTCAACCCTGCGAGCGGCTCAGCTCGCCAGATCCAGCTCTTCGAGAAAGCGGTTCGAGAACGCCCGCCGCAGCGGCGGCGCAAGCAGCCCGCGCCGCACGGCGAGCCACCGGTCCACGCTCCCGCCGTACAACCGCCGCACCTCGGCCGCGCTGAGGCCGAGCAGCTTGCCCCAGTGCATGGCGTAAGGGATATCGCTCGTGCTGAGCGACTGCCAGATCCTCGAGTAGAAGCTGCGGGTGCGGTTGGACAGCGTGCCGTCCACGTCCACGATGCAGGTGCGCTCGAAGCGGGTGAACCCGAGCAGCGCGTCGGTGGCCGGCACGAAGCGGAGCGCGACGAGACAGGGAAACGGCCCGTGGCTGCGGTTGATCTCGAGAACCAGCTCCATCGTGTCGAGCGCCCGGTCGA
The DNA here is from genome assembly GCA_036375015.1 of Gemmatimonadales bacterium. GTDB lineage: Bacteria > Gemmatimonadota > Gemmatimonadetes > Gemmatimonadales > GWC2-71-9 > CAVVWJ01. The sequence goes on from DASUSR010000361.1 coordinate 5,394, forward strand.
GCGGCACCGCGATCGCGGTCCCCGACGCGCGGCCCCGCGTGGTGGTGGTCGGGAAGATGTCGTTCGTGGTCCCCTGGATCGGCGTGGTGGTCGTCCGATACTGGCTGCGAACCGCCGCCTTCATCACGGGCGGGATCAGGAGCGGGAGCGCGTCGGTCACCGTCCCGACCAGCTGGAGCGCGTCGTCGCCCGGCGCGAGGCCGCCGCCGGGCATCGGCGCCGGATAGTCGGGGCGGAACGGCCGCTGGTACATCGCGGTCAGGTAGACCCCGTCGTCGAGATCGTAGGGGTTGATCACCACGTCGAAGTGGCGGGGCCTCTCGTCGCCGCCGGGGAGCCCCGCGCCGGCGAACTCGAGCGTGGTCACGGCCCGGCGGAGCCCGGCGTCCAGCGGGCGCCGTACCCGGTGCATCTCGAAGAGGAAGATGGGGTCGGTCTCGATCATGACCCCGTGGATCAGCCCGAACGCGCCGAAGCTCACCAGAGCGGCGTTGAACAGCTCGTCCTCCCGCCGCAGCTCGGCGCCCAGCAACCCGGCGAAGCCGTCGGTGGTGACCGGGGAGGAGGCGCGCTCGATCCAGAGATGCCGGTCCGGCGCCACGATGAGGTGGATGCCCACCACGTAGTCCTGCACCGCGCCGAGATCGATCGCCGAGCCGTGGGTGCCGGTGGACATGGCGCCGACGATGCTCTGGCCGTTGCTCGCGCCGGTGGTGCGCAGCGAGCGGCGCTCCGGCCGGAGATTGCGGTTGAGCCCGGCGATCGAGTTGCCGCACTGCAGGAAGAAGAGACCGGCGCGATCTCCCGCGTAGTCGGGATGGATCGAGCGCTCCCGCACCCGGAACCAGAGGTTGAGCGGGCTGGTGTCGAGCAGATAGCCGTCGGTGGCGGGCGCCCCGGAGAACGACCACCCGCCGCCGAAGGCCCGGAGTCGGACCTCTTCGCTGAGGGCGCGACTGATCAGCGCCTGGAGCGCCGCGGTCGTCCGGTTGTAGCGCTGGAGGGGGTCGCCGGTGGTGGGCGGATCGTTCACCGCCTGGAGCACCCGGCGCACCGGCTGGACGTAGGTCTCGTGCTTGTTCTCCCAGCTCGTCTGGCCGGTGTCGATCACCGGGCTCATGGCCCCACCCCGGCGGAGAGCGGGGGGCTCGCGCTCGAGTCCGGATCGGTCGCGCCGATCTCTCCCGGCCCCTCCTGCGGCTTGGCGCAGTGCCAGCGCAGCTCGACCGGCGACCAGAAGCCCAGCGTCACGACGGTGAGCAGGGTGAACCCGAAGTTGCTGCTCACCCGGACCTGGTCGATCGCGTTGCTCTGCCGGCAGGCGCTCGCGACCGTATCGGGCACCGCGGTCTCGCAGTGGGTGGTGCGGGTGTCGCGGGTGATGAGCCCCCAGGCCAGGGTGTGGACCGTGCGCCGGCAGGAGGTGACCACCGGGTCGGGCTCGGGCACGAGGAGGTGATACCGGTAGCAGCCGGTGCCGGCCAGCTGGAGCACGACCAGCACGATCTGCAGGACGCCGTTTGGCCTGGTCATCCGCGCTGCCTCCTGAGTTGGGGTATCGCCGTCAGGGCCGCTGGGCCACCGACCACCGGATCAGCGTCCGCATCCGCAGCCGGTTGGGCCCGCCGCCCGGGTCGGTTTCGGTCGCGAGCGACGCCGCCGCCCGCAGCCGGGGCAGGATTCGGCCCTCCACCCAGCCGCCCAGATGGAGCCGGTCGTCGGCGGAGTCGAAGTAGAGCTCGGTGGTGAGGTCGAGGGCGGCCGTCTTCCGCATCAGGGCTGCGCCGACCCGCACATGGCTGTCGTCGAAGCCGTTCCAGAGCTGGGCGGTGCCCAGCAGGTCGAAGCGCGGACCGAAGGTGTATTGGGTGGTGAACCAGAGCGTGTGCCGCACCTGCCGCAGGCCACCGAAGTTGCCGTCCTCGAGCCTCCCGGCGAGTCCCCAGCCGCCGGCGATCTGAATGCCCCGACGCGCCCGCATATCCCGCCGCGCCCGCGCGTACAGCGGCCCCAGGTCCACGCCGCGCTCGGCGAGGTCCTCCTCGTCGAGCTCCGGGCCGAGCCCCGCCCCGGCCAGCGCCGAGTCCACCTGTTCCACCAGTCCGCCCGGCGGCGGGATGGGGTCGTGGGGATCGTGGAAGGTGGAGCGGAGCGCCAGGCCGAGCCGCGCGGCGCCCGGGTCGGCGGGATCCCCCGCGGCACCCAGGGACACGATCGTCTTGGTCAGCACCCGGCGCACCCGACCCCAGAGCGTCATCGTCCGGTAGCTGCGCAGGCTCCTGATCCCGCCGCCCGCCAGGAAATAGGGCGAGACCTCGAGCACCGCACTCCGGGTGGTTGCCCCGCCGCTGTCGAACGCGAACGAGAGGTGGGCGGCGATCGGCTTGGGCGCGCTCGCCCGCAGCACATGGGCCGGGGCGAGCCCGAGCGCCACCAGCGCCGCGGGCTCCGGCACGTCGATGTCGAGGATGTAGCGGTAGATGTTGACCCGGTCGTCCGCCTGCGCCGCCGCGCCCGCCGGCCGCGCGGCGATCCCGACGGCGACCAGCGTCGCCGCGACCCACCCGGTTCGCCGCACCGGCTACTTCCCGATGGTGAGGAAGGCCCCTTCGGCGACCAGGTACTCCGCCTCGCTTCCCACTTTGGCCGGCCGCGGCGCCTTCCCGCCCTTGGCACCCTTGGCCCCCTTGGCCCCCTTGGCTCCCTTCTTCGCCCGCTTGGCCGCGGAGCCCGGCGGCAGCGACTTGTAGGCGACGAACCTCCCGCCCTCGTACATCAGCCGGACCGCCTGCAGGCCGAACACCAGCCGCTGGCCCCCGTCGAAGGTGAGCCGCGACTTGCTCTGCCCCTCGGTCCCCACCGTCACCGACCCGCCGACGATGTCGCGGATGGCCGGCAGGTTCACCTGCACCCCGGTCCTGCCGTCCCGCTGACCCTCGAGCAGAAACCGCTTCGCCTTGAGCGTGCGGGTCACCACGTAAACTCGGTCCTCGTCCAGCAGCCGCCTCGCGTTCACCGAGCGGGGGTCCACGTCGGCCTGGGAGAGGAACTGCTCCAGCGCGGCCGGCTCGATCGCGTCGGTGAACACTTCGTCGAACTCGAAGGTCAGACTCCTGGCCTGCTGGTACTGCGCCTCGAGTCCCGCGCTCGACCCGCCGAACGCGCGGAGGAACTGCTCCAGCAGCGAGAGCCCCAGGCCGATGGAGAGCGTGGTCCGGATGTGCCCGGAGAGCTGCGACGCCGGCTCGTCCACGCTGACCTCGGGTCTCGGCGTGCTCCCGGCGACGAACACGGTCTCCAGCCCGCCGAGGTCGATCAGGTCGCGCCCGTCGCGCTCCAGCAGGAGCCCGGGGGGGATGTCGGCGCGCGGCAGACGGACGACGGAGAACCCGTACTCCTTGAGGTAGGTGAGGGCGGGA
>DASUSR010000362.1:0-13893 GCA_036375015.1 Gemmatimonadales bacterium
TCCCCGCACGTCCCGCACGAACTCCCGCCGGCTGTCCTCCAGCATGGGCGCGAGCGCGGCGGGCATGGCGGGCTCCGGACGCGAGACCCGGACGCGCTCGGCCGGACGATAGGGCGACTCGGGGCGGAACTGGACGACCTGCTTCCAGCTCCGGGTGATCGCGTCGCCGAAGATGAGCACCAGGTCCGAGGGCTGGGCCTCGCGCAGCACCGAGTCCACCGCCGCCTGCTCGTCCGGAATCACCAGGATCTGCTCCACGCTCACCCCGTGTTCCACCAGTGAGTCGCGCAGCAGGTGCGGCACCTCCTCGGGCCGGCGGCCGCGGAGGTGGTCGTCGCGCCGGCAGATGTAGCGCTCGAACCGGCCGGCGGCGATCCGCCCGATGTCGCGGATGTCCTCGTCCCGCCGGTCGCCCGGCGCGGCCAGCACCACGAGGCGCCGCCCCCCCACATCCAGCCGCTCCACCAGCTGGCACATCGCCTCCACCGCCGCCGGGTTGTGCCCGTAGTCGAGGATCACCTTGAACGGGTGCTCGTCGTAGATGTTCATCCGGCCGGGGGCCTGGAAGAACGTGGTGTCGAAGGTCCGGAGCCCGTGCCGGATGTCCTCGAGCTTGAGTCCCATGCTGAACGCCATCGCCGCGGCGAACATGGCGTTCTGCACATTGTGCATCGCCCGTCCCTCCAGCGTGGCCGGGATCAGGTGGGTCCAGAGCAGCGGGATGTGGGCGCCGTGGTCGTAGATGGTGATCATCTGCCCCTTGATCCCCGACTCCAGCACCACGCCCCGTCCCCCGGCCTGGATGTGCTCCCGCACCAGCTCATGGGTCGGGTCCATGGTGACGTAGCAGAGGTGCTTGGCCTCCGTGTAGTCGGCCATCTTGAGGCAGAGCGGATCGTCGGCGTTGAGCACGGCGGTGTCCTGCGCCACCTCGACCACGATGCGCTTCACCTGCGACAGCTGTTCCAGGGTCCCGATGCCGCGCAGACCGAGGTGGTCGGCCTTCACGTTGAGCACGGCGCCGACGTCGCAGTGGCGCACGCCCATGCCGGCCCGCAGCAGGCCGCCGCGCGCCACCTCCAGCACCGCGACATCCACCTGCGGGTCGCTCAGCACCATGCGGGTCGCGACCGGCCCGGTCATGTCGCCGGCCACGGTGCGGTGCCCGTCGATGTACACCCCGTCGGTGCTGGTCAGCCCCACGTGCTGCCCCGCCAGCTTGTGGATGTGCGCCAGCATCCGCGCCGTGGTGGTCTTGCCGTTGGTGCCGGTGACCGCGGCGATCGGGATCCGGCTGGGCGAGCCCGGCGGGAACAGCATGTTCATGACCGGTCCGGCCACGTCCCGCGCCCGGCCCTCGCTCGGCGCCATGTGCATCCGGAAGCCCGGCGCCGCGTTCACCTCGCAGATGGCGCCGCCGATTTCCTTGTAGGACTCGGTGACATCGGTGGTGAGGAAGTCCACGCCGCCCACGTCGAGCCCGATCGCCTTCACCGCCCGCACCGCCATCTCCGCGTTGTCCGGGTGGACCAGGTCCGTCAGGTCGATGGCGGTGCCGCCGGTGGAGAGATTGCCGGTGGAGCGGAGGAAGACCTCCTCGCCCGCCGGCGGCACGCTCTCGCGGGTGTAGCCCTTCCGCGCCAGCAACGTCTCCGCCTGGTGGTCGAAGGTCAGCCGGGTGAGCACCTTCTCGTGGCCGATGCCGCGCCGCGGGTCCTGGTTCACCTGGTCCACCAGCTGCTCGATCGTGTGCACCCCGTCACCCACCACGTGGCCGGGCACCCGCTTGGCCACCGCGACCAGCTCGCCGTTGATCACCAGCATCCGGTGGTCCTCACCGGTGATGAAGCTCTCGACGATGACGCTGCGGCTGTGCTCCCGCGCCACCTCGAAGGCGGTGCGCACGTCCGCCGCGGTGGTGACCTGGATGGTGATCCCGCGGCCGTGGTTGGCGTTGAACGGCTTCACCACCACCGGGTAGCCGACCCGCTCAGCCGCGGACACCGCGTCGTCCGGGTGCTGCACCAGCCGCTGGCGCGGCACCGGAAGGCCGAGGTTGGCGAGCAGCCGGTTGGTCTCCTCCTTGTCCGAGGCCAGCTCCACCGCGATGTGCGGGGTGCGGCTGGTGACCGTGGCCTGGATCCGCTGCTGGTAGCGCCCGTGTCCGAACTGGATCATGCTCTGCTCGTTGAGCCGGATCCACGGGATCTTCCGCTCCTCCGCCGCCCGCACCAGGGACATCGTGCTCGGGCCCAGCGCCCGCCGCTGGGCGAAGCGGATGAACTCGTCGCGGTCGGCGGCGAAATCGAAGTCGTAGGGGACCGCGTCCGCGGGACGCAGCTCGGGCGGCAGCAGCGAGTGCAGCAGCATGAGCCCGAGCCGCCCGGCCTCGACCCCGACGTCCTCCTGCGCGTACTGGTAGATGACGTGGTACTGCCCCGTGGCGCCGTAGGAGCGGGTCTTGCCGAAGGTGACCGGCTCGCCCGCGACGTTCTGCAGCTCGATCGCCACGTGCTCCAGGATGTGGCCCATCCAGGTGCCTTCGTCCTCGGTGAGCCGGCGGATGAACCCGCCCGGCTTGCCGTAGGAGCAGGTGTGGTCGTGCAGCCCCGGCAGCGCCGCGATCAGCGCGTCGGTGAAGGCGGGGCCCAGCTTCCCCGACGGCCAGTTCTCCAGCTCGCCCAGGTCCACGTCCAGCCGGATCACCGGAAAGTGGGCGTACAGACTCGGGCCGACGTACACGGCCTTGTCGAGGATCCGCATGCAGCGACTCCAGCTTGGATGGTGCTACGAGGTCTACTTCAGCCCGAATAGCTCCTGCGGCCCTGCGACGGCGAGGGGGTCCCTCCGGACAAGCACACAGTCCTCCGGTGGGACCCCCTCGCCGTCGCGGCGATGCTCCGAGACCTTCCTGAGTCTACTCTCCGTCCCGCCTGCCCGCCTGCCCGCCTGCCCGCCTGCCCGCCTGCCCGCCTGCCCGCCTACCTCCGAGCCGCGATCTGTGGCGCCGCCGCCGCCTTCCGGGTCCGGATGTCGAAGGTGGAGCCGTGGTCCAGCACGTGCAGCCGCAGCCCGATCAGGCACACCGGGTCGTTCTTCCTCACCCGCGCCATCGAGGAGAACTCCAGCTCCGACGGGTCTACGATGGTCAGCGCGCCACCGCCCACCACCTCGAACGTGTCGTCCGGAGCGATGAACGCCGACGTGTTCTCGTCCAGTCCGATCCCGATCGCGAAGGGGTTGTAGGCCAGCGCGGTGAGCAGCCGGCCCAGCCGGTCGCGCTGCCGGAAGTGCTGGTCGATGATGACCTTGTTGGTGAGCCCGAGTCCCGGCGCGAGGGTCACGATCTTGGCCCGCGGGGACGCGCCTTCCCGGCCGAACGCGATCATGTGCTCGCAGAGGAACGCCGCCCCCGCCGAGGTGCCGGCCACGTGCATCCCCTCGGCATTCCTCCGGCGGAGGGCCTTGGCCACCTCGGTGCCGCCGATCATGGTGCTGAGCCGGAGCTGGTTCCCGCCGGTGAGAAACACCCCCTCGACCTTCTCCAGCACGTCGAGCCATTCGCGGCGCTCGCCGTCCGCGCGGCTGACGATGGGGAGCGACCGCGCCTCCTTCACCCCGAGGCTGTGGAACAGCTCCTCGTAGCGGCGGCCGGTGTCGCTCACCTCCGACGCCGTGGGAATGATGGCGATCCGGCAGCCGGGCCCGCCGCAGAGGGCGGCGAAACGGCGCAGGATCACCACGTCCCCGATCTTCTCCTCCGCCCCGCCGACAGGCACGATGAACCCGCGCGTTCCCTCCACCGACCTCTCCCCGGAGTGTGAGCGTCGCTGAAAATACACCGGTCAGCCGCGTTCGAAGGTCCCCCGAACCACCGGCCGGCCCTCGCGCACGTGCCAGCGCCCCCGCGCCATCACCGCGGCGATCCCGCCCTTCCGGTCCAGCACCACGAGGTCGGCGTCCGCCCCGGCCACGAGGCGGCCCTTCCGCTCCAGCCGGAGGAGCGCGGCCGGGTTGCTGGTGAAGGCGGGCAGCACCCGCTCGAGCGGATGCCCCCGCCCGAGCAGCGCCAGGAGCGTGCGTGCGGGTGCCGCGGGCGATCCCACGTCCAGGGATGCCACCCGCCCCTCGGCGTCGAACACCGGCAGGCAGCCGCCCCCGTCCGAGCTCACCGTCACCCGATCGGGCGGCAGTCCGGTCTCGAGGTAGCGCTCGAGCGCGTCCTCCGCGGACCAGGCGTCCTCTCCCTTGCCGACCGGGAAGGCGGTGATGTCCACCACGCATCCCCGCTCCGCCGCCTCCAGCGCCTCGTCGAACAGCGCCTTGCGCCGGTTGACGTGGGTCGGGTTGAGCACCCGCGGCGGCAGCTCGCTCCGGTCCAGGGCCTGACGCACCAGCTCCAGCCCGCGGGGCCCGTCGCCCACGTGCAGGTGGACGATCCCCGCCTTGCCGCTCATGAGCCCGCCCACGTGCGCGTCGCCCGCCACCCGGAGCAGGTCGTCGAGGGTCGGCTGGCTCGAGCGGTGATCGCTGATGGCCACTTCGCCCACGCCGAGGACCCGGTCCACCAGCACCAGGTCGCCGCGCACGCTGCCGGTCACGGTGGCGGGCGGCAGGTGGTAGCCGCCGGTGTGGCACCAGGCGCTGAGCCCCTCGGCGACGAGTCCGCGCACCACCGTCACCAGCTCCGCCGGCGTGCGCACCACGTCGTCGGTGCCCAGCACGCCGATCGCGGTTGTCACCCCGCCCAGCGTGAGATCGCTGAGCGGCACCGGCGGTACCCGGGTCTGCGGCCCCGCCTCGCCGCCCCCGCCGGTGAGGTGGACGTGCCCGTCGATCAGCCCCGGAATCGCCCGCGCACCGCCGAGGTCGGTCTCCTGCACGCCGAGGCCGGCCGGCAGCGACGGTCGATCCGCCCCGACCCACACCACCATTTCCCCCGCCACCAGCAGATGCGCGCGCCCGCGAGGCGAGGGATCGTAGAGCTCGGCGTTGGAGAGGAGGTGGAGCATGCGGAACCAAATGAACGGCGGGAAGGGTGAAAAGTGAAGGGTGAAAGGGATCGCCCCCTTCACCCTTCACTCTTCACCCTTCACTCTTTTCTCAGGCGAGCCGAAACCCCCCCACCGCCCCCGTCAACCGCTCCGCCGCGTCCGCCAGGTGGTTGGCCGAGGACGAGATCTCTTCGGTGCTCGCGTTGAGCTCCTCCGCGGCGGCGGCGATCTCCTGGGCGGCGGCGGCGTAGTCTTCGGTGCCCGCCGACACCTCCCGCATCCGGCTCGCGATCCCCTCGATCAGGCCCCGCACCTCGTCGGCCGAGGCGGAAATGCGCCGGGTCCATTCGTCGTTGGCTTCCGCGTCGAGGGCCACGTTCATCAGCCCCTCCGCCGCCGCGTGTGCCGCGTCCCGCGCCGCCATGCCGCCGCGGCCGAGCCGGATGAGCCGCTCCCGCGCCGTTCCTACCCGGCCGAGCACCGACTGCACCGTCTCGCTGGTCGAGGTGGCCGAGCGGGCGGCCTGCGCCGCCAGCTTGCGCACCTCCTCGGCGACCACGCTGAACCCCTTGCCCTCCTCACCAGCGCGCGCCGCCTCGATCGAGGCGTTGAGCGCCAGCATGTGGGTCTGCTTGGCGATCGCCTTGGTCTGGGCGATGAACTTCTCGATCTCCTCGGACGCCGCCGCCAGCGCCTCGGCCTCGCCGGTGGCCTGCTCCACCTCGTCGGTGAGCTTGTCCAGCTCCGTGGTGCTCCGGTCCAGCTGCTCGCGGTGGCTCCGGGCCAGGCGCGCCAGCGCCGCGTTCCGCTCGGCCGCCTGCACCGCGCCGGCCGCCAGCTCCCCCGCGATGTCGAGGATCTTGCCCGCGTCGTCGGCCGCGGCGCGCACCACCACCGCCTGCTGGTTGGCCCGCTCGGTGAGGTCGCCGGTGGTGCTCGCCACCTCCTCGGTCGAGGCGCTCATCTCCTGGGTCGAGGCCGCGATCTGCTGCGACATCGCGGCCGCCTCGTGGGCGTGCTGGCGGATGGTGCCCACCAGGTCGCGCAGCTTGTCCAGCATCGCCGCGATCGAGCGGGAGAGGTCGTCCCGCGAGCCGGCCCGCAGCTCCGGCAGGCTGAGGTCGCCCTCGGCCACCCGGCCGGCCACCGAGGCGGCGAGCCCGGTCGGCTTGAACACCGCCTCCAGCAGCACGCGGACCAGCACCAGCTCCACCGCGAAGCCCAGCGCCGCGAAGGCCAGCACCCCCCGCGCCGCCTCCGCCATCGCGATCGAGCGCTCGACGCCCGCGCGGGTGAGCGCCACCCAGAGCAGCGCGGCGACCGCGGCGGTGAGCACCACCACGGCCACGCTGCCGGCCAGATGGAGCCGGAGGATCAGCCTGCGCTGCACGACGGTCAGAGGCGCGGTCGGCACGGGAGGGTCCTCAGAAGTTGGCCGCCGCGCGGAGCCCGGCGGCGCTCTCGTCGGGCAGCTCCGCGAGTATCCGGTCGATGGCGTCCGCGGGCAGGGCGGGGGAGAAGAGATGCCCCTGTCCCAGGGTGCAGCCCAGTCCGAGCAGGGCCGCGCGCTGCTCCGCCATCTCGATCCCCTCCGCGATGGTCTCCAGCTTGAGGGTATCGCCCAGCCCGATGATCGCCCGGGCCAGGGCGGACCGGTCGGCGCCGAGCCCGACCTCCTCCACGAAGGGGCGCGCGATCTTGAGAATGTCGATCGGGAACCGCTGGAGATAGCTGAGCGACGAGTAGCCGGTGCCGAAGTCGTCGATCGCGAGCCGCACGCCGATCGCCTTCAGCTCCTCGAGCCGGGCCAGCACCGAATCGGTTTGCTGCATCAGCACGCTCTCGGTGATCTCCAGGATCACCGCCGAGGGGTCCACCCCGGCCGCGGCCACCGCCTCGCGCAGCCGCTCGGGCAGCCCGGCGCCCTGGAGCTGGCGGCCCGAGATGTTGACCGACACGGCCAGCCGGATGTCGGGATAGGCCTGCCGCCACACCGCCACCTGCCGGCACGCCTCCGCCAGCACCCACTCGCCCAGCCGGATGATGAGCCCGGTCTCCTCCGCCACGGGGATGAAGTGCTGCGGGAGCAGGTGCCCGAAGATGGGGTGCTCCCAGCGGACCAGCGCCTCCACCCCGTACACCCCGCCGCTCGCCAGGCTCACGATCGGCTGGTAGTGCAGGGTCAGCTCGCCGCGCTCCAGCGCCGCGCGGAGGGCCGCCTCCATCTCCAGCCGCTCGCGCACGTCGGCGTACATCCGCGACTCGTACGTCTCCGCCCGGCCCTTGCCCCGGCGCTTGGCGACGTACATCGCCACGTCGGCGTTGCGCAGCAGGTCGTCGGCGGTGTCCTCCGGCCCGGCGATCGCCACGCCGATGCTCACGCTCACCTGCACCAGGTTCCCGCTCAGCGTGAACGGGTGGGCCATGGCGGTCTGCAGCCGGTCCAGCAGCTCCGCCCGCCCGTCGTTCCCCGCCATGTGCTCCATCAGGATGGCGAACTCGTCGCCGCCCAGCCGGGCGACGCTGTCGGCGGCGCGCGCGCAGCAGAGGAACCGCTCCCCCGCGGCGATCAGCAGCCGGTCGCCCTCCGCGTGCCCCAGGCTGTCGTTCACCCGCTTGAAGTCGTCGAGGTCGAGGAAGAGCACCGTGATCTGGTGCCCCTGCCGCTGGGCGAGGGCGAGGGCGTGACTCACCCGGTCGCGGAACAGCGCCCGGTTGGCGAGCCCGGTGAGCGGGTCGTGGAACGCCTGATGGGTGAGCTGCTCCTCCAGCCGCTTCCGCTCGCTCACGTCACGGGTGTTGAGCACCACGCCGCGCACCGCGGGATCGCTCTGCAGGTTGGTGGCGAGGATCTCGGTCGCGAGCCAGGAGCCGTCGCGCTGGCGGAAGCGCCACTCCACCGGGCCGGTCACGCCCGGCGCCCGCACCGCCTCGGCGAAGAAGGCCATGGCGCGGTCGCGGTCCTCGGGGTGCAGCAGGTCCTCCAGCCTCCGGCCGGTGAGCTCCGACGGGCCGTAGCCCAGCACCCGCGTGGCCGAGGGGCTGGCGAAGCGGATCGCGCCGCTCGCCCTGGTCACCATGATCACGTCGGAGGAGTGCTGCACCAGCGAGCGGAACCGGGCCTCCGTCTGCCGCGCGGCGGCGTCGGCGAGGAGCCGGACGTTCTCCCGGACCGCCAGCAGCTGCCGGATCACCACCAGCGCCGTCACCAGCAGCGCCCCCACCGCGAGACCGCTCACCGGGTCGCTCCAGGGGTGCAGCACGGCCACGAGGAGCAGGGCGTAAGTGCTCGCCACCGCCAGGTAGGGCAGCGGGCTCAGCGGCTGCAGCCGGTACCGGGGCGCTTTCGAGAGACTCGAGCGCGGCACCGGTCGGCGGTAGTACAGCTCCGCGCTCGCGATGAGCATCAGGTAGCAGAGCAGGTAGGCGGCGTCGATCCAGCTCGCGCTGCGGCCGCCGGTCTCCAGCAGCACGTAGTTGAACGTGAGATCGGCCACGACGCTGGTACCGACGCCGCCGACCAGCAGGCCGAACGCCAGCCGGTTGCCGTCGATCGGCCGGCGCAGCAGCACGGTCGTGATGCCGAGCAGTACCAGCATGCTGACCAGCGGATAGGCGAACGCGAGGAAGGTGACGACGAGGCCGTTCTCCTCGGCGGCCGCGGTGGGCCGCACCGAGAAGAACCAGATCGCCACCGCACCGCCCACCGAGACCATCGCCGCGTCGAGGGTGAACTTCCATCGCTCCAGCCGGGTCCGCCGGGCCAGCGGGAACGACAGGAGCGCGAGGAGCAGTATCAGCGAGTCGCCCAGGTAGAACGGGTCCGCCCAGGTGACCGGCGGGTTCGCCTGCAGCACCGTCAGGTAGTAGACCGAGATCAGGTTGCCGACGAACACCATCCCCGACCCGGCGGCGAGCAGCCGCAGCGCGCGGCGCACGCCGGGGTCCAGCACCGCGTTGCGGGCGGCGAGCGCGTTGAGCGCCAGCACCGCCAGGTTGAGCGGCATGAACGCCACGTTCCCGATGAGGTCGCGCACCTCCGGCGCGCCCCAGTCGCCCCGCTCCCAGACCAGGTATCCCACCGCATAGCAGAAGGTGAGCGTCGTGACGATGAACGGCGACGGGTACCGTCGGCCGGGCTCTGCGGGCTTGCTGATGAAAACCTCCCTGGGACAACGCGTTGCCGCCGGTCGCCACGGCTTTGGCATTCTGCAAGCCGCTGGCCGCGCCGGCGCGCCGCAAAGTGTTTCGTGGCAGGAGGATAGAAAACAGTCCCGAGCTCCTCGGGACCGGCTGCAGCGGAAGGGCAATGATGATGCCGGATATTGCAGGGGGGACCCTCAGGTCCCCGGCGACCTCACCCCAGCAGCGCCCACGCGCCGAGCGCCGCGAGCACGACCACTCCCATGCACCCCTTCCTCTCCGCGGCGCCCGGCGTGGCGGCGGGTGGCGACGGTGCCGCGGGCGGGGGCGCGGGTGCCGGCTCCTTTCCCGCCAGCGCCTGCGCGAGCTCCGCCGCGCTCTGGTACCGGTCCTTCGGGTCCCGGGCGAGGGCTCGCATGAGCGCGGCCTCGAGCGCCTCGGGCACCTGCACCACGGGCCGGAGCCCGCGCGGGGGTCCGGTGAATCGCCGCATGAGCGTGGCCTGCGGCGTGGGGCCGTGGAACGGCGCCTCGCCGGCGAGCAGCTCGTAGAGCACGCAGCCCAGCGCGAAGATGTCGGTCCGGCCGTCGATCTCCCGCTCCCCGCTCGCCTGCTCCGGGCTCATGTAGGTAGGCGTGCCCACCACCATGCCGGTCGCGGTGAGCTTCTCCGCCACCTCGCTCACCGCCCGGGCCACGCCGAAGTCGGCCACCAGCACCCGGTCGCCCTCGAGCAGGATGTTGTCGGGCTTGATGTCCCGGTGCACCACGCCCTGTCGGTGGGCGTAGTCGAGCGCATCCGCCACCGCGCGCCCGATCCGCACCACCTCGATGTACGGGAGCGCGCCCTCCTTCTCCAGGCGCTCCCAGACGTTCTGCCCCTCGACGTAGGGCATGGTGAACCAGAGGAAGTCCACCGTGCCGCCGCCCATCGGTACGGCGGCCACGCCGGAGTCGAGCACGCCGAGGATATTGGGATGCTGCAGGCGGGCCGCCACCCGGATCTCGCGCCGGAACCGGTCGGCGCCGACGGTGGAGGCGAGCTCCGGGTTGAGCAGCTTGAGCGCCACCGGCTTCCCCTCGGCGTCGCGCCCGAGGAACACCGTGGCCATCCCGCCGCGGCCCAGCTCCCGCTCGACCGTGTACCTGCCGGCGAGGGCGGACTGGAGATGGCCGAGGAGATCGGGCTTCACGACTGCCTCACTCGGCAGTCCCCGCCAGCGCCTGAAACCGCGGATGCTTCCGCAGCGGATCGAAGGTGGGGTCCACCCGCAGCCAGCCGGGCGAGAGGTAGTAGGGGATCGAGAACAGCTCCTCCAGCCGGTCGAGCGCCTTCTCGTGCCGGCCCGTCACGATGTAGATCCGGGCCAACTGGTGCTGGAGATACGGCCCTTGGAACGCGTCCCGGGCGACCGGCACGAGTGCGGCGCCCCGCTCCCCTTCACGGATTGCCTCGTCGCTCCGGCCCGCGTATGCCAGTGCGAGCCCCAGGAGGACCCGCCGTTGGCCGTTCTCGGGGTCAGCGTCGAGCACGGCAGTGGACGCTCGCACCGCCGTGTCGGCGTAGGCCCGGGCCCGGGCCGCGTCTCCGCGGAAAGCGTAGGTCTGGCTCAACGCGTGGGCCCATCCGAACCGGTCGTCGGAGAAGACCACCGGGGTGAGTCGGAGCAGGAGAGCCTGCTGCTCCTCGGTGAGCACCCAGGGCAGGTCCCAGTAGTTCCCCATGTATGCGACGAACTCCGTGGGCTCGATCTGCGAGGGAAGCGCCCGGAGCACCGCGCGGGCCGCGTCGAGATCACCCGCCCCCAGGAGCGCCATGACCTTGGCCTGTCTCGCCGGAATGCTGGCTGGCTCCAGCGCGATCGCCCGATCCGCGGCCGCGGCCGCGTCCGCGTGGCGCCGGAGCCAGAGCAGGGTCCGGGAGAGCCGGCCCACCGTCGGCAGCGACCGGGGGTCGAGCGACTCGGCCCGGGTGAGCTGCGCGAGCGCCTCCTCCCAGCGTCCCAGGCTCAGCAGCGAGAGCGCGGCGCCGGAGAGGAGGTCGGCGTTGTTGGGCGCCACTCGCTGGCCGAGGGCGAACTGCTCCAGGGCCTTGTCGTACTCGCCGGTGACGAAATCGAAGAACGTGCCCATCGCCAGCCGGGCCTCGGGCGCGTCCGGGTCGAGCGCCAGCGCCCGCTCCGCTGCCGCACGGGCGCGTTCCAGGCCGGCCGGGGTGGGCATGCCGTTGCTGTAGACGAGCGAGCGGGCCTGCGAGAGGCGGGCCCAGGCCGGCACGAAGGTGGAGTCGAGCGCGACGGCGCGCTCGTACGCGCCCGCGGCGAGCTCCAGCTCGGAGGGGCTGTTGTCGGTCATCCGCTGCGAGTGCTCCTCGCCGCGCAGGAACGCATCGTAGGCCGCGAGGTTCCGGGTGGGCCGCACCTCGAGCCGCTCGCGTTCGGGCGGTGCCAGCGCCAGGTCGAGGGCGCGCGCCACCTCTCCGGCGATCCGCCCCTGTACCTGGAACACGTCGGACAGCACCGCGTCGAACGGCTGCTGCCACTTGGTGCTGGAGTTGGCCACCTCGATCAGCTCCGGGCTCACCCGCACCCGGCTCTGCCTGCCCGGCTGCTTCTCCCAGCGCACCTTCCCCACCAGGAGGTAATCCACGCCCAGCTCGCGCCCGATCTCCTGGTAGCTCTTGCTGGTGCCCCGGTACTCGGCCGCGCTGCGGTGGGCGATCACCTGGAGGCCGCTGAGGCCGGAGAGCCTGCCCCGCACCTCGTCGGTCATCCCGTCGGCGAAGTACTCGTCGTCCGGCGAGCCGAGATTGCTGAACGGAAGTACCGCGAGGCGCCGCACGCCCCCCGGCAGCTCGGCCGTGTCGTGACGGCGCAGCCACCCGAAGAGCACGCCGAGCCCGAGAATGAAGCCCAGCGCGAGCAGCGCGACCGAGCGGTAGCGGCGGGAAGCGGGCTGGGCCGGAACGGTCTGCGTGGAAGCGGATGCGACCCCGGTGGGGGTGGCACCCGCCGCCTCGCCCAGCGCCCGGGCCAGCTCCGCCCCCGAGGCGTAGCGGTCGGCCGGGACCGCGGCCATCGCGCGCCGGACCACCTGTTCCACCCCCGCGGGCACCGACGGCCGATGCTGCCGCACGCTCGGCGCCTCGCCGGTCAGGCGCCGGGCGGCGACCGCCTGCGCCGTCGGGCCGGTGAACGGCGGCTCGCCTGCCAGCATCTCGTAGAGGACCACGCCGAGCGCGTACACGTCGGTCCGGGCGTCCAGCTCCCGCTCGCCCGCGGCCTGCTCCGGGCTCATGTAGGTCGGGGTGCCGACCGCCATGCCGGTCTCCGTGAGCCGCGTCTCCTCCTGACCGCCCGTTCCCCTGTCCGCCTGTCCGCCCGTCAACGCCCGCGCGATGCCGAAGTCCGCCACCAGCGCATGCCCCTCGCTCAGTAGGATGTTCTCCGGCTTCACGTCCCGGTGGATCACGCCCTGGCGGTGGGCGTATCCCAACGCGTCGGCCGCCTCGCGGGCGAACCGCACCGCGTCCTCCACCGGGAGCTGCCGTTCGCGTACCAGCCGGTCGCGGAGGGACTCGCCCTCGACGAACGGCATGGTGAACCACAGCTGCTCCGCGGCCGCCCCGCTGTCCAGCACCGTGAGGATGTGGGGATGCTGCAGGCGGGCGGCGAGGCGGATCTCGCGCTGGAACCGGTCGGGTCCCAGCGAGGCGGCCAGCGCGGGGTGCAGCACCTTCAGGGCGACCGGGCGGTCGTGCCGCAGGTCCTGCGCCAGATATACGGTGGCCATGCCGCCCCGGCCGAGCTCACGCTCGATCCGGTAGCGGTCGGCCAGCGCAGTGCGCAGCCCGTCCGCCGGCTGGCTGATAGGGGCCTCCCGTCAGTGGTGGAGATGTACGGAGTGGTCGGATAAGTAAAACGGGGGAGCGGGGGGCGCGCCAGCAGCGGTGTCGCGGCTCAACCGCTGCCCGCCGACCGCCGCCACACGATCGCGGCGGCCAGCGCCGCCGCCACGAGGAAGATCGCGTCGGCCGGGCTCAGGTGGATGCCCCACGCCGGCCATTCGAGCCAGGGCGAGTTGAGCGGCTGGAGCCCGTGGCCGGTGAGGTAGATGTCCACGATGGCGATGACCACGGCCACCACCACCGCGCTGCCGATCCCGGCCATGAGGCTGAGAAGGGCGCGGACCCACCAGGCGCGGTGCCGAGGCGGCGACATTGTGCCCCCCTTGATTCAGCGTTGCGGGTAGTGTACATTACCGGCTGCGATAAGTGCGCCGGATGCCAGGGTCCCGGGAGTCTCGCGGGGCCGTTTTTCATTGTGCCGGTGCGGTCGCAGCCCATCGTGAGGCCAGTTCACGAGCACTTTGTAGTCGGCCAGTACGGCGCCGCCGAGCTCCGATTACAGAACACAACAAGGAGTAGGCAATGCGCACGACCGGTACCGTGAAGTGGTTCAACGACGCCAAGGGCTTCGGCTTCATCACCCCCGAGGGGGGACAGAAGGACTGCTTCGTCCATCATTCGGCCATTCAGGCTCAGGGCTTCAAGAGCCTCGCCGAGGGTGATCGCGTAGAGTTCGACATCGTGCAGGGCCAGAAGGGCCCCGCGGCGGAGAACGTCACGAAGATCACGGGCTGAACAGCAGCACACGACATAGCCTTCGGGCCCCAGGGAACAGAGCAGCCTGGGTGATCAAATCTGCCACGACTTTCGACCCGGCGGGTGCTCAGCACTCGGCCGGGCGTTTTGTTGT
>DASUSR010000363.1:0-6732 GCA_036375015.1 Gemmatimonadales bacterium
CGCCGTGGTGGCTCCGATACAGAGGGCCAGACTGAGCACCACGGACAGGGTGAGGGCGGGAGTCTTCCGCAGCGAGCGGACGGCGAAGCGAAGGTTCTGCACGAGCTGGTCCATGTCAGTCGTTCCGCAGCGCGACCATCGGATCGGCCCGGCTGGCGCGCCGGGCGGGGAGATAGCTGGCGATCAGGGCGACCAGCAGGAGGACCACCGTGACGCCGGCGAACGTGAGCGGATCAGTGGCCCCGACCCCGAACAGCAGGCTCCGCAGCACGCGGGTGCCGAGCAGGGCGCCGACGGCGCCAAGCGCGAGACCCGCCGCGACCGGGAGCAGCCCCTGACTCACCACCTCGCGCAGGAGCCGGGCGGACCCGGCGCCGAGCGCCATCCGGATGCCGAGCTCCCGGGTGCGCTGCACTACGCCGTACGTAATGACGCCGTAGATCCCGACCGTGGCGAGGAGCAGCGCGGCGAGGGCGAACCCGCCGAGCAGGCCGGCGTTCAGCCGCGGCCGGGCAAGCGTTGCCGCGACCACCTGGTCCATGGTGGCGATCTCGCTCAGCGGCAGGGCCGGATCGAGCTCGGCGAGCCGGCGCTTGAGCGTGGGCAGGAGCGCGAGCGGGTCGCCCTCCCCCCGCACGCCGACGACCACCGTGCGGGGCGCGAACTGGGCCACCGGGATGTAGGCCTGGGGATGGGTGGGCGCGGCGAGCGTCTCCTGCCGGACGTCGCCGACCACGCCGACGATGGTGAGCCACGCCGCGCTGTCGGCGGGATCGCCGAAGGTGATCCGTTGGCCCAGCGGGCTTTGGCCCGGCCAGTACCGCTCGGCGAGCGCGCGTCCGATCAGGGCCACGGGCGGGGCGCCGGCCCGGTCGGACGCCGAGAACGCCCGCCCCTCCAGGAGTGGAATCCCGAACAGCGAGAAGAAATCGGGCGAGGCGAAGTGGACGAGGGCGTCCTGCACCACGCCGGGCGCCGGCTGCTCGACCCCGCCGATCAGGAACGACCACGCCGGCGGGTTGCCGCCCAGCGGCGGGTCGGAGACCAGCGCCGCCCCGCGCACGCCGGGCGTGGCCCGGAGCCGCTCCAGCAGCTCGGTGCCGAACGCGACGCGACGCTCCTCCTCCGCGTAGCCGTTCCGCGGAAAGGCGATGCGCGCGGTCAGAAGCCCTTGGCCGGCAAAGCCGGGATCCACCCGCTGGAGCCGCTCGAAGCTCCGCAGCAGCAGCGCCGCTCCGACCAGCAGCATGAATGCGAGCGCCACCTCGGCGAGCACCAGGGCGGCGCGCGCCCGCTGCACGCCGGAGGCGCCCGTGCCGCGGCCGCCGTCCTTGAGCCCGGCGTGCAGGTCGCCCCCGAGCACCCGCCACGCGGGCACCAGGCCGAACAGGAGGCCGGTGACGAGCGCCAGCCCGATGGCGAACCCGAGCACCTCGAGGTCGAGATCCACCTCGGCTGCGCGGGGCAGCGTGCCGGGCTCGAGCAGCCGGACGGCCTGCACGCCCCATACGGCCAGCAAGAGCCCCACGGTCCCGCCGGCCAACGCAAGCACGATGCTCTCGGTCAGCAGCTGCCGGGCCAGGCGCCGGCGCGACGCCCCGAGCGCGGCGCGGATGGTGACCTCCCGCTCGCGGGAGGTGATCCGGGCCAGCATCAGGTTCGCGACGTTCGCGCAGGCGATCAGCAGCACGAGGCCCACGGCACCCATGAACACCAGCAGCGCCGGGCGCACGCCGGCGACCATGTCCTCCTGGAGGCCGATCACCTCGGCACTCCAACCGCTGTTGCTCTCCGGGTACTCGCGCTCTAGCCGGGCCGCGATGGTGGACAGCTCCTCTTGGGCCTGGGGCACCGTCACCCCGGGCCGCAGCCGCCCGATCACCGTGAGGAAGTCGGCGCGCCGGCCCAGCGTGGTGTCGGTCACCAGCGGGGCCCATACGTCCACGTCGTGCTGGAGCCGCAGCGCCGGCGGCGCCACGCCGATCACGATGTGCGGCACCCCGCTCAGCTGAATCGATCGTCCCACGACGTCGGGGTTGGCGCCGTAGCGCCGGCGCCAGAATCCGTCGCTCAACACCACGACACGGGAGGCGCCGCCACGCTCCTCATCACCTACGAAGACGCGTCCCACCGTCGCACCGACCCCCAGCAGCGGGAAGAGAGCGGCCGTGGCGCGGGCGCCGCGGATCACTTCTGGCTCTCCGTCCCCGGCCAGGTTGTAGCGGGTCTGGGTCACCGCGGCCATTCCTTCGAACCGCCGGGCGTCCCGCCGCCAGTCCAGGAAGTCCGGCAGCGACGCCGTCTCCCGGCCGATCGTGACGTGCCGGCCCCAGACCATCACCAGGCGGTCCGCCGCCTCGAAGGGCAGCGGCCGGAGCAGCACCGCGTGGACGACGCTGAAGACAGCCGTGTTCGCCCCGATCCCGAGGGCCAGGGTTGCAACGGCCGCGAGCGCAAAGCCCGGCGTGCGAGCCAGGGAGCGCAGCGCGAAGCGGAGGTCCTGCCGGAACGAGTCCATGGACGGTCACTCCGCCCGGATGGCCACGATCGGGTCCACCCGGGTGGCCCGGCGCGCGGGGAGATAGCTCGAGAGCGCGCCGACCAGGGCGAGAACGAGCGCGATCCCCGCGTAGACCAGCGGATCGGTCGCGTTCACTTCATAGAGCTGACTGGCGAGGACTCGGCTCAATGCCAGGGCGGCCACGATACCCACCGCCAAACCGCTCGCGACCACGCCGAGCGATCCGCGCAGCACCGCCCAGAGCACCTCGGAGCGCTGAGCGCCGAGCGCCACACGGATCCCCAGCTCCCGGGTGCGCTGCGCCACGCCGTAGGCGGTCGTGCCGTAGAGTCCGATGGCCGTGAGCGTGAGGGCAAGCCCCGCGAAGCCGCCCAGCAGCATGAGGGTGAGCCTGCGGCGGGCCACGGCGAGGCCGAGGTAATCGTCGAAGCTCCGCACGTCCGCCACCGGCTGCGCCGGATCGATCGCACGCACCGCGGCGCGCAGGGGACCCGCGAGCGCCATCGGATCGCCGTCGGTGCGGAGCACCACCGTCATGAAGTTCGAGGGGAACTGCGGCAGCGCCCAGTAGATCGTCGGCTCCGGCAGCGAGTCGAGGCCGGTGTGCCGCACGTCGCCCACCACCCCGACGACCGTGCCGACGAGCGTGTCGCCCCACTCCATGATCACCTGCCGACCGATCGGGTCCCGCCCCGCAAGGTAGCGGGCGACGAAGCTCTCGCTCACGACGATCGTCCTGGGCGCGTGCGCGCCGTCGGCCGCGGTGTGGGTGCGGCCCTGTCGGAGCGGGATCCGCATGGTCGCGAAGAACCCGGGATCCACCGCGCGCACGTCGGTGCCGAGGATCTCGCCGGGCGCGGGCAAAGGCTCGCCGGCGATGAGGATGTCGGTGGCGGAGCGGTCGCCCGAGAGCGGCAGCCAATTGATGGCGCCGGCGGACCGAACGCCGGGGATCGCCGCCGCCCGCGCGAGCAGCTCCTGAAAGAACGCGGTCTGCCGCGCGGGATCGTCGTAGCGCTCGGAGCCGAGGGTGAACCGGGCGGTGAGCAGGCCTTCGGGATCGAGCCCGAGGTTCACGTCCTGCAGCCGCGCGAAGCTCCGCAGGAGGAGCCCGGCACCGACCAGCAGCACGACCGCCACGGCCACCTGCCCCATCACGAGCAGTCCGCGGGTTCGGCGGCCGCGGCCTTCCGTGCCCCGGCCGCCTTCCTTCAGGTCCTCGTGCACCGGCCCCCGCAGCGCGTGCAGTGCCGGGACGACCCCGAACCCGATGCCGGCCGCCACCGACACGGCCAGGGTGAAGCCCAGCACGCGCCAGTCGAGGCCGATTTCGTTCACTCGCGGGAGACTTACGCTGGCAGCCGCCATGAGGCCGGCGGTGCCCCACATCGCGAGCAGCACGCCAAGCGCGCCGCCGGCCAGGGCGATCAGGACGCTCTCGGTCAGGAACTGCCGCGTCACCCGCGCGCCAGTAGCACCGAGCGCGGTGCGGAGCGCGATCTCGCGGCGGCGGACCGTCGCCTGGGTGAGCTGCAGGTTGGCTACGTTGGCGCAGGCGATGAGCAGAACGAGGAGTACGACGCCTCCGAGCACGGCCAGCGGCCGCTGCACCGCGCCGACGAGCTGCTCGGTGAGCGGCACCAGGTTCACGGTCCAGCCCAGATTGTACGGGTACGTCTCGGCGAGCCGGCGGGCGAGCGTGACCATCTCGGCCCGGGCGGCATCCAGGGTGATCCCGGGGCGGAGCCGTGCGACGGAGTAGAGATAGCGCCCGCCGGTGACCCGGTAGTCGTGAGCGGGATCCAGCCCGAGCGGGGCCCAGAGCCGCGGCGCGACCCGGCGGTGCATCACCTCGGTTACCGGCGGCATGACGCCGAGGACGGTGTACGGGGCGCCGTTGAGCCGGATGGTGCGTCCCACGACCGCGGGGTCGCTGCCGTACCGCTCGACCCAGAGCCCATGGGTGAGCACCGCCACGCGGGCCCCGGCCGCCTCTTCCTCGGCGGTGAAGGTCCGCCCCAGCAACGGCTCGACGCCAAGCAGCGGCAGCAGCGTCGAGGTCGCGAGCTGTGCCGGCACCTGCTCCGGCTCGCCGCCGTCTGCGAGGCTCAGGCTCACGTCCCACACCGCCGCCATCGAACCGAACACCCGGTTCTCGCGGGCCCAGTCAAGATAGTTGGCGGGCGAGACGCTGTTCCGCTCGCTCTCTCCGTCGGTTCTCGCCTCCCACACCGCCACCAGCCGCTCGGGCTCGGCATAGGGCAGCGGGCGCAGGAGCACCGCGTTGATGACCGTGAAGATCGCCGTGTTAGCCCCGATGCCGAGCGCCAGACAGAGCACCGCCGCCACCGTGAACCCCGGTGCCTTCGTCAGTCGCCGCAAGGCGACGCGCACATCGTGTAGCACTAGCTCACCGCGGAGAGTTGCCGCTCCTCGACCACCTTGCCGTCGAAGAGGTGGACCGAGCGGTCCGCGTGCCGGGCGTAGCGCGGGTCGTGCGTGACCATGCAGATGGTGGCCCCGCCCTGGTGCAGCTCGCGGAGCAGCTCCATCACGGCTTCGCCGTTGGTGGAGTCGAGGTTGCCGGTGGGCTCGTCGGCGAGGAGGATGGCGGGGTCGCCCGCGACGGCGCGCGCCACCGCCACCCGCTGCTGCTGGCCGCCCGAGAGCTGCGCAGGGAAGTGCTTCATCCGGTGCGACATCCCTACCCGCTCGAGCGCGGCCTGCACCCGCTTGCGGCGCTCGTCCGAGGGCATCCCCCGGTAGGTGAGCGGCAGCTCCACGTTCTCGTACACCGTGAGGTCGCCGATCAGGTTGAAGGCCTGGAAGATGAAGCCGATCTGCCGGTTGCGGACCCGCGCCCGCTCCGCCGCAGAGAGCTTCGCCACCGGCTGCCCGTCCAGCAGGTACTGCCCCTCGGTCGGCGAGTCGAGCAGCCCGAGGATCGACAGCAGCGTGGTCTTGCCGCAGCCCGACGGACCCGCGATGGCGAGGTACTCGCCGTTCCGGATCTCCAGATGGATATCCGAGAGGGCGTGCGTCTCGACCTCGTCGGTGAAGAAGACCTTCTTGATGCCTTGGAGGTGGATCAGCGGGTCGGACATTGCATCCTCGGGTATGGGGCTGTTGGAGCCGTCGAGAGCCTGGAGTCCGGAGTCAAGAGCCTGGTCCGGGGTCGAGAGTCAGAAAAGGGTCGAGCGCCGAGAGCTGCGAAGGTTGGTCACGTCGATGAGAAATCGTCCCCGCAGCCCTCGACGCTCGACGTCCGGGCTCCCGAACCGGGACTCCCGACGCTGGACCGCCTGCACTTCAGTCCACCCGCACGCGCTCGAACGCATCCCAGCGCGACATGTCCGAAATGATCACCTTCTCGCCCGCCTGGAGCCCGCCCAGTATCTCGACGCTATTGACCGAGGTCCGGCCCAGACGGACGTTCACCCGCAGCGCCTCGCTGCCGTCGCCCACCAGCTTGAAGATTCCGATGGTGCTGTTGGCCTGGCCATACGCCGGGCGTCCGACGTGGAGCACGTCTTCGAGCCGCTCCACCTGAATCGTCCCGTCCACCGACAGGTCGGGCCGGGCGCCGCGGGGCAGCTCGCCCTCGAGCGAGACGTCCACCGTGACGGTGCCGTTCTGCACCGCCGGATCGATCCGCATCACCTTGCCCTGCACCACGCCGTTGCGGGTATCGATGGCTGCCGGCTGGCCGAGGGCGACGTCCTTGGCCTGGGTCTCGGGGATCCGCAGCACCGCCTTGAGCTTGCCGGGCTCGACCAGCCGGGCGAGCGTGGCGCCCGACTGGGCCCACTGCCCCACCTCGAGCGGCAGCTCCTGAAGGATGCCGTTGGCGCCGGCCTTCACCACCATCGAGCGAACGCGCCCCCGCTGGAAGTCGGTCACCGCGAGCAGCCGGCCCACCTGGGCCTGCTGCAGGGCGACCTGGGAGTCGGCCGCCGCCGTCATCACCGCGAGCCGCTCCTCCTCCACCTTGTAGCGGGTCTCCAGCTCCTCCACCCGGTCGCGGGCGCGGCTCGCCTCCATCGTGGAGATCAGCTCCTTGGTGACCAGCTCCTCGGAGGCTTCGGCGGTGCGCCGCGCGTCCTGGTAGGCGGCCTTGGCCGCGGCCACCGCGGCCTCCTGGTTGAGCCGCTGGGTCACCAGCGTGGTCTTGAGGTTCACCCGGTCGGCCTGGGCCACCGTGAGCTGGCGCT
>DASUSR010000364.1:0-9880 GCA_036375015.1 Gemmatimonadales bacterium
GGATGCCGGGCGGACAGCTCTTCCGCCAGCTCGCGTCCGTTGCCGCCGGGCATTACCACGTCGGTGAGCAGGAGGTCCAGCCGCCCGTCCACCTGCTCGACGCACTTCCGCGCGCCCGCGGCATTCTCCGCCTCCAGCACGGTGTAGCCGATCTCGCGCAGCATGCGCGCGGTGAGGTCCCGCACGGTGGCATCGTCTTCCACGAGCAGTATCGTCTCGCGGCCTCGCGGGGGGCGCTGGACACCGCCCGCGGCGCTCGACGTGCTCGCGGCATCCTCGCGGGGCAACAGCACGATGAAGCGGCTCCCCCGTCCCGGCTCGCTCTCGACGTCGATGTGCCCTTCCGCCTGCTTCACGATCCCGTAGCACATCGCGAGGCCCAGCCCGGTGCCGGCGCCCGGCGGCTTGGTGGTGAAGAACGGCTCGAAGACGCGGGCCAGCACCTCCGGCGTCATCCCGGAGCCGTCGTCGGTCACCTCGACGGCCACGTAGTCGCCCGCTCGCGACTCAGGGTGGCGGCGCACGTCCTCGGGGCTGAGGCTCGCGTTGCGGGTGCGGATCCGCAGGGCGCCGCCGGTCGGCATAGCGTCCCGCGCGTTGGCCACGAGGTTGAGCAGCACCTGCTCGAGCTGGCCCGGGTCCACCCGGGTCGTCCCCAGCCCCTCGTCCAGCTCGGTGGTCACGAGGATGTCCTCGCCGACGACCCGGCGGATCATCGGCTCGAGCGCCGCCACGGTGGAGTTGAGATCCACCACGGTGGGGACCACCATCTGGCGCCGCGCGTAGGAGAGCAGCTGGGAGGTGAGCGCGGCCGCCCGGCGCGCGGCCCGATCCACCTGGGCCAGGTCCTCGCGCAGCCCCGGATCGGGGGGGAGCCGGCGCTGCGCGAACGCCAGATATCCGATCATCCCGGTGAGCAGGTTGTTGAAGTCGTGCGCGATGCCGCCGGCCAGGTTGCCGATCGCCTCCATCCGCTGGGACTGGATGAGCTGGTGGGCCATCCGGTGGCGCTCGGTCACGTCCTGCGCCACGCCGATCAGCTTCGGCGCGCCGCCGTCGCGGTCGAACACCTGGCCGCGCAGAGTGGTCCACCGCTCGTCCGCATCGGGGCTCTCGGCCCGGAACTCGACCTCGAAGCCGACGCCGGTGTCGATCGCCGACGCGATCCGCGCGGCAACCTCCTCCCGGTCCCCGGGGTGCACCTGGCCGAGCAGCGCGGCCAGTGCCGCGTCGCGGCCGCCGGACAGATCCACCATCCAGGTCTGCATGCGGGCGCCTTCCAGCGCGAGCCGCAGCCGGGCCTCGCTCTGGCGCAGCGCGCCCTGCTGCGCCTCGACCGTGGCCACCATGCGGTTGAAGGCCGTGGTCAGGACGCCGATCTCGTCCCCCACCCGGTCGGGGACCCGGAGGCGGAAATCGCCGGTCTCCGTGATCCTCCGGGCGGCACCCGCGAGCGTGAGGAGCGGGGCCGATACCGATCGGCCCAGCATGCCCAGCAGGAGCGCGCTCGCCGTGGCGAGAGCGAGGAGCACCACCCCGGCGATGGTGCCGTACTCCGGCAGCCGCCGCCAGAGCGGCGGCACGGCATACTGGAGCGTGAGCCAGCCCATCCGCTGCCCGTCCACCTCCACCGCTTCGATGAGCACCAGCCGGTCGGACAGGAAGCGGATGCCGGGGGTGAGCTGGGCCGGCGCCGGCGGTGCGTTGGGGGTGGCGTACCGCGCGAGGACGGTGAGGTCCGAGCGAAGGAGCGTGGCTGCCAGGATCTCCGGCCGCCGGCTCAAGGTGGCGAGGTTCTCCGCGGCCGCCTTCGCGTCGTTGAACTGGAGCGCCGCGACGCTGTTCAGACGCATGAGATCGGCCTGGGTCCGGGCGTCGCGCACGGCCCGGGGGCGAAAAGTGGTGAGCTCGTAGACCAGCATGGCGCCGGCCGCGAACAGCAGGCCGGCCACGGAGGCCACCGCGATCAGCAGTGCGACCTTCTGCCGGATGGGGCGGCGGCGGACAGCCGGGATCACGGCGTGCCCTCCTCGCCCCGCACCCGGGTGGCGAGCGAGAGCACCCGCGAGCTGATCCGCAGCCGGGCACGGCGTGACGCGTCCAAGTTGACCTCGAAGCGCACCGTCTGGCTCACCTCGACGAACGCGATCGCCCCACCCCGCGCGAGAAAGCCGGTCCCTTCACCGACGGTCAGCGTCGGCCTGCCGGCCAGCGCGGTCACCCACCCCGCTTCCTGCCGCAACGATCCGCCGAGAAACGCCAGGTGGCAGTCCGCCGCCTGGGCCGGGGTGTCCGGTACCAGGACCCGGACCGGTCGGCCGCGGGAGCGGCGCCCCTCGACGGTCTGCCGGACGACGTCGCCGAACTGCTCGGCGCCGAGGACGCAGAGGTTCACCGGGTCGTCGGCGCCGGTGAAGCTGCCCGGCGGCCAGTCCACGTAGCGGGTGAAGTTGAGCAGGTAGGCGGCCTTCACCTGCTGCTCCAACTCTACCGGCGTGCCCTGGGCAGCCACCTGCCGAACGCCGAGGACCGCCAGCCAGCCGAGCACCAGCGGCGCTCGCAGGAGGGGACGGCGGCGCGCTCCCGTGGTCAGAAGCGCCATTCGAGCTGGATCTCGCCGCGGCGCTGGAGCTCGCGCTGGGGCAGGCTCGAGAATTCCGGGTGCTGGTCGGAGAGGAGATCGTGGCCGATGAGCGCCAGGCTGAGCCCGGGCCGCGGGCTCCACCCAATCCTCGCATCGGCCTCGGCGTAGTCGGGAACCCGGGGATCGGGCAGCTCGCCGACGTACCGGAGGGCGAGGTCCAGCTCCACACCGCCCCCCAGCGTCACCGAGGAGCGGAGCGACCCCTGGTGCCGCGGGTTGAAGCCGGGGTTCACGTTGGGCGTGCTGCCGGGCGGGGCGTCGTCGGTGGGGCTCACGTCCATCTCGAGCAGGGTATAGCTGCCCTGAAAGCGGAGGGACCGGCGCGGGTGCCAGGTGACCACGGCGGTGCCGCCGTAGGCGTGTCCGCGCAGGTCGTTGTCCACCCGGAGCGGCTGCACCGTGGTCCCGTTCTCGGAGAACGGGGCGAGCGGGGTGATCGACCGGAGCCGGTCGTACCAGCCGTAGTACACCGACAGGTCGCCCGACAGGGTGGGCAGCACCTGGGCCCGGTAGCCTGCCTCCCAGTCGATCAGCTCCTCCGACCGGAAGTCCTCGTTCCCGTCGAAGCGCACGATGGTGAGGGGCGACGTGGGGAGCACCTGCGCCACCGCCCGGATATCGGTGTCGAGGCGGGACGGGATCCGCACCGCCCGCGACAGCGCCGACCAGAGCGTATGGCGGGCGCCGGGCAGCCAGAGCACCCGCACGTTCGGCTGGAGTTCCACCCCGGAATAGTCGTTCCGCTCCAGCTTGGCACCGACGGTCAGAAACCAGCGCTCCGGCGCCAGCTCGATCTCGTCCTGGGCGAAGGCGGTCACCAAGTCGGTCACACGCCGCTGGGGCAGGAGAGTGGTGGTGAAGGTGCCGCTGATGGTATCGCTGTTCCGCCGGTACCCCGCGCCCCAGAGGAAGTCGTGACCCGCGCCCAGAGGCAGGCGGTGCTGGATCTCGATGTCGGCGATGTCCACCGCCACCCGGCCGAACGAGGCGGGCACT
This sequence comes from Gemmatimonadales bacterium, assembly GCA_036375015.1. Classification (GTDB taxonomy): domain Bacteria; phylum Gemmatimonadota; class Gemmatimonadetes; order Gemmatimonadales; family GWC2-71-9; genus CAVVWJ01. Next base: position 3,641 of record DASUSR010000364.1, read on the forward strand.
TCGCGCACCGCGCGATCGTAGTACGCCTGCACTCGGAGCTCGGAGGATTCGCCCAGTTGCCGCGACCAGCGGGCCAGGAGGTTGCCGCCGTGGACGTCGAGGTCGTCCTCGACCAGCTCGCTGAAGGGAGGGCCGGGCAGCGCCCGGCGTGCCACGGCATCGCCGGTGCCGGCGTAGAGATCGCCCTGGAGGGTAAGGTGGTCCCGCGCCGTCGCGTCGAAGTCGGCCCGGAAGCCGCCCTGGCCCTGCTGCCAGTCGTCCTCCGCCGGCTCCCCGTCGGTCAGGCGGCTCGGGGCCCGGTCGCGGAACTTGCCGTACACCCGGAAGGCGCCGCTCCGGCCGATGCCGCTCCCGATCCGGGCCACGGCGTTCAGGTGCTCGGCCGTGCCGGCACGCACCGCGACCAGGCGGCTCCGTGTCTCCGCCGCGGGGCGGGTGATGATGTTGATCACGCCGTTCACGGCATTCGAGCCCCACAGGGTGGCGCCCGAGCCGAGAATCACCTCGATCCGTTCGAGGTCGGCCAGCACGACGTCCTGCACGTCCCAGAAGGTGCCCGCGAAGAGCGGTGAGTAGACCGCCCGGCCGTCGATCAGTACCAGCAGCTTGTTGGGCGACTGCTCGGCGAAGCCACGGGTGGTGATGGACCAGTCGCGCGCCGTCACCCGGGCCGCCTGCAGCCCGGGGACCAGCCTGAGGGCCTCGGCCAGCGAGGCCGCGCCGGAGCGCCGGATGTCTTCGCGGGTGAGAACGAACAGCGCGGTAGTGGCCCGGGAGGCGGGCTCCGGGCGGCGCGACCCCGATGTGATGCGGATGCGCCCCAGCTCCTCGATGTCCAGCTCGGCCAGATCCTGCCCGTCGGGCGGCGGCTCCTGCGCGGAGCCGAGGGAGGGGGCCGCCGACGCGGCGCAGAGGAAGAGGAGGAGCGGGAGGGCGCCTCGGCCAACCCTCACGAGCTGAGCAGGCGGGCCACCTGGCGCACCAGCTCGTCAGGCTCGAACGGCTTGCGCAGGAAGGCCCCCTGGCCGCGCCGACGGGCTCCCTGGGTGAGCTCGATGTCGTATCCCGAGATGAAGAGGATCGGGAGATCGGGCCACCGCTCCCGCAGCCGGCGGCTCAGCTCCCAGCCGTCCATGACCGGCATCCGCACATCGGTGACGAGAAGATCGAGCGGACCGCGGAGGGCCAGCCGAAGCGCCTCCTCGCCATGGCGGGCGGCCTGCACCTCGTAGCCCTGCTCGGCCAGAAGGCGCTCTACGAGCACGCTGACCATCGGGTCGTCTTCGGCCACGAGGACGCGGCGCCGGGCCGGCTCGGGGCGCACCGGCTCCGGGGAGGGATCGTGCCGCCAGGGCTCGATGGCCTCGTCCCAGAGCGCACCGGAAGTGACTAGAGAGGCGGGAATACGGACTCCGACTATACGCGGGCTGAAAAGCGGGGGAGACACTGCCATGTTATGGGCGGCTCGGAACCTGTCAAGAGCGGATCAGGGAGCGAGCGCCCGGGAGCCCTGGTGGATGGCCCAGAACGCGGCCGCGATCTTGAGTCCGAGCGCCACCGCGGCGGCGACGGCGCCCCACCACCACAGGCGTACGGTCCGGGAGTCGGGCATGGAGGGGAGAAATTTGCCCGGGAGGGCCGCGGACCGCCAGGTCTCGAGCGCGGCGCGATCGAGCGCTCACGCTTCCCGCCGCACCTCCCGCGCCGCCTTGTCGTCCCGCAGTCCGAGGAAGCGGGGATGGCGGAGCAGGCCCGCCCCGGTCCATTCGGCGAACCCGATCTGCGCCACCAGCTTCGGCGTCACCCAGTGGACCGCATCCGCGGGGAACGGACCCGGCGCGAAGGGGGAGGTGCGCCGATGCAGCGGGGTAAGCTTGCGGTGCAGCAACTCGAGGGTCGCCCGGTCGTAACCGGTGCCGACCTTGCCGGCGTAGCGCAGCGTCTTCCCCTCATAGTAGCCCACCAGCAGCGCGCCCAGCCGCTCGCGCGACCCCTGCGGCTCGGTGTAGCCGCCGATCACGAACTCCTGCTGGTTGATGCACTTGATCTTGAGCCAGTCGGCGGAGCGGGCGCCGACATAGCGGGAGTCGCTCCGCTTGGCGATGATCCCCTCGGCGCCACGGGCGCAGGCGTCCCGGAACATCGCGGCGGACCCGCTGGAGCGGTACGGCGTGAAGCGGATCGGGTCGTCGTACCAGACTACATCGCGCAGCACCGACTTGCGGTCCACCAGGGGGAGCCCGGTCAGGTCGATGCCCTCGTAGAAGAGACAGTCGAACAGGTAGAGCATCACCGGCACCCCGCTCCGGCTCGCCCGGAGGGGGTCGCGGAGCTGCATTCGCTGCTGCAGCAGGGCGAAGCTGCTGATGCCGCGCCGGGGATCGATCGCGACCACCTCGCCGTCGAGCACCGCGTCTCCCCGGACGGCGACGGCGAGCGCGTCCACCAGCTCGGGATAGGCCGCATCGAGTGGCTTGCGGTTGCGGGAGAAGAGCCGGACCCGGCCGCCCTGGACGTAGACCAGCACCCGAACGCCGTCGAGCTTGGGCTCGTAGATCCAGCCGCCGCCCGTGGGGGGCGGCTGATCGCTCAGGGTGGCGAGCATCGGGGGCATCCAGGCCGGCTCGGCCCGGTAGCGGAGCCGGCCGCGGCCCGCGCGGGCGAGCGCCTCGCGGGAGTGGCTCATCGGCCGCCGCCCGCGCCCATTCCCAGAACCGTGCCGAGATCCTGCTTCGACGTCAGGATCCCGGCCCACGGGTCGCCGCCCTCCTCCAGCCGGTCGGGGACGGTCCGCAGGGTGAAATCCGTGGGGTAGACCGACTCGATCTCGTCCCAGCGCACCGGCGTGGACACCGTGCCCGCCGAATGCCGCCGGGGCGAGTAGGGAACGGCGAGGGACTTGCCCCGCACGTTCTGGTTGTAGTCGAAGAAGATCTTGCCGCGTCGGCGTTCCACCGCCCATTCGACGGTCACCTCCCGTGGGTGCTGCCGCATGGCGTGGAGCGCGATGGTCTCGGCGATGGTGCGGGCGGCGTCGAAGTCGAGATCGCGCACGACCGGCAAGTAGAGGTGGAGTCCCGTGCGGCCCGAGGTCTTGACCCAGGTCTCGAGACCGAGCCGCTCGAGATCCTCGTGCACCCGGAGCGCCAGCCGGCGAGTGCGCTGGAACGCGCGCCGATGCAACTCGGGCTCGGCGCCCCGCGACTCCTTGCCGGAATACAGGTACGGGTCCAGGTCGAACACGACGAAGTCCGGATAGTTGAGCACGGACTTCTCCAGCGCGGCTTCCGATCCGCCGAAGCGCCGGCCCCGGTCGAGCGCGTCCGGGGCCCGCTCGGTCCGGGAATACCACGCGTGCAGCTCCAGCCCCGCCATCTGGGCGAGCCACAGCAGCGTGGCCAGGTTCTCGCAGATCAGGTAGTCGCCGTCGGCGTCACCGCTCCTGGAGTAGATGGCCACCGTGCGGACGAAGCGGGGCACCGGGTCCCAGTGCTTCTGGAAGAAGCTCTTCCCCTCCACGCCGTCCGGAAACCGGGTGACGAACACCGGGCGGTCTGCCAGGTGGGGGAGCATCCAGGACGAGACGCGGGCGAAGTACCGGAGCAGATCCCGCTTGGTGAGCGGCTTCCGGCGCGCGGCCCCCGGCCACAGGGTCTTGTCCAGGTTCGTCACCGGGAGCTCGTGGCCTTCCACCTGGAGCGTGAGCCGCTGCTCGGGGGCCTCCAGCTGCTCGAGCACGCTGCGGACCGCAGCTTTCATCCGACCTTGCGGGTCCGGCGCCGCGCCGCGGGACGGGCTCGCTGGCGGGCCGCGGGCTTGGGCTTGGCGCCCTTCTTGGCGGCCTCGACGCTCTTGCGGAGCGCGTCGGCCAGGTCGATCACCTTGCTGTCCCGGGCCTCCGGTGCGGTGATGACCTCGCGGCCCTCCATCTTGGCCTCGATCATCTGCTCCAGCGCCTCACGATAGGAGTCCTTGTACTCCTCGGGATCGAACGGCTTGCGCAGCAGCTCGATCAGGGTGAACGCCATCTCCAGCTCGCGGTCGCTCACCTTGGCGCTCTTGAGCTCGACCTCGGGTTGCGCCCGGATCTCGTCGGGGTAGTACAGCGTCTCCAGCATCATCACCCCCGACTGCGGCCGCAGCACGCAGAGCTGCTCCTTCTTCCGGATGGTGATGGTGGCGATCGCGGTGAGCTTCTTCTCCTCCAGCGCCTGGAGCAGCAGCGCGTACGGCTTCTCGGCCCGCTCGTCCGGTGCCAGGTAGTAGCTCCGCTCGTAGAACACCGGATCGATCTCGCTCTCGGCGACGAACGCGGACAGGTCGATCGTGTGCTTGCTGGGCAGCGGGAGCTTCTCGAAGTCCTCGTCGGTGAGCACCACGTACTGCCCCTTGGCGTACTCGTAGCCCCGGGCCGTCTCGTTCCAGGGCACCTCGACTTCGTCTGTCGGACACCAGCGGACCTGCTTGAGCCGGGTGCCGCAGGTGGAGTGCAGCAGGTTGAAGGAGATGTCCTTGCTCTCGGTCGCCCCGTAGAGCTTCACCGGGATGGTCACCATCCCGAAGCTGATCGACCCGCTCCAGATAGCCCTTGCCATAGGTGCCCTCCGCTAAGCGCCCACCCGGCACGGGCATGGGCTGGAGCCGCGGGGTTTTCCACACCCCGCACCGGATATCCACAGAGTTGTCAACATAAGTTGTTGATAAATAACAACTTACGGCATCGGGATATTGCTGGAAGGAAGAAGGTAAGGCTGTGGGTCAGGTCACACGAGGGGGTACCCCTAGCGGGAGCCCTTTCCGGCGGTGGGTGCGCCGCTGACCGCGCGGAGAATCCGTTTGATGGCAGCGGAATCGCGCTGCACCGGGGCTCCCACGCCCACTGCGGCGCCGCTGGGGAGCTTGGGCACGGAGAGGTCCATCTCGGCCGGCGGCGGGGTGATCGGTGGTGCGTCTCCGGTGCGAGGCGCTGCCGCCGGACCGGCCTTCGCGGGCAGCGGGGCGATGGCCCCCGCCGACGAGGACCAGGCCTGCGACACCGGTCCCGTCGGCCTCGGCGCCGACTCGAGCGACCAGGTCGGGGCGTAGCCCGCCCGCGATTCGACCGGGGCCGCGGGCGCTTTGGCGGGCGCCGGCGCCGGAGCTTTCGCGGGGGGCACCGCGGGCTCGTCGGGCGGCGGATCGAACCCGGCGTCGTGGAAGGCCGGCTCGGCGGATGGATCGTACTCGGGTGCCGGCGCCGGTGCGTCCACGACCACCGGACTCTCCCCTTCCTCCGAGGATCCGCCGGAATACATCGCGACCCCGCCCCCGATCAGCAGGGCCGCTGCCAGCACCGCCGCCAGCAGCGTGCCCGGGATGCTCTGCCGCCGCCGGGCCACCGGATGCGAGCCGGCCTCCGGCGCCGGCGGCGGTACGTCGGGGTAGCTGATCCTCGGCAGGGCGACCTCGGGCTCCGGCGGCTCCATGCTCGGCGCCACCATGATCGGTGCCGCGGGCGGCGGCGGGGGCTCGACGGCGGGAGGCTCGGGTCTCGTCATAACCGGCGCCGGCACCGGTACCTGTGCCGGCCGGGGCGCGGGTGCCGACTCGGGTGCCGGCTGGGGCGGAGGCGCGGGCGCGCGGCGCGGGGGCCCCGCCGGCTTCGTGGGGCCGAGATCGATCACCGGCGCGCCGCCGGTCACCAGGTTGAGCGCCTTCTTGTAGTGGGGGTGGAACTCGATGGGCAGCCACTTCTGCGAGGCGCCGTGGTAGATCCGCGAGCGGGGAGTGATCAGCCCGTTCCGGATGCCGACCGCCAGCTCTTCGACCGTGCGGAAGACCGTCTCCTCGCCGGTGGAGACCTCGATACGATACATGCGTGCGTTCCTCGAGCAGGCGGATGGAGTCCGTCAACGACGCCAGATTCGTGCTCGGGGGTGCTGCATGATCGTGCAGCGGTCGGGCACGCGCGGTGGTTCCGCCCGAGGTGACTCCGTCTGTCGCAACGCGCGGGCCGTACGCCGGTTAGCGGCGGGACCGAGAGCGGCGCGCGGCCGGCCCTCCTGAGCGGTACGGTGGGGGGGCGTGTGGCAGCGCACGGCGCTGCACCGTTCGTCTGGTACTTTGCACGAATGCAATCCCGACTGGCCGGGCCGCTCGCGCTGGGACAGGGCATCTTCTACGTGCTCACCGGGCTCTGGGCGATCGTCCACCTCCCCAGCTTCGAGGCGGTGACCGGTCCCAAGACCGACGACTGGCTGG
>DASUSR010000365.1:0-24154 GCA_036375015.1 Gemmatimonadales bacterium
GTGGTGGTGGCGAGCCCGCCGAGCGATCCACGGCTGGCCATGGAGCGGATGTAGACGCCCTCATCGAGGGCGACCGACTCCATGCGGATGCGGTCGCCGAGGAGGGCGCCGCCGGTGAAGGGGCTGGTGGGATCCACGGCCACGACGCCGACCCGCCGGCCGGCCGCGCGGTAGGCGGCGACCAGGCGCTCGACCAGGGTAGACTTGCCCGCGCCGGGCGGCCCGGTGATGCCGACGCGGTGGGCCCGCCCGAGGTGGCGGTGCGCGCCGGCGAGCAGGCGCTCGAAGCCCGGCCGACCGTTCTCGACCACCGAGATCGCCCGCGCCAGCACGGAGGTCTTCCCCGCCAGCAGCTCGGCGAGCAGGAGGTCAGGATCCATGGGCTGAAAGGTCGCCCCGGCCCGGGGATGTGGCAAGCGATGCAGGCGCGCTCGCAGCGCGCCCTTAGCGGGGCAGGCGCACCGCGCGGTCGGGGGCCGCGGCGCCCGTGGCCACCACCCCTTCGGCCGCCACCAGCGCCTCGTCGACATTGCCGAAGATGAAGTCCTCGCCGATCTCGTCGAGCATGTCGGAGCGCCCCAGCGCCACCAGCGGCTGGGAGTGCACGTCGGAGAGCATCACCACGGTGCCTTCGGCGCGGGTCCGGCGGATCAGGTCACGCAGGGCGTGCATCGCCGTGGAATCGATGGCAGGGACGTTGCGCATCCGGATGATGAGCACCTTGGGCTTCCGCGACACCTGCCACAGCGTGTCCTTGAACTTCTCGGCCGCGCCGAAGAAGAACGGTCCGTTGATCTCGTAGACCTCGACTCCCTCGGGCACCCGGCGGCGGTAGATCGCGCCGGTATCGTCCACCCCGCCGGCCTCGTCGGGAAGCTCGCGGGTGACGATGGACACGTTGGTCACCTCCGCCATCCGCTTCATGAAGAGGAAGGCGGCGAGGACCATGCCGACGCTGATGGCCACGGTCAGGTCCACCAGAATCGTCAGCATGAAGGTGGTCACCATGACCGTCGCGTCGCTGCGCGGGCCCCTGAGCTCGTTGCCGAACACCTTCCACTCGCTGAGCCGCCAGGCCACCACCAGGACGATGCCCGCCAGGGTGGCCAGCGGAATGAGCGCGGCCCAGCGTCCGAAGAAGAGGGTGATGAGCAACAGGGTGAGCGCGTGCACGATGCCCGCGACCGGCGTCCGTCCCCCGCTCTTGATGTTGGTGGCCGTCCGGGCGATCGCGCCGGTCGCCGGCATGCCGCCGAAGAGCGGCGAGGCGATGTTGGCCGCCCCCTGCGCCACCAGCTCCATGTTCGACCGGTGCCGGCCGCCGATCATGCCGTCGGCCACCACCGCCGCGAGCAACGATTCGATCGCGCCGAGCGCGGCGATGGTGAACGCGGGGCCGACCAGGTCGCGGACCTCGCCCAGGGAGAGCGACGGCAGCGCCGGCCGGGGCAGGGTCGCCGAGATCTCGCCGAAGCGGCTGCCGATCGTCTCCACCCTAACGTCGAGGAGCTGCACCAGGACGGTGGTGACGATCAGGGCCACGAACGGCGACGGCAGCCGGCGGCTCACCCGGGGCCAGAACAGCACGATGACCAGCGTCCCGAGCGTCACGCCCACCGCCGCCGGGTTCACGGTCCCGATGTGCTCGCCGTAGGCGAGCAGGCGCTCCAGGAACTCGGCCGGCGCCTGCTCCATGCGCAGGCCCAGCGCGTCCCGGAACTGCTGCACCGCGATGATGGCGCCGATCGCGGCGGTGAAGCCGGTCACGACCGGGAAGGGAATGAACTTGACCGCCGCGCCCAGCCCGGTGAGCCCCATGACCACCAGGATGACCCCGGCCATCATCGTCGCGGCGAGCAGCCCGTCCACGCCGTACTGCTGCACGATGCCGTAGACGATGACCACGAAGGCGCCCGTGGGTCCGCCGATCTGCACCCGCGACCCGCCCAGCGTCGAGATCAGGAAGCCGGCGATGACCGCGGTGTAGAGTCCCCGGTCCGGCGTCACCCCGCTGGCGATGGCGAACGCGATCGCCAGCGGCAGCGCCACGATGCCCACGATGACGCCGGCCACGGCGTCGGCGGCGAACTGCGCGCGGGTATAGCCGCGCAGGGTGGTCACCAGCTTCGGGACGAGCACACGCACTCCCTGCAGGGGTTTACGGAAGGGTCAGCCCCAACCCGGCGGCTCCCAGGATCAGCAGGGCCGAGTTGACTCCGGCCCCGAGCAACACGGCACTGCCGACGGCGACCAGCGCCGGGATGGGCCCATCGATGGCGGCCCGGCCGAGCTGCCAGGCGACCAGCGCCATCAGGGCGAGCGATCCGGCGGTCACGCCTTCCAGGAACGCCCGGGCGGGCGGCGACCGGCGCACCCAGCGGACCAGCGGACCGCTCGCCGCGACCAGCAGGAAGGCCGGCAGGAAGATGCCGGCGGTCGCCGCGAGCGCGCCCGGCGTGCCCGCCAGCAGGTAACCGACGAACGTGGCGGTCGTGAACACCGGCCCCGGGGTCGCCTGCCCCACGGCGACGGCGTCGAGCAGCTGGCCCTCGGTGAGCCGCCCCTGCTCGACCAACCCGCCGCGGAGGAACGCGAGCAGAACGTACCCGCTGCCATAGAGCACCGCGCCCACGCGGAGGAAGAACAGAAACAGCTCCGCCGCGCCGGCCTCGGCCCGGGCCAGCCAGACCATCGGCACGAGGCAGGGGATCGCGAGACCCGCGCGCCCCGGCCACGCCCGCCCGAGGGCGAGCACGCCCGCCGCCAGGAGCACGAGGAACTCGTTCACGCCGAGCGCGGCGAGCAGCAGTGCTCCGCCCGCCAGCAGCGCGAGTCGCACGGTGCGGAGACCCGTCCGGGCGAACTTCACGAGCGCCGTGGCCACGACCGCGACGACCACCGGCTGGACCGCACGCCAGACGTCCTGCACCGCCGGCACCGTACCGTAGCGCGCGTACGCCCAGGCGCAGACGAGCACGATCACGGTCGAGGGCACGATGAAGGCCAGACCGGCGACCAGCAGCCCGGGCACGCCCGCCTGGCGATACCCGATGTGGATCGCGAGCTCCGTGGAGTTGGGCCCGGGGAGCAGGTTCACCACCCCCACCAGCTCGAGAAACTCCTCCCGCGCCATCCACCGTCGCCGCCGCACCACGCGCTCCTCCATCATCGCGATGTGCGCCGCCGGGCCTCCGAAGCCGAGCAGTCCGAGCGTCAGGAACAGCCGGGCCAGTTCCCCCAGCCGTCGCGTCAGTGCTCCGGCCACCGGCGCCGGAACCGCAGCGGGTTCTGGAAGAGGTGCGTCGGCAGCAGGAACACGACCAGGAACATGCCGAACGCGATCATAAGCCCCAGGACCAGCACCGCCAGCCGCGAGGTGGCGAGGTACACGACGCTGGCGATGAGCGCGATGGTGAAGGCGAAGAGGGCCAGGAGCGCGCGGCGCACCTGCTGGGCCAGAAAGCGCTGGAGCTCGAGCACGTCGCGAGGGTGCGAGCGGACCCGCAGCTCATCCCGCTCCACCCGCCGCACCAGGTCGCGGAGGGTGCGGACCGCCGCCATCGCCTCCTGGGTCCAGTCGGTGAGCCGCGCCCGCGGATCCTCCGCGACGCCCTGGATGAGTCGCGCGGCCGAGCGGGCGAGCACCGGCCGCGCGATGGCCAGAGCGTTGAAGTTGGGGTCGTAGCGGAGGCCGATCCCCTCGACCAGCACCGCCGCGCGCCCGAAGTACACCAGGTTGGAGGGGAGCACCAGCGGCCACTCGTAGAAGGTCTGGAGCACCTGCTCCACCAGGCGCTGGATCTGGCGGGGCGAGACGTCGTCCCGCAGCGAGATCGCCATGAGGCTCTGGGCCGCGTCGCGGACCGTGCCGCGGTCCACGTCGGGATCCAGGATGCCGAGCTCGTAGAAACCGTTGATCACCCCGTCCACGTCCTGGCGGGCGGCGGCGAGTACCGTCTGCACCAGCCGGCGGCGGGTCTCCCGCTCCACCTCGAGCACCATCCCGAAATCGAGCAGAACCAGCCGGGCCGACCGGTCCACCAGGAGGTTGCCGGCATGGGGATCGGCGTGGAACACGCCGTCCTCGAGCATCATCTTGATGTAGACCTCGGCCAGCAGCTCCGTCAGACCGTCCAGCCGCAGCTCCCCGGCGGCGAGGCGCTCGTGCAGCCGGTCGATCCGGGTGCCCTCCACGTACTCCAGCACCAGCACGCGCCGGCGAGTGAGCTCGCCGACCACCTCGGGGACCACGACCCTCGGCTCCGCCGCGAAGTTGCGGCGGAGGACCCCGGCGTTGCGCGCCTCCTCGCGGAAGTCGAGCTCATCGGAGATCCGCTTGGAGAACTCGCTCACGATGGCGCTGATCGCGCGCACGTGGTGGTTGGGAAAGAGCAGATTCAGGACGAAGAGAATGCGGAAACCCACCTCGAGGTCCCGGCGCACCACCTCCTCCACGCCCGGCCGGAGCACCTTCACCACCACCTCGCGGCCCTGGTAGGACGCCCGGTGCACCTGTCCCAGCGACGCCGCCGCGAGGGGCTCGGTGTCGAACCGCTCGAACAGCCGGCCGACGCCGTCCCCGAGCTCCGCCTGCACGACCGACTCCGCCACGCCCGGCGCCAGCGGAGGAACCTGGTCGGTGAGGGTCCCGATGGCCGACAGATACGGCTCCGGCAGGATGTCGGCCCGCGCGGCGAACACCTGCGCCAGCTTGATGAACGTGGGTCCCAGATCGGCCAGCGCCCCCACCAGCCGCACGGCGCGCCGGCGGTGCCGCTCCTCGTCGCGTTTCGGCGGGCGGCCGAACAGGATGAAGCGGCGACGGTCCCACAGAAACGCGATGACGAAGGGAAACAGGCGCGCGAAGACGACCAGCGCGCGCATTCAGCGCGCCGTCACAGGAGGAGCCACCCAGCCAGGCCCAGGAGCAGCACGAAACCGCAGACGTCGGTGAAGGCGGTGACGAAGATCGACGAGGCGATCGCGGGATCGATGCCGAACCGCTCGAGCAGGATGGGGATGAACGCCCCGGCGAACCCCGCCACCAGCAGATTGCCGGCCATCGCCAGGAACACCACCACGCCCAGGGTGGACTGCTCGCCGAGCAGCGCCGCGGCGCCGCCCACCACCAGACCGATGGCGAGCCCGTTGGTCATCCCGACCAGGACCTCCTTGCCCACCACCCGCACGAACAGGTGCGGCGGGATGAGCCCGAGCGCGATCCGTCGTACCGTCACCGCGAGCGCCTGGGTGCCGGCGTTCCCGCCCATCCCCGCGATGATCGGCATCCAGATCGCCAGGGCGACGGTGCGCTGCACGGTGTCCTGAAACAGGTAGACCACCCCGCCGGCGAGGCAGGCGGTGAGCAGGTTCACGTAGAGCCAGGGGAGCCGGCTGCGCACCGCCTCGGTCCAGCCGGCGGCGAGCTCCTCGTCGGCCGAGACGCCGCCGAACTTGAGGAGGTCCTCGGTGCGCTCCGCCTCCACGACGTCGATCACGTCGTCGAAGGTGACCCGGCCGAGCAACCGCCCCGAGTCGTCCACCACCGCCACGCTCGGGAGGTTGTACCGCGCCATCAGCCGGGCGACCTCCTCCTGGTCCAGGTCGGGGGCGACGATGATGTCGGCGGTGGCCATGAAGTCGCGCACCCGGCGGTCGGGCCGGCTCACCACCAAGTCCTTGAACGGCAGGATGCCGACGAGGCGGCGAGCGCCGTCCACCACGAAGATCTGGTAGAAGTCCTCCACCTCCTCCGCCTGCCGGCGGATCTCCTCGAGCGCCTCCCCCACCGTGGCCGTGTCGCGCACGGTCACCAGGTGGGTGGTCATGCGCCCTCCGGCGGTCTCCGGCTCGTAGCGGAGGAGCCGGTCCACCTCGGCGCGGTGCTCGACGGTGGAGAGGATCCGCTCCTGGTCCTCCGGCGCCATCTCGCGGAGGATGTCGGCCGCGTCGTCGTCGTCCAGCTCCTCGACGATGGCGCCGGCCCGCTCGGCGTCGAGGGCCGCGAGCGTCTCCTCGGCGTGCGCGTCCTCCGGCAGCTCGGCCAGCGCCTGGCTGGAGAGCTCGGCCGGCAGCGCCTGCACCACCGCGACCCGCTCCTCCTCGTCGAGCGCCGCCAGGACGTCGGCCAGGTCGGCGGGCTCGTAGTCGTGCGCCCGGCGGATGAACACGGTGATCTCGCCGCTGCGGACGAGCTCCACCATCTTCTCGACCTGCTCGTTGGGCTCGGTCATGAGGCGCCGGTGGGCAGGGCGACGGGCGCGGCCGCGCCCGAGCGGATGAGCAGCCGTTCGATCCGGGTGGGCGATGCCTGGATCACGTCGAACTCGAGGCCGCGGACGAGGAACCGCTCGCCCGCGTTGGGAATCCGCCCGGCCCACTCCGCCAGCAGCCCGGCCACCGTGGTGGAGCGGCCCGTGGGCAGGGTCACCCCGAAGCGCTCCTCGATCGCCTCGGGGGAGATGTTGCCGTCGGTCTCCAGGATCGCTGGCCCGCCGGGAGGCAGCTCGCGGACCTCCTCGTCGTGCTCGTCGAAGATCTCGCCCACCAGCTCCTCCAGGAGGTCTTCCAGGGTGGCGATGCCGAGCGTGCCGCCGAACTCGTCGATCACCACCGCGAAGTGGCGTCGCTCGCGCTGCATGTCGAGCAGCAGGTCGCCGCAGCTCCGGCTGGCCGGGGTCACCGCCACCGGGCGGACCGGCAGCGGGTCGCCCGGATGCAGCTTGAACAGATCGAACGCGTGCAGCATGCCGACGATGTCGTCGAGGTCGCCGCGGATCACCGGGATCCGGCTGTACCCGCTCTGGGCGAACACCGCACGGATGTCCCCCAGCGGAGTGTGCTCCTCGATCGCGACGATGTCGGTCCGCGGGGTCATGACCTCGCGCACCGGCCGGACGCTGAAGGCCATCACCCCGCCGACTATCACCAGCTCGTCGTCCGCCCGGAGCCCGACGGCGGCGCCTTCCCGCCAGATGGACCGCAGATCGGTGGGACGGGTGACGGCGCGGGTGGGGAGCAGGAGCCCGAGTACCCGCGACCACGGCCGGAGCACCGGCAGGACCCAGTCGGCCACCCGCTGGGCGCGAGGCTGGGTGATCCAGCGGGGAACCAGGTAGGCCGCGAACAGCACCAGCGGCGCGCCCACCAGCGCGAGCATCGCGACCAGCCGGGTGGTGCCCGAGCCCGCGAACATCCCCGGCAGGGCGGCGCCCAGCAGCAGCACACCCAGCGAGGTCGTCGCCGAGGCGGCGGTGAGATCGGCGTCCACCTCGGCCAGCCAGCCGAGCGACGGCGTGGCCCCGCGCAGCCGACGGCCGACGGCGCGGGTGAGCTCGGCACGGCTCACCGTGATGAGCGCGGCCCCCGCGGTGGCACCGAACACCGCCAGCAGCAGCCCGATAGCCATCACCACCCAGATCACGAGGCGCTCCGCTCCCCGGTGACCACCGGCGCCGGCTGGGCCAGGCGGTGGACCGCCACCCGACGCACCCGCCGGCGGACCACCTGCTCCACCGTGAGCCGGTAGCCCTGCACGTCGAGCGACTCGCCGGCCCGCGGCACCCGCCCGAACTCGGCCAGCACCAGCCCGCCCACGGTGCTCACGTCCTCGCGATCGAAGGTGTGGCCCAGCACCCCTTCCAGCTCGGAGAGCGCGACTCCCCCATCCACCCGCAGGTGGTCCCGGCCGAGCACCTGGATCGGCGTGACCTCGTCGGTGTCGTACTCGTCCTGAATCTCACCGACGATCTGCTCCAGGATGTCCTCCAGCGTCACCAGGCCGGCGGTGCCGCCGAACTCGTCCACCACCACCGCCAGATGACTCGGGCCGCGCTGGAAGTCGCGCAGCTGGCGGTCGAGGGTCTTCCCTTCCGGCACGAACGCGGCCGGCCGGATGAGGGCGTGCCAGGGACCCTCGCCCTCCTCGCTCGCCAGGATGTCCTTGGCGTAGACGACGCCGGCGACGGCGTCGGGATGACCGTCATACACCAGCAGGCGCGCGTGCTCGGCGCTCCGCAGCGTCTGGATGACCTCCTCGCGCTCGGCCGACGAGTCCACCGCGACGATGTCGATGCGGGGCGTCATCACCTCGGCGACGGTGGTGTCGGCGAGCGAGAACACGCCGAGGAGCATGTCCCGCTCCGCCGGCCCGGCGTGCTGGGTGTGGTCCGAGGGCAGCCGCGCGCGCGTCTTCACGTCCACCCGCTCCACCAGACGGAGGAGCGGACGGAAGGGCGCCAGGGTGGCGGCCGCCGCCCGGCGGGCGGGCACGGTGAGCTCCGGGGCCACCGCCGCGAGGAGCCGGGGCAGCAGGTCGCCCAGGACCCAGACCAGCCCCACGGCGAGGCCCACGCGGAGCAGCCCGCCCAGCGGGCTCCGCGCCCACCAGACCACGGCGCCTCCGGCCGCCGCGCCCGCCAGCACCAAGAGCGTCAGGTGGGCGACGTGCAGGTTCCGGGAGAGGGTTCCACCCCCCATCTCGCCGCCGAACTCGCCGCCCAGCGCGCGGGGCAGGTCGGCGTCGGACTCCGCCGCGAGCGCGAGCCACGCCGCCCACAGGGTGAGTCCGGCCGCCACCAGCGGCGCGATGAACAGCTGCAGCATCTGGATCATGCGAGCGCCTCCACGTAGCGCTCCTGACGCCGCCACATCGCCGAGCGGGTGCGGTCCGTCCCCTCGGGGTGGTCCCGCCCCAGCGCGTGCAGCGTGCCGTGCACGATGAGACGGATGAGCTCCTGCCGCAGGGGCACTCCGCGGGCGCGCGCCTCGCGGCGCGCCACCCAGGGGCACACATACACGTCGCCGACCGCGCGGCCGGTCGGCTCGCGCAGCGCGAAGGTGAGAACGTCGGTGGGCGTATCGTGTCCCTTGTAGGCCGCGTTGAGCCGCCGCATGGCGTCGCGGCCCAGAAAGGTGACGGAGACGGCGGCCCGGCGGCGCTCACCCGCGAGCACGGCCCCGACCACGCGGCGCACGACGCCGGCCGGCAGCGGAAGGCGGCGGCCGCTCACCACCACCTCACTCCCGCTCGGCAGTCTGGAACTCGGGCGTGACGCCGCCGCTCGCACGGGGGTAGCCGATGCGCTTGTGATAGGTTCCCGACATCACCCGGGCGAACTCGCGCTGGATCCGGTCCAGATCCCGCAGCGTGAGCGGCGCGTCGTCGAGCTGGCCGGAGGCGAGCTTCTGCTGCACCAGCTGCTCGATGGCCTCCCGGACCCGATCGGGTGTGCGGTCGTCCAGCACCCGGACCACCGCCTCGGCCGAGTCGGCCAGCATGGCCACCGCGGTCTCCGCCGACTGGGGCCGCGGGCCGGGGTAGCGGTAGTCGGCCGGGTTCACCCGGCCGGGGGTCTCCCCCCGCCGGGCCCGCTCGAGGAAATAGGTGATCTCGGTGGTGCCGTGATGCTCCGGGATGAAGGCCTTGACCACCGGCGGCAGCCCCGCGGCCTCCGCGAGCGCGATCCCGTCCAGCACGTGATTGCGGATCAGGCGCGCCGAGTCGAGCGGGAGCATGTCGTCGTGGGGGTTGGGCCCGCCGCCCTGGTTCTCCATGAAGAAGCCCGGGTTCGCCAGCTTGCCGATGTCGTGGTAGTAGCAGCCCACCCGGGCCAGCAGTCCGTTGGCGCCGATGATGTTGCAGGCCGATTCGCAGAGGTTGGCCATGGCGAGACTGTGGGCCCAGGTGCCGGGCGCCTCCTGGGCCAGGCGCCGCAGCAGCGGCCGGCCCAGGTCGGAGAGCTCGAGCAGGGTGAGGTCGGTCGTGATCCGGGTGGCCGACTCCGCCAGCGGCATCACGATCATGGCGAGCGAGGCGCTCGCCGGCGCCATCAGCAGGCCGAGGAAGGCGCTGGCGGTGATGGTGACGCCGGGCCACCCCCGCGCGAGCCCCACCGCGAGCGAGGCGAGCACGCCGCCGACCGCGATCACCCCGATCGCCAGGTAGAGATGGTGGCGCCGCCGCACCACCCGGATGCCGATGGCCCCGGCCACGCCCCCCACCAGGCCGAAGAGCAGCACGTCGCTTTCCCGCAGCCCCCATTGCCCGTCGAGGAGAATGGCCAGCGTCAGGGCCGCGAAGATCCCGATCCGGCCGTGGTACAGCATGGTCACCACGATGGCGGCGAAGGGGATCGGGATGAGCTCCGGCCGGCCGGGGAACGCCCGGCTGAGCGCGGCCGTCATGAGCACCACGAGGACGAAGAGCCCGCCGAAGAACGCCATCTGGCGGGCCTCGACGTACGTCTCCCGGCGATAGAACATCAGCAGCAGCCAAAACGCGCTGAGCACGATCAGGTTGTAGAGGACCGCGCCCATCGCCCCCCGCAGCCAGAAGCGATCCACGCCCCGGCGGCGCATCTCCTCGTACAGCGCGCCCAGCTTGGTCCGCGCCTCCTCGGTGACCGGCTCCTCCGCCGTCACGATGCGGTCGCCGGCCCGCACCACGTAGCGCACCGGATCGACGCTCGAGCGGAGCTGCTCCCGCCGCGCGGTGGTGAGCGGGAGGTCGAGGACGACCGTGGGATGATAGAACGCGCCGACCAGCCGGCGCACCGTCCGCTGGCCCACCGGATCGTCCACGACGCTGCCGGCGGCTTCGGCCCGCTCCATGAGGTCGGCGAAGGTCCGGATGGAGTCGCGGGGAATCACCCGCTCCACCTCGCCCCGGCGGAGGGTGACCCGCGCACTGGGCTCGCCGCGCATGACGCCGGCGTCGGCCACCCCCTCGGACAGCGCCTCGGCCAGGAAGTGGGTGACCAGCTCCTGGAGCTTGCGCCGGCGACCCGGGTCCGACAGATACTCGCTCTCCTCGGGCCCGAGGCTGATGCGGCTGGCCGCGATCGCCCGGACCATGTCGCCGCTCTGGCTGCTGGCCCGCTCCAGCTCGGCGAAGAAGGCGCGGGCCGCCACCAGGGCGGAGTCGTAGGCCGTGGCGCTGAAGCGGTAGACCGGCTGGACGGTGAGGGCCCGGGACTCGCCCTCGCGCGCGATCTCCTCGGTCGTCTTCCGCACCATGTAGTCGAAGGGCGCGACCACAGTACGGGAGGCGGCCTGCCCGACCTTCTGCAGCGGGGCCACCACGCCGACGGGGGGCGGGAACAGGACGTAGGTGGCCACCGCGGCGGCGAGCAGAGGCGCCCAGCGCACCGCGTGATAGCGGATCCGGCCGGTGAAAGACTTACGGCCGGGGATCTCGGGAGCCGCGACCACCGGCCTTCGCACCATCAACCGTTCTGATCCTCCGCGTATGCCTTGATGATCTCGCGCACCAGACGGTGGCGGACCACATCGTTCTCGTGCAGGTAGCAGAAGGCGATACCCTCGATGCCCGGCAGCACCCGCTCCACCTGGACCAGGCCCGAGTCCTCCCGCCGCGGCAGGTCGATCTGGGTCTTGTCGCCGGTCACCACCGTCTTGCTGTTCACCCCCAGCCGGGTGAGGAACATCTTCATCTGCGCGCCGGTGGCGTTCTGCGCCTCGTCGAGAATGATGAAGGCGTCGGCCAGAGTCCGGCCCCGCATGTACGCCAGCGGCGCGATCTCGATGGTCCGGGTCTCCAGCGCCCGCTGGACCCGGTCGTGCGGCATCATGTCCTCGAGGGCGTCGTACAGCGGCCGGAGGTACGGGTCCACCTTGGCCTGCAGGTCGCCGGGCAGGAACCCGAGCGATTCGCCCGCCTCGACCGCCGGCCGCGCCAGGATGATCCGCTTCACCCGCTTGCGGGCCAGCGCCTCCACCGCCTTCGCCACCGCCAGATAGGTCTTCCCGGTGCCCGCCGGGCCGATGCTCACCACGATGTCGTGGTTGGCGATCGCCTGGAGGTAGTCGCGCTGGCCCTGGGTCTTGGGGACGATGGCGCGGCGGAGCCCCGGGAGCACGATCTTGCCGTCGGCCCCCTGCACCGGCAGCTCGCCGGTCTGCCCGTCGGTCGAGAGGCGGTAGACGTCGTCGGGGGTGACCGGCTCGCCCATCCGCGCGAGATCCAGCAGGCCCTGCACCACCGGCGTGGCCCGCTCCACCTGCTCCGGCGGCCCGGACACGGTCACCACGTCGCCGCGGAAGGAGACGCGCACGCCGAGCGAGCGCTGCAGCTCCTGGAGGTTGGCGTCGTTCACCCCGGCGAACAGGAGCGGGTCGGCTCCTTCCGCCGAAAAGCGCTGCTGGACGTCGTCGGCCATGCCCGTCACTCGTCGCTCGGCTTCAGGCTCAGCGCCCGCAGGTCGGCAGGGTCGACCGGCGTCGGCGCCCCCTCGAACAGTGCGCGCTGGGCGGTGGTCTTGGGGAACGCGATCACGTCGCGCAGCGAATCCGCGTCGGACAGGAGCATCGCGATCCGGTCCAGCCCGAAGGCGAACCCGCCGTGCGGCGGCGCGCCTTCGCGCAGCCCCTCCAGCAGGAACCCGAAACGGGCCTCGGCCTGCGCCTCGGGGATCCCGAGCAGGTGAAAGATGCGCTGCTGCAGCCGGGGGTCGGCGATGCGCAGGCTCCCGCCGCCGAGTTCGGTCCCGTTGAGCACCATGTCGTAGGCCAGCGCCCGGGCCCGCTCGGGCGAGGTCTCCAGCAGGTGCAGGTCGTCCGGGTGCGGCGCCGTGAACGGATGGTTCACCGACGCGAGCGCCCCGGTCGCGGGGTCGCGCTCGAAGAGCGGAAAGTCAATCACCCAGAGGAAGCGGTCCACGTCGGGCGGGATGAGGTCCATGCGCCGCGCCACCTCCTGCCGCACGCGGTCGAGCGAAGGGCTCGAGACGCGGTCGGGGCCGGCCACGAGGAGCGCCAGGTCACCGTCCTCCAGGCCGAGTCGCCCCGCCGCATCCGCCGGCAGATACTTGGCCGGACCGCCCTCGAGAGCGCCGCCGCTCCGCTTGAGCCGGAGCAGCCCCGCGGCGCCGAGCGACTTCGCCGCGACCTCGATCTCGTCTACCTGCCTGCGGGTGAGGGCGGCGCCACCGGGCACGCGGATTCCCCGGACCCGCCCGCCCGACTCGACCGCCGCGCGGGTCACACCGAACTCGGCGGAACGGAAGACCTCGGTGGCGTCGAAAATTCCCAGCCCGTAGCGCAGGTCCGGCTTGTCGGTGCCGTAGCGCTCCAGCGCGTCGGCGTACCGCATGCGCGGGATCGGCAGCGCGACCTCCCGGCCGGCGACCTCCCAGAGCGCCCGCACCATCCCCTCCCCGAAGCCGAGCACGTCTTCGAGCCCGATGAAGGAGGCCTCGATGTCGATCTGAGTGAACTCCGGCTGCCGGTCGGCCCGCAGGTCCTCGTCGCGGAAGCAGCGCGCGATCTGGAAGTAGCGGTCGAACCCCGCCACCATGAGCAGCTGCTTGTAGAGCTGCGGCGACTGCGGCAGCGCGAAGAACTCCCCCCGGTGCACCCGGCTGGGGACGAGGTAGTCGCGCGCGCCCTCCGGGGTCGGCTTGGTGAGGATCGGGGTCTCGATCTCGAGAAACCCGAGCCTGTCGAAGTAGCGCCGGGTCGCCTGCATCAGCCGGTGGCGCAGGATCAGGTTGCGCTGCAGCTCGGGACGCCGGAGATCCAGCACCCGGTGGCGCAGGCGCAGCTCCTCGGCCGGCAGCTCCTCCTTCTCCTTGCGCGCGACCGGGATCAGCGGCGTCACCGCCGGGCCCACCACGTCGAGCCCGGTGACGTGGACTTCGATCTCGCGCGTGGCGAGCCCGAGGTCGCGGGACGGCTCCGGCCGGAGTCGCACGGTGCCGCGCGCCAGGATCACGGTCTCCGCGCCCAGCCCCGCGGCACGCTCCATCACCTCCGGCGGCGTCCACTCGGGATTGCAGGAGAGCTGCACCATGCCCGCGCGGTCCCGCAGGTCAATGAACACCAGTCCGCCCAGATCCCGACGGCGGTGCACCCAGCCGCCCAGCCGCACCTCCCGGTCGAGGTCGGCGCGCGTGAGATCGCCGCAGCGGTCGCTGCGGTAGGCGGTGGCGCTCGCCGGGTCGGACTCAGCGGTCTTCGGCGGCGAGGAGAACGTCGTAGAACTCATCGGGTGTCTTGGCTTCGACCAGGTGACGGCGCACTCCGTCCCGGCGGACCAGCCGGGCGATCCGGCTCAGGATCTTGACGTGAAGCCCCGCGGACGACTCGGGACCGACGATTAGAAAGAAAAGGCGGACCGGCTCGCCGTCGATGGAGTCGTACGGCACCGGTTCCGCGCTCACCCCACCCACCACCGCCAGCTCCCGAACCGCGGAGGACCGGGCATGCGGGATCGCCACCCCGAAGCCGACCCCGGTGCTCAGCACCGATTCGCGCTCCTCGATGGCCCGAAGCACCTCTTCGAGCTGACCGCCGGTATAACCGACCAGCTTGGTCGCCAGCTCGGCGATGATTCCCTGCTTGTCCCGGGCGATCAGGGGCACGACCACCCGGTCCGGCGTCAGCATCTCAGTGAGGAGCACGGTACGGCCTGGAGGGCATGGCACCAAACGTAACCGCCGCCACTATGGGCTGCAATGCAAACTCCATCTTGAGGTTAGCTCCGAGGCGCCCTGTGCCGCCGAGACCCATCGGACTATTCTTCGCGAATGATCGCGCGCCCGGCCGGCTCTCCCGGCCACTCCATTCTGGATCTCACCCCCGCCGAGGCTCGCGTACGGCTGGCGGACTGGGTCTCGACGCGCGGTTTGCCGGGGTACCGGGCGGGGCAGATGCTGCGCCGCCTGTGGGTCGCCCCCGTGCCCGACTGGAGCGCCGCGACCGAGCTCCCGCTCGAGCTCCGCTCGGCCCTGGCCGACGCGTTCCCGCTGCCGCGGCTCGAGCCCGACGTGGTCCAGCAGTCCCGCGACGGCACCCGGAAATACCTGTGGCGCCTGGCCGACGGCGAGGCGATCGAGTCGGTGCTCATCCCGTCGGGCGGCCGGCGGACGCTCTGCATCTCGTCCCAGGCCGGCTGCGCGCTGCGGTGCGCCTTCTGTGCCACCGGGCAGATGGGCTATCGCCGGAATCTCAGCCCCTTCGAGATCGTGGGGCAGGTCCGTGAGATCGTGCTCCGGGATCCCGCGGACGCCCCGACGAACATCGTCTTCATGGGCATGGGCGAGCCGCTGCTCAACTGGGACGCGGTGGACCCGGCCCTCACCATCCTCAACAGTCCGGACGGATTCGGAATCGGGGCCAGGCACATCACCGTGTCCACCGTCGGCATCCTTCCCGGGCTGGCGGCGTTCGCCCGGCGCCCGGAGCAGTTCCGCCTTGCCATCTCGCTGCACGCCACCACCTCGGCGCAGCGGCTCGCCATCATGCCGATCGAGAAGAAGTACGACCTCGAGGCCGTGCTGAAGGCGGCGGAGGCGTTCCGCCGGCGCGTCACCTTCGAGTACGTCATGATCGCGGGCGCGAACGATGCCGACGCCGATGCCGATCGGCTGGCCAAGCTCGCCCGCCGGGTCGGCGCCCTGGTGAACATCCTCCCGCTGCATCCGGGAGGCGCCCCCGGTCTCGCTCCGACCCCGGCACCGCGCATCCGCGCCTTCGCCGAGCGGCTCCGCAACCAGGGCGTCGAGGCCACCGTGCGCCGCAGCCGCGGCCTGGACATCAACGCGGCCTGCGGGCAGCTCCGGGTCGAGACCGAGCGAAAGCGGGCCCACGCCGGCACGGCATGAGGATCAGCCCGTCGCGCCGAACCCCGCGGCGATCGTATTGATCGACAGCAGCAGCGCCGACAGCTGCTCCTCGCGCGGCCGGTCGCCGCCCGAATCCCGGAACCGGCGGAGCAGCTCCACCTGCTGCCGGGATACCTGGTTGATCGTGGGCAGCCGGCGCGCCACCCGGCGGCGGAAGCGCGGAAAGCGCTCGGCCAGCTCCCTCCCCCCGCTGATCCGGAGCACCGCCTCGACCGAGCGGTGATACTCCTCCTCGATCATGGGGAAGATCGCGTCGCGCACCCGGGCGTCCGGGACCAGCCCCGCGTACTCCCGCGCGATCTCCAGATCCACGTACGAGAGCGTCTTCTCGGCCTCGTCCACGATGAGCCGGAACAGCCGCGAGTCGGAGAACATCCGGCCCAGAAGCGCGCTGCCCCGCTGGCCGCGCACCTGGAGAAAGGTCAGGATCCCGCTGCCCAGACCGTACCAGCCCGGCACGAAATGCCGGTTCTGGGACCAGGCGAAGACCCAGGGGATGGCCCTCAGGTCACCGAGGGACTGGGCTCCGAAGCGCCGGGCCGGGCGCGAGCCGAGGTTGAGGAGCGAGATCTCCTCGAGCGGGCTCCCGGCCTGGTAGTAGGGCAGCAGGTTGGGATCGTCCACCAGCCGCCGGTAGGCGGCCATGGACGCGCCGGCGAGCGCCTCCATCGCCTCATCCCCCTCGGCGGTCGGGACCAGCGCCTCCTCCCGCTCCGACTTGAGCGTGTGCTCGAACACGCTCGAGGCGAGCAGCTCGATCTGGTATTGCGCCGTACCCCGGTTGGCGTACTTGAACGAGACCACCTCGCCCTGCTCGGTGATCCGCATTCGGCCGCCGACCGATCCGGCCGGCTGCGCGGCGATGGCGCGGCCCGTCGGCGCGCCGCCCCGGCTGACCGACCCGCCGCGGCCGTGGAAGAAGGCGATCGGCACCCCGGACTCGCGGCCCAGGCGGGTGAGCTTGATCTGCGCCTTGTAGAGCTCCCAGTTGGAGGCGAGGAACCCGCCGTCCTTGTTGGAGTCCGAGTACCCGATCATCACCTCCTGTACCCCGCCCTGGGCCCGGACGCTCCGGCGCACCAGCGGAATGCCGAGCAGCTCCTTCATGATGGCCGGCGCCCGCTGGAGATCGTCGATCGTCTCGAACAGCGGCACGATCGGCAGGGTGCAGCTCTCGGTGGCGGGCACGTCCGCGAACAGGCCCGCCTGCTTGGCCATGAGGTAGGCGCCGAGGATGTCGTCCACGCTGCGCGTCATGCTGAGCACGAAGGCGCCGAACGCTTCCCGATCGATCTCCTCCCGCAGCCGGCGCACCAGACGGAACATGCCGAGGGTCTCCGCCGCGTCGGCCGGCAGCTCGGGGGGCTCCGCGCCCGGCGGCAGCGGACGGGCGAGCTCGCCGGCGAGCCAGCTCCGCCACGCCTCCCCCGCGGGGAGCGGCGCGTCCGCCTTGCCGCCCGAGGCGCGCCACAGCGCGCCGAGCGCGGCGTTGAGCTTGGTGGTGTTCTCGCGCACGTCCAGCCGGACGGTGCTGAACCGGAAGGCCTCCACTTCGCGCCGGGCCGGCCGCACGTACGAGGCCGCGATCTGGGCACGGTCCGCCTCCAGGAGCTCGGTCTCGATCAGACGGAGGTCGGCGATGAGCGCGTCGGCGGAAGCGTAGCCCGCCGGGTCGGGCGTGGTGTCGCCCCGATCGGTGGCGCGGATCATCACCTCGAGCCGCCGCAGCATGCAGACGAGGTACTGCCGGAAGATCTCGCCCGGGTTTCGGGTCGCGATCGCCTCTCCGTCACCCGCCGCGTCGAGCTCGCGCTGCAGCGCCTGGCGGAACCGCTCGGACGGGGGCACCGCGCGCTCGGTGATGCTCAGGGCCCGTACCAGCTCGCCGAGCCGGCGGTGGTAACGTCGCAGTACCGCGAGCCGGTTCTCGAGCAGCGTGCCCCGGGTGACCGCGTTGGTCACGAAGGGATTGCCGTCGCGGTCGCCGCCGATCCAGGAGCCGAACTGGAGGAAGGCCGGCACGGTGAAGGCCTCGCCCGGGTAGGCCCGCTCGAGCGCGCGCTCCACCTTCTCGAGGAGGTCGGGGACCGACTCGAACAGGGTCTCGTTGAAGAAGTGGAGCCCCCAGTAGACCTCCTGGGGCACGGTGGGCTTGGCCAGCCGGAGCTCTCCGGTGAGCCAGAGCAGCTCGATCTCGGTGCGGAGACCGTCCACGAGCGCCTGGCGCTCGCGGGGCGTCCAGCGGGGCGACTCCAGGTCCACCAGCCGGCGGTAGATCCGCCGGTGCTTCTCCAGCACCGTGACCCGCTTGGCCTCGGTCGGGTGGGCCGTGATGACCGGCCGCACCCGGGCGGTCTCCAGCACGCTGCGCACCTCGCCGGCCGGGACGCCGGCCGCGGCCGCGGAGGTGAGCACCTGCTCGAAGGTGCCCCGAAGCTGGTGATGCCCCCGCTCCGCCTCGATCTGCCGGCGGCGGCGCATGGCCGCGTTCTGCTCCGCGATGCTGAGGAGAGTGAACCAGATGCCCTGCACCTGCAGGGCGCGAGCGAGGAGCTCGGAGCTCAAATCGGAGGACGGGCGCTCGCCGCGGAGCACGGGGAGCAGGTCGGGCTGCCGCGCGCGCACGAGCTCGAGCAGCAGCCCGGTGAGGAGCTCCACCACTTCGGTGGCGTACGCTGCCGCGCTGGCGGCGGCGGGGTCGAGCGATTCGGGTAAGGTGGCCGCCGAAAAGGGCTCCAGCGCGGCCTGAGTCACACGACGCGATCCCGGAGCGGCTTGCCCGCGAAGTGAAGCCGGAGGTTTTCCAGCGCCCGCATCCCCATCGCCACCCGGGTCTCCGTGGTGGCGCTCCCCAGATGGGGCAGCAGCACCACGTTCTCGAGCGCGAGCAGGCCCTCGGTCACCTCCGGCTCGCGCTCGTACACGTCGAGGCCCGCCCCGGCGATCCGGCGCCCCCGCAGGGCCTCCAGCAGCGCCGCCTCGTCCACCACGTCGCCCCGGGCGGTATTGATCAGGTACGCCTCGGGCCGCATGCGGGCCAGCCGCTCGCGGTTCATCAGGTGGCGGGTCTCGGGGGTGGCCGGACAGTGCAGCGACACGAAGTCGGCCTCCCGGAGGATGGCGTCCAGGGAGTCCCGCGGCTCCGCGCCCAGCGACGCGGCGACCTCGGCCGACGGCGGATAGGGGTCGTGGAAGACGACCCGCATCCCGAACCCGTGGTGGGCCCGCTGGGCGACCGCCCGCGCGATCCGTCCCATCCCCACCAGGCCCAGCGTCTTTCCGGTCACCTGCGTGCCCAGCATGTGGGTGGGGCGCCACCCGGTCCAGGCGCCGGCGCGCACGTGGCGCTCGCCTTCCCCCGCACGGCGCGCCACCATGAGCAGCAGCGTCATCGCGAGGTCGGCGGTCGCGTCGGTGAGCACGTCGGGGGTGTTGGACACCGCGAGGCCGCGGGCCTTGGCCGCGGCGATGTCGATGTGGTTGAAGCCGACGCCGAAATTGGCCAGCAGGGCCGCCCGCCGCGGCTCCGCGGCGAGGACCTCGGGGGTGAAGCGGTCGGTGACCGTGCAGAGCACCGCGTCCGCGCTCCGGAGCGCTTCCATCAGCCCCTCGGGGCCGAGCGGCCGGTCATCCTGGTTGAGGCGAGCCTCGAAGTCCTGGGAGAGCTCCCGCTCGACGGCCTCGGGAAGCCGCCGGGTGACCACCACCACCGGGCGGCCGGTCATCGGGCGGCGACCGACCGCGTCGAGCCCCGGGCCAGCACGGCGGCCACCGTGCTGCCCAGCTCCGCCGCGCTCGGGGCCACGGTGAGCCCGGCCGAGCGCATGATCTCCGCCTTCTCCGCGGCGGTGTCGCCGAACGCGGAGATGATCGCGCCGGCGTGCCCCATCCGGCGGCCCTTGGGTGCGGTGAGCCCGGCGACGTACCCGATCACCGGCTTGCCCATGTTCTCCTTCGCGAAGAGCGCCGCCTCCGCCTCCTGCGGCCCGCCGATCTCGCCGATGATGAAGACAGCGTCGGTCTCGGCATCCTGCTCGAACAGCTTCAGGTGGTCGAGGAAGGAGCTGCCGTTGATCGGGTCGCCGCCGATCCCCACGCTCGTGGTGATGCCGATCCCGAGCGCCTTCATCTGCGACGCGGCCTCGTAGCCGAGGGTGCCGGAGCGGGTGATCAGCCCCACGTTCCCCTGCATGTAGATGTGCCCCGGCATGATCCCCAGCATCGCCTTGCCGGGGCTGATCACGCCGGCGCAGTTGGGGCCCACCAGCATGGTCCGCCGGTCACGGGGGAAGCGGAACAGGTAGCGCTTGACCATCATCATGTCCTGCGCCGGGATTCCGTCGGTGATGGTCACGACGAACCGGATGCCGGCGTCGGCCGCCTCCATGATGGAATCGGCACAGAAGGCCGCGGGCACGAAGATGATGCTGGTGTCCGCGCCGACCTCGCGCACCGCTTCCTTCACCGTGTTGAACACCGGGCGGTCGAGGTGCCGGGCACCGCCCTTCCCCGGGGTCACGCCGCCGACGACGTTGGTGCCGTAGGCGATCATCTCCCGCGCGTGGAAGGTGGCCTTGTCGCCGGTGAACCCCTGGACGATGACGCGGTTGCGCTGGTCGATGAGGATGCTCATGACTGTCCATTCCCCGCCGCGGTCCGCGAGGCGCGCGAGGACTTGAGCGCCTCGACGACCCGCTCGGCGGCTTCCGAGAGTGTGTCCGCGGTGATGATCGGCAGTCCGCTTTCCTTGAGGATGCGCCGCCCCTCCTCCACGTTGGTCCCCGCCAGCCGGACGACCAGGGGGATCTTGAGCTGGGTCTCCCGGGTGGCCTGCACCACTCCCTGGGCCACCCAGTCGCAGCGGTTGATGCCCGCGAAGATGTTCACCAGCATCGCCTCGATATTGTCGTCGGAGAGGACCAGCTTGAACGCCGCGGCGACCCGGTCGGGCGAGGCGCCGCCGCCGACGTCGAGGAAGTTGGCCGGCGCGCCGCCCGCGTGCTTGATCATGTCCATCGTGGCCATCGCGAGGCCGGCGCCGTTGATGATGCAGCCGATGTTGCCGTCCAGCGCCACGTAGTTGAGCCCGTACTCCGCGGCCTGGGCCTCGCGGGGGTCCTCCTCCGCGTAGTCCCGCAGCTCGCTCACGTTGGGGCGGCGGAACATGGCATTGTCGTCGAAGGTCATCTTGCAGTCGAGCGCGAGCAGCCCCCCGTCGGTGGCCACCACCAGCGGATTAATCTCCACCATCGTCGCGTCAAGATCCCGGAAGGCCCGGTAGGCGCCGAGCAGCGTGGTGACCGCGCGGCTCACCTGGGCCGGGGTCAGACCGAGCCCGAAGGCCAGCTCGCGGGCCTGGAAGGCGGTCATACCGACCGCCGGCTCCACCACCTCGCGCAGGATGCTGTCCGGCGACTGGCGGGCGATCTCCTCGATCTCCATCCCGCCCTGGGGCGAGGCGACGACCATGATGCGCTCGCTCTTCCGGTCGAGCACCAGGCCCAGGTAGATCTCCCGCTCGATCGGCACCGCCGCCTCCACATAGAGCCGGTGGACCACCCGGCCCTCGGGACCGGTCTGGTGCGTCACCAGCCGCTTCCCCAGCAGCGCCTTGGCGGCCTGCCGCACCTCATCCTCGCTGGTGCACAGCTTGATCCCGCCGGCCTTGCCCCGCGCGCCGGAGTGGATCTGGGCCTTCACGGCCCAGCGTGCCCCGCCGATCTCGGAGGCCCGGTACACCGCCTGCTCCGGGCTGTACGCGACTCCGCCCCGCGGGATGGCGACCCCGAAGCCGGCGAGGAGTTCCTTGGCCTGGTACTCGTGGATGTCCATGGGGCTTCCTTGGTTTTACCGGGTCGGTCCAGTGTCGGGCGGCCGGCGTCGGATGTCCAGGCTCACGACCCTAGACTCTCGACTGCCCGCCGATCGCGTCCGCCATATCGACCACGTTCTGCGCCATACGCGCGGAGGCCGCGTCGATCATCTTGCCGTCGAGCTGGGCCGCGCCGCGGCCCTCGCGCGCCGCCTCGTCCAGCGCCAGCAGAATGCGGCGGGCGCGGTCCACCTCGGCCGGAGGCGGGGTGAAGACGTCGTTGGCGAGGGCGATCTGGGACGGGTGGATCGCCCACTTCCCCTCGATCCCGAGCGCCGCGCCCCGGCGGGCGGCGGCGAGATAGCCGTCGGGGTCCTTGAAGTCGCCGAACGGTCCGTCGATCGGCCTTAGTCCGTAGGCCCGGCAGGCCACCACCATGCGCGAGATGGCCGCGTGCCACTGGTCGCCCGGGTAGTCGGGATTGAGCCCTCCGATGCTCACCGTGCGGGCCCGGCAGCTCGCCGCGTAGTCGGCGACGCCGAAGTGCATTGCCTCGAGCCGCGGGCTCGCCTGGGCGATCGCCTCGACGTTGGCCATGCCGAGGGCCGTCTCGATCAGCACATCGATGCCGATCTGCCGGTCGATGCCCTTCGCCGCCTCGATCTGGGTGAGGAGCGCATCCACCAGGTAGACATCGGCCGGAACACCCACTTTCGGGATGAGCACGGTGTCGAGTCGGTGTCCTGCCTGCTCCACGACGTCCACCACGTCCCGGTACATGTAGTGGGTATCGATGCCGTTGATCCGCACGCAGATGGTCTTGCCGCTCCAGTCGTGCTCGAGCAGTCCCTGGATCACGTTCCGCCGGGCCTGCTCCTTGTCTCCCGGCGCGACCGCGTCCTCCAGATCGAGGAAGACGTAGTCCACCTCACTCTCGAGGGCCTTTCGGAACAGGGCCGGCTGGGAGCCCGGCACCGCCAGCTCGCTGCGCTGCAGCCGCCGGCGGGCCGGCTCGTAGCGGGTATGGCTCATCGGCCCGCGCCGACCGTCGCCTTCGTCTGGGGCGCAGCCGCCGAGGGCTGGGCGTCGGGCGCGCGGGGCGGCAGGTCGCGCTTGGAGAGCGGTGCGGCCGTCGAGCGCCAGTACTCCTCGGCCGCCGCGACGCCGCTGCCCGGCGTCAGCTTCACCCCGACGTCCCGCATGGCCATTTCGGCGCCGGCGATCCCCCCGAGCAGCATCAGTTCGTTCAGGTCGCCCAGGTGACCGATGCGGAAGAGCCGGCCGGCCATCCGCGCGAGGCCGGCGCCGAGCGCCAGGTTGTAGCGCCGGTACGCGACGTCGATCACTTCGGCGCCGTTGATGCCCGGCGGGACCATGATGGCGCTGACGGTATCCGAGTGCCACTTCGGCTCCCGGGCACAGAGCTCAAGCCCCCAGGCCTTCACCGCGGCCCGGGTTCCCTCCGCCAGCCGGTGATGCCGCGCGAAGATCTGGTCCAGCCCCTCCTCCAGGAGCATGTCGATCGACTCGCGCAGCCCGTAGAGCAGCGGCAGCGACGGCGTGTAGGGGAAGTAGCCGGTGGCGTTCGCCTTGCGCATGTCGCCGAAATCGAAGAAGCAGCGCGGGAGCCGGGCCTGGTCGTAGCAGGCGAGCGCCTTCTGGCTCGCGCACACGATCCCGAGTCCGGCGGGGAGCATGAGCCCCTTCTGCGAGCCGGTCACGGCGAGGTCCACGCCCCACTCGTCCATCCGGAAATCGATGCTGGCGATCGAGCTCACCCCGTCCACCATCAGCAGTGCCGGATGCTTGGCGTCGTTCAGGGCCTTGCGCACTCCGGCCACGTCGCTGGTCACCCCGGTGGCCGTCTCGTTGTGGGTGAAGAGCACGGCCTTGATCTGGTGGCCCGCGTCGGCCGCGAGCGCCTCGTGGTAGCGCTCGATCGGGGCCCCTTCACCCCACTCGGTCTCGAGCACCTCCACCTGGAGCCCGAATCGCTGGGCCATGTCGATCCAGAGGTGGCTGAACATCCCGAACCGCGCGGCCAGCACCTTGTCACCCGGGGACAGGGTGTTGGCGAGCGACGCCTCCCACGCCCCGGTACCGCTTGAGGGAAAGATGAACGCCTGCCCGGAGGTAGTCTTGAAGATCTGCTTCAGCTTCTCGAGAACGGGGGCCGCGAGCGCGGGAAAGTCGGAGGACCGGTGATCCTCCATCGCGCGGTGCATGGCGCGGAGGATACGGTCCGGCGTGTTGGTGGGCCCCGGAACGAAGAGGAAATTTCGGCCGGCCATGGCGCGGAACCTCTCGAAAAGGAATGGAAACCAAAGCGGGAGCGTGTCGCCCCCGCCGACGTGAGCTACTGTGAGGTGGCCATCCGCCTCATATTTATGCGTCCGCCCATGTATAGCACTTTGTGCTTTTTTTCACAAGGCTGGCGCTCTTGCCCGATTCGACCGCCCCACCCGCCGTCACGTCCACCCCTCGCCTGCTCCTCGATCACCTGTACACCGTTGCCACCGCGGCGGTTGACCCCGGCCCCGCCCTGGCCCGCCGGCTCCACGAGGTCCCGCTCGAGCGCCCGGTCCGGGTGCTCGCCCTGGGCAAGGCGGCCCTCCCGATGGCCCGAGCGGCCGTGGAGGTACTGACCGACCGCCACGCGGCGCCGGCGGGGGGTCTGATCGTGGCGCCGGCTCCTGGC
>DASUSR010000366.1:0-5774 GCA_036375015.1 Gemmatimonadales bacterium
CCGGCTGTACATGTCGCTCGAGGTGTCGGCCACGAGCGGCACCCCCGCAGGGACCGCCGGCTCGGCGGGCCACTGGGTGCCGTAGATCGTGTTGTTGGTGGTGAGGTGGACGTACGCCGGCCGCTCGGAGTAGCGGATCTCCTCCGCCCGGGGCAGGCGGTCGAAGTTGGTGCTCTCGCCGGTGGCGGCGATGTGGACCTTGCGGCCCATGAGCTTCGCCTCCTTCACCGCCTTCTGGGCCCAGACGCCGGTCACCAGGTAGTCCGCCGTGCGGTCGGCGGGCAGCAGATTCATCGGCACCATGGAGAACTGGAGCGAGGCGCCGCCCTGGAGGAAGAGGACGTGGTAGTCGTCGGAGATGCCGCCCAGCTCGCGGCAGTTCTTCTCGGTCTCATCCCGGATCCGGTCGAACACCTTGCCCCGGTGGCTGTGCTCCATGATGCCGATGCCGCTGCCGGCCACATCCCAGACCGCCTCCTGCGCCTGGCGGAGGACGGGCTCGGGCAGCACGGCGGGGCCAGCGGAGAAGTTGAAGAGACGAGACATGGGGGGTGTCCTGGTTCGAGAGTCTGGAGTCTGGGGTCCTTCACCGATCATCGCTTCCCATCGACCTCACTGAGCTCCACACTGATGATGTCCGGGTTCCCGGAGCGGATCCGCTCCAGGGCCCCGTTGGTGGGCTCGCCGTCGAGATGGATCCGGGCCAGGGTGGCCTGGGCGCCGTGGTAGATGATGTTCTCCACTTCCTCGACGTTGATCTCCGCCCCGGCCAGCACGGCGAACACGTGGGCCAGCACGCCGGGACGGTTGCGGTGGCGGATGGAGAGCACGTGGCTCGCCGAGCTGCGGGCGAGGCGGTTCACCACGTTGGGGACCTCGCCGGTGGTCTGGAAGGCCTGCACGATCCGGATCACCTCGTGGGCGATCGCCACCTGGGCCTGCTCGGTGGAGGCGCCGACGTGGTGGGTGCCGTAAACGCCCGGCGCCTGCACGATGCGGTTGCCGAAATCGCCGGTCCCGCCCGCGGGCTCGTTCTGGAACACGTCGAGCGCGGCCCGGATGCCGCGCTCCCGGACCGCCTTTTCCAGGGCCGTCTCGTCCACCACCGATCCCCGCGAGGTGTTGATGAGGTACGCGCCCGGCCGCATCGCCGCCAGGAACTCGGCATCCACCAGGTGCCTGGTCTCTGCGTTGGCCGCGACGTTGATGCTGATCGCGTCGCTGAGCCTCGCCACCTCGAGGGGCGTCTGCGCGTAGATCACGCCGATCCGGTCGGCCTCCTCGTGCGTGAGGGTCCGCGACCAGGCCAGCACCCGCATGCCGAAGGCCTGGGCGCGCACGGCGATCTCCCGCCCGATCTGCCCCAGCCCGACGATCCCCAGGCTCCGCCCGGAGAGGCCGCGCGCCTTGGAGTACTCCGCCTTGTTCCACCGGCCCTGGCGCAGATCCGCCGTCTGATCCGGAATGCGGCGGTCGCAGGCGAGCAGCAGGCCCAGCACCAGCTCGGCCACGGCGATGGAGTTCTTGCCCGGACAGTTGGAGACGAAGATGCCGCGGGCCGACGCGGTCTCGACGTCGATGGTGTCGATCCCCGCTCCCGCCCGGATCACCAGCGAGAGCGCGGTGCCCGCCCGGAGCGCTTCGGCGTTCACCTTCTTGCTGCGGACGATGAGGATGTGCGGATCCACTTCCCGGATCTTCGCGGGGAGGTCTTCCGCCTTGAGATCGGGCTGCGCGACCACCTTGCAGCCCAGCTCCTTCAGGCCATCGATGCCGACCTTCTCGAATTTGTCGGCGATGAGGACTCTCATGGACTTTCAACTCCGCAATGGACCATCGGCTCCCGCCTCGCCCCTATTCTAACGCATGCACGAAGAGCCCGCTCCTGAGCTTGGGCTCGAACCACGTGCTCTTGGGCGGCATGACGAGACCGGCGTCGGCCACCGCCATGAGCTGGTCCAGGGTGGTGGGATGGAGCGAGAAGGCGATCGCCATCTCGCCCGAATCCACCCGCCGCGCCAGCTCGGCCGTGCCGCGGATCCCGCCCACGAACTCGACGCGGCCGTCGGTCCGGGGGTCGCCGATCCCGAGGATCGGCGCGAGGACCCGGTCCTGCAGCAGCGATACGTCGAGCGAGGCGATCGGGTCGGACCGGTCGATCGTCTCCGGATCCAGCACGAGCCGGTGCCACTCGCCGCTCAGGTAGAAGCAGAAGGTGCCCGGACCGGGCGGAACCGCGTCACGGGTAGGCGCGACCGCTCCCACCCGGGAGAGCCGTTCCAGCGTCTGGGCGGCGGTGAGCCCGTTGAGGTCGCGGACCACCCGGTTATACGGCAGGATCCGCAGCTCGTCCGCCGGAAACAGGACCGCGAGAAACCACTCGTACTCGGCCTCCCCGCTGCCGCCGAGCCGGGCCCGCAGCTCCCTGCCGGCGCGCCACGCGCTGGCCGAGCGGTGGTGACCGTCGGCCACATAGGCATGCGGGACCCGCTCGAAGGCGCGGACGAACGGCCCGGGGTCGGGGATGGGCCACACAGTGTGACGGACCCCGTCAGGCGCGCTGAAGTCGTAGAGCGGCGGGGCGGTGATGATGCCGCGCGCCAGCTCCTCGATCTCGCCCCGGCCCCGATAGGTGAGGAAGACGGGCTCCGCGTTGGCATTGAGCGTGAGCACGTGCCGGGTGCGGTCGTCCTCCTTGTCCGGCCGGGTCTTCTCGTGCTTCCGGATGACGTCCCGCTCGTAGTCGTCGATATGCACGCAGCCCACGACGCCGGTCTGGGCCCGCCCGTCCATCACCTGCCGGTAGAGGTAGAGGCCCGGTGTCCGGTCCTGGACCAGCGTGCCGTCGGCCAGGAAGCCCTCGAGCGCCTCGCGCGCGCGGGCGTAGACCGGGTTGCCGTGCGGATCGGCGTCGGGCGGGAAGTCGATGTCCGAGCGGCCCACGTGGAGGAAGCTGTGGGGATTCCCCCGGGCCAGCTCCGCGGCCTCCGCGCGACTCACGACGTCGTACGGGACGGCGGCGACGCGGGCCGCGAGCTCGGGCGCGGGACGGATGGCGCGGAACGGGTGCAGGCGCATGGGACGGCAATCGTAGGTGACGGAGAGAGAGGGGTCAAGGCGCCCGCGGCGCCCCTCCGGGGGCGGCCCGTCGCTCCACCAGCCCGAGCGCGCCGTCCACCACGAGCGCGAGCGCGGCCGCGGGCAGCGCACCCGAGAGGATCATGCGGGTGTCGGAGAGCGCGAGCCCCGCGGCGATCGGGTCGCCCAGTCCGCCGGCGCCGATGAAGGCCGCCAGGGTCGCCGTGCCGACGTTGATCACCGCGGCGGTGCGGATGCCCGCCATGATCACCGGCGCGGCGAGGGGGAAGCGCACGTATCGCAGGATCTGGCCCGCGGTCATGCCCAGCGCCGCCGCGGCGGCGACCGCCTGGGGAGCGGCGTCGCGCACGCCGGTGTAGGTGTTGCGGACGATGGGATAGAGCGAGTAGAGGAACAGCGCCACCAGCGCCGGCACCAGCCCGATGCCCAGCAGCGGAATCATGAACGCGAGCAGCGCGATCCCCGGCACCGTCTGCAGCAGCCCCACGCCGCGGATCACCGCCTCCGCGCGGCGGGGGACGCCCACGAGGGCGAGACCCAGCGGCACCGCCACCAGGATGCCGGCCGAGAGAGAGACCGCGACCAGCACCAGGTGCCGGCTGGTGAGCCGGAGCAGCGTCGATCGCTGGCTCCACAGGTAGGAGCCGAGCCCGGCTTCACGACCCGTCGCGGCGGGTGGAGCGCCCGGCACGGCGCCGGTGAGACCGAGGTCGCGAAGCGCCTCCCCCGCCACGGCCGCCGCGGGCACGCCGTCCAGCTCGAGCCGCCGGTTGTAGCCCCGCATGGCCGCGACGTCCAGCCTGCCGCTCAACTCGGTCAGGGCCGCCACCGCGCCGGGCTCCCGCTCGGCGAGTGAGGCGCCGACCAGCGCCGCGGCCTCGTAGGGCGGGAAGAAGCCGCGGTCGTCCTCCAGCACCACCAGATCGTAGCGCGCGATCAGGCCGTCGGTGGAGTATCCGTCGATCACGTCCACCGCTCCCTCGGCGAGCGCCTGGTACTTCACCGCGGGGAGCAAGGCGCGGACCTCCGCGAAACGAAGTCCGTACGCGGCCGACACGCCGGGGAGCCCGTCGGCCCGGCCGATGAAGTCGGGCGTGAGACCCGCCCGGAGCGCCGGCGCGGCCGGCGCCAGATCGCTCAGGGTCCGGAGCCCGAGCCGCTCGGCGGTCTCCCGCCGCACCGCGATCGCGTAGGTGTTCTCGAAGCCGAGGGGCGGCAGCCAGCGCACGCCGTACCGCGCCTGAAACTCGCGCGCGACCGTGGAGAATACCTCGCGCGCGTCGGCCGCCGCGGGACGGCGCAGAATGGCGAGCAGACCGGTGCCGGTGTACTCGGGGTAGACGTCGATGGCGCCGGTCCGGAGCGCGCGGAACGCGATCTCGGTGGCGCCGAGTCCCGGGCGGCGCTCCACGGCGTAGCCCCGCGCCTCCAGCAGCTGCGCGAAGATCTCGGCCAGCAGATACGATTCGCCGAACGGCTTGGAGGCGACGATCACCGGGCGCTCCGGCGGCGCGGCGAGCGCCAACAGCAGGGCGAGGAGCGGTCCGCTCATCGCCCGACCCGCGCGCGCCGAAGCAGCTCGGCCACGTACGGCGTGGCCGGCGACGCAGCGAGATCGGCCGGCCTCGCGACCTGCTCCACCGCGCCGGCGCGGAGCACGGCGATCCGGCTGGCCAGGAGAAACGCTTCGCGCAGGTCATGGGTGACGAGCACCGCCGTGAACCCGAGCTCGGCCCGGAGACGGTGGAAGCTCTCCTGCAGGTCGGCCCGGGTGATCGCGTCGAGCGCGCCGAACGGCTCGTCCAGCAGGACCACGTCGGGCTGGGCCGCGAGGGCGCGGGCCACGGCCACCCGCTGCCGCTGGCCGCCGGAGAGCTCGCCCGGCCAGCGGTCGCCGTACCGCTCGGGCTCGAGCCCGACCAGGTGGAGGGCCCGGTCGGCACGCTCGGACGGTTCAGGGTCGTGCCGCAGCCACGGCACCAGCGCGACGTTGCGCCGCACCCGCCAGTGCGGGAGCAGCCCGCCGTCCTGGGGCACGTAGCCGATCCGCCGGCGCAGCGCGATCGGATCGAGCGCCGCCGCGTCCCGGCCGTCCACCAGCACGCGGCCCTCGTCCGGGTCGGTGAGCCGGTTGAAGCACCGCAGCAGGGTGGTCTTCCCCGAGCCGCTCTCCCCGATCAGGGCGACGCACTCGCCGCGCTCGACCTCGAGCGTGACCCGGTCGAGCGCGACCACGGGACCGAAGCGCCGGGACACGCCTTCGGCACGGAGCACCGCCACGGAGCCGCCGGACATGGTGGGAGAAGTTACCGCGGGTCAGCCGCGGGCGCGCGCCACCAGCCAGAGCAGCGCGAGACCGATCTCGACGGCGGCGTCGAGCAGATAGATCGGCGAGATCACACCCGAGAGGGCATAGATGAGATCGATGGCCGCGAGCCCCAGCGCGCTGCCCGCCGCCAGCAGGACGATCTCGTCACTCACCCGGCCCCGGCGCGCGGCCAGGATGAGCACGCCGCCGATGACCGTGACCAGCACGCCCACCGTCTTCACCAGCCAGTCGTCGGTCTTGGGGCCGGTCACCGCCTCGAAGCTCGCGAGGTGGACGATCGCCCAGAGCCCGCTGAGCACGTAGAAGATGCCCTGTCCCAGCGCGAGCGGACCGGCCAGCCGGGATT
>DASUSR010000367.1:0-7638 GCA_036375015.1 Gemmatimonadales bacterium
GCCCGGCGTGCCCTCGAGCGGAACGCCGAGGTCGCGCGCTCGCGGCTTCGCCTGCGCGGGCAGGGCGATCGGGAGCAGGAGCGCGGCGAGCAGCGTGAGGCACGTGTGGGCTTGGGCAGGCATCGCGACTCCTGAGGTGAGCGGGTCCCCCAACTTGCTCCCGGAACGGCTTGTAGCCCTGCAGCACGTGCCCGGTCTACTCCGCGGCCGCCGCTTGCCGCAACAGCTCGTCGAGTGCCGCCCGGTCGAGGTAGCGGCCGTTCAGCACTACGGCGCGGATCGCCGTGGTGGCCGCGATGTTCTCCAGCGGGTTCGCCTCGAGCAGCACGAGGTCGGCGAGCCGACCCTCGGCCACGATCCCCAGCGAGTCGGCCAGCCCGAACGTGACCGCCGGGTCGATGGTCGCGGCGCGCAGTGCCTCGAGCGGCGAGAAGTCCGCCTGCTCGACCAGCAGCCGCAGCTCGTCGTGCAGGCTCAGGCCGGGCACGAGAAACGGATTGCCGAGATCCGTGCCGGCGAGGACCCGGACGCCGGCTTCGTGCAGCAGCTTCGTGTTGGCGGGCGCGGTCCATTCACCGCCGCTGGGACGGTCGCCGAACGGGTCCGGTCCCGCGGCCATCGACTGCCACGCCTCGCGCACGGCGGCCGGGAGCAGCGCCAGCCTGGCGGAATCGGAGAGCAGTGACGAGGCCAGGCCGGGCCGGAGCGCCACCAGCGTCGGCACCACGGTGACGCCGGCGTCGGCGTAGGCGCGGGCGGTGCGGCCGCAGAGCTCCCGGTCGCGCGTCTCTCCGGCGGCTCGCACCAGGCGGAAGAAGGCCACGGCCCCTTCGGGGAACTCCAGCTCCGGAGCGCGCGCGAGCAGGCCGCGGAACTCCGTCCGTAGCGAATCGGCGGCCGCCGAGCAGCCGAGGGTGATCCCCGACGTATGTTCCACCGTCCGCTGGCCCGCCGCCGCGGCGTCCTCCGGCGACACGAGCATCGGCACGTGCC
The DNA here is from genome assembly GCA_036375015.1 of Gemmatimonadales bacterium. Lineage (GTDB taxonomy): Bacteria > Gemmatimonadota > Gemmatimonadetes > Gemmatimonadales > GWC2-71-9 > CAVVWJ01. The sequence continues at coordinate 994 of DASUSR010000367.1, forward strand.
CATCGACCGGAATCCCGACCTTCGCAGCCTGGTCGGTGATCCCGTGATAGGCATCCGGCGTGAGCTTGTCGTAGACCTTCACGAAATCGGCCCCGCCCGCGGCCAGCGAATCGACGAGGGTCCGCCCTTGGGCTGCCGTCCGGGCGGCCACGGCGCCCGGCCAGGACGCCGGATATCCATCGATGATCGGGCCGTTCGCCAGGAACCGTGGGCCCACCAGCTCGCCCGACGCTACCCGGCGCTTGATCGCGTTCGTGAGCTCGAGGGCCGTATCCACCGTCGTATGCATGTTGCGGACGCTCGTCACCCCGTGCGCGACGAGCAAGGGAAAGTGCCGCTGGGGGAAGGCCGCGGAATGTACGTGGGCATCCCACAGCCCGGGAACTACGTACCCGCCGGCGGCGTCCACTACCCGCGTGCTGTCGGCCAGCAGTGCTTCCGCGGTCGGGAGAATCCGGACGATCCGGTTCCCGGCCAGGAAGACGGTCTGTCCGGTCCGCAGCTCGCCGGTCTCCAGATCCACGACTGCGGCGTCGGTGAGCGCGAGCCCGGCATTGGGCGGCGCCTCGGAACGGCAGGAGGGGAGGGCGGCGAGACATGCGAGCAGCGCGCAGTGGCTGGTGCGGCCTGACAGCACGGGACCTCCGCGGTTCGGGTCCGAAAAGCCGCACGGAACGGCATCCGGGGTCACGGGCGGCACCGCGGCTCGACCCCCGGACCGGACCAGCTTCCGGAACGGCCCGTAGCCCTGCAGCACGTCGAAGCTCCGCGAGAGATGCACCGGCAGGTACACCCACCGCTCCCAGTTCAAGGCGGGGACCCGCCGATTCTGCCCCTTAGCCAGGCGCGGGGAACAGCTCTGCCACGGGCACCGCGAACCCAGGCACCACGTCCTCACCGTCGAGCGTGTCCCCTGCGGCGACGACCCTGGCCGGGCGATCGGGATGGCGCACGATCACTCGCCGCGCCGCCGGATCCACCACCCAGACCAGGCGTGCCCCGGCGGCGAAGTAGTCCGCGAGCTTCTCCTCGACCTCGGCCCACCGACTGCTCGGCGACAGGATCTCGACGGCCAGATCGGGCGCGCCGGGGATGAACGCTTCGGGAATTCGCTCGGGCGGCAGCCGTGCGGCGCTGATGAAGGAGACATCCGGCCCGCGGACCGTATCGGGCCCGCGCTGGAGGACATAGCCGGCCTCGACCAGCACGGTGCCGAGCCTGCGGCGCTCCACGTAGTCGCCGAGACGGGACATGAGTCTGCCGGCGATCATCCCGTGCACGCCTCCCGGAGGCTCACAGACGCGGGGCACGCCCCGGACCAGCTCGAGATACTTGGCGTCCGGATACTGGAAGAGCTCCTCGGCGGTAACGGCCCGGGCCGGATGACTCATGCGCCGAGCTTACGCTCGGCGTCGCAGGGGGGTCAAGAGCCGGAAAACGCGCCGCGGCCCCGTGAGAACCCCCGGGGCGCGACTGCGTATCCCCTCGTACAGCGTCCAGCGCGCGACCGACACGACGAGCGGCGGCGGGCGACGCCAACACGAGGAGGAGAGCGATGCGGTGGCTCGGATCATCCTGGAAGCTGGCACTGGTCTGTCTCGCCGCGGCCTGCGGCGGTAGCGACGGCGACGGCCCCGCGGGGCCGGGCGGGGGCGGGGGAGGCGGCGTGGTGGGTACCTATCAGCTCGTCGGCGCCAACGGGGCGGCCCTGCCGGCGGTGGTCCAGTCGCAGGCCTGCACCCCGTTCCAGATGCTGCACGGCAACCTGAAGCTGGGTGCCGACGGCCGCTTCGAGATGCGGTTCGACCGGATCGAGGCGGACGGCCAGCCGGACTGGACCGGCGATCACGGGACCTGGCAGCAGGCGGGCGACGAGCTGCGGTTCTTCTCCGAGGCCTGGGGGGATCAGTTCGAGGGCGAGTTCTGGGACGGGGTGCTGTACCTGTACTACGACCTCTGCTCGGACGGGCTCGGCGCGGAGCTGGAGCTCGCGTTCGCGCGGTGAACGGCGGCCCCGCCGCGGACGTCGCGACGTCCGCGGCAGGCCGAAGCCGTGAGGTTCCCTACTTCTGAAGCCGCCGCACCAGCGCCGGGAGATTCTGGATCACCACGATCCGCGTCGCCGGGCTCCGCCGCACCATCACGAAGGTCTTTCCGTCCGGTGAGATGTCGTAGTTGCTGTGCGGCGCCGAGGCCGCGCTCTCGTCGATGTTGAACAGCGCCTCCCGCGACACGACCTCCAGCTCGGGCTCGGTCTGGAGCGCCGCTCGCATCAGCTCGACCCGTCCGGTCGCCGTCCCCCGGTAGAACAGCTCCCGCGAGTCCGGCCCCCAGATCGGCTCGCTCCCGCCGCCCGCCGACACCTGCACCTCCGGGCCCACGCCCGTGAGCGGCCGGACGTACACCTCCGAGGCGCCGGACTGATCCGACTCGAACGCGACCCAGCGGCCGTCGGGCGAAGGCGCTGGGTACGGGGTCTGGAACTGGGTGGCGACCACCGGCTCGATCGGCCCCCGACCGCCGTTCCGTACCAGGGCGACGTCCAGCCCCGAGCCGGGACGCAGCTCCTGGCCCACCGTCACCAGCGCGCTGCCGTCACGCAGCCAGAAGCCGGTGAAGGCGAGCGAGTCGGAGACGATGACCGTGTCGGCCGCGGCCCCGCTGCCGGGACGGGTGCGGTAGATCCCGAAGCGGCCGCTCTTGAACGACGTGTAGGTCAGATGCACGCCGTCCGGCATCCAGGTGGCGTCGTGGCCGTCTCGGTCGAAGGTGGTGCGCGAGAGCGTGCCCTGCCGGAGGTTGAGGATCCAGACGTCCCGTCCGTCCGCCCCGGTGAAGTCCACCGACACCCTGCGGCCGTCGGGGGAGAACTGGGGCATGTGGTAGCTCCGGCGCTCCGGCGTGGCGAGCCGCACGGCGCCGCTCCGGTCGGCGAACACCAGCGAGCGGGGCTCCTCCGGGATGTAGGCGACGATGCCGTTGCTCGAGACGGCGAACTGGGCCTGGATGGTCCCGGTCAGCGAGACGTCCGTGGCCACCTGTACCCTCGGGCCGGCGATGCGCCCCTCGGCCTCGTCGAACGGCGCGGCCCAGAGCCCGCCGTCGGGCACGGCGTACACCAGGTGTCCCGCCGTCACCGCGGCGCGCACCACCGCGGTCTCGATGACGCTGACCGTATCGCCGGTCCGGAGGTCCAGGCTCAGGAGGGGCCCGGACGCGCTGCCGGTGGGTGCCCGGAGCACGAGCGCGCGCCGGCCGTCGCCCAGCACCTGCTGCATCCGGAACGCGGCGGTCCGCTCCGCCAGCTCGTCGTGCAGCGTCCCGTCGGGGGCGAGCCGCCGCACGCCGCCCCACTGGCCCGAGTGCCAGAGCGACCCGTCGTCCCCCCAGTCCGCCCAGCGGGTGTCCGCCCCGCGGGGGAGCGCGGTCGGCACGCCGCCCTGGAGCGGCAGCCTGAAGGCCTGGTTGGGATTGCCGCCGGGCCCGCCGGGATACCCGAACGCGTACAGCCACTGGCCGTCGGGTGAGAGCAGCGGATCCATCATCCGCTCGGTGCCGGGGATGAGCCGCGCCTCCGCCTCGTCCAGCCGCTGGTAGGCGAGCATGTTGCCGCCTCCGGCGTCGAGGGCGACGTACACCACGCCGCTGCCGTCGGGCGTGAGCGCGAGCTGCCGGTGCGTGCTGGTCACGCCGCTGCCGCCGAGCTGGGGCGCGAGGATGGCGAGGCGCGAGGGCGGCGCCTCGTCGGGCGCCGGCGCGCGGGCCCGTCCGAGCGCGTACCCCGCGGCCAGGCCGAGGACGGCGATGCCGACCCCGGTGGCGGCCAGGCGCGCGGTGCGGCGGGGTGCGGCCGCCGACCGGACCGGCACGGTGCGGAACCCTTCGCCCTCGCCCGCGAGCCCCCGGGCCAGCTCGGCCACCGTACCCGGCCGGTCGGCGGGCAGCTTCTGGAGCGCAGCGTGCACCGCGTCGGCCACGTGCGGCGGCACCGTGTCGCGCACCTCGCGCAGCGGACGGGGGCGCTCGGTGATCACCTTCGCCACCACCGCCTGCGCGGTGGGGCCGGTGAACGGCGGCTCGCCCGCCAGCATCTCGTAGGTCACCGCGCCCAGCGCGTAGACGTCGGCCCGGGCGTCGATGCTCTTCTCGCCCATCGCCTGCTCCGGCGCCATGTAGTGCGGCGTGCCGAGCGAGAGGCCGGTCTGGGTGAGCCGGGCGCCGCCGGCCTGCTGCACGGCGAGCGCGATGCCGAAGTCGGCGACGAGCGCGTGGCCGCCCTGGAGGAGGATGTTCTCGGGTTTGATGTCGCGGTGGACGATCCCGCGGGCGTGGGCGTAGCTCAGTGCGTCGGCCACTTCCGTGGCGAGGCGGACCGCGTCGGCGACCGGGAGCTGCCGCTCGCGCTCTAGGCGCTGCCGCAGCGTCTCGCCCTCGACGAAGGGCATCACGTAGTAGAGGAGCCCGTCGGCCGCGCCCGAGTCGAACAGCGGCAGGATGTGCGGGTGCTGCAGCGCGGCGGTGGTCTTGATCTCGGCGAGGAACCGCTCGGTCCCCAGCACGGCCGACAGCTCCGGGTGGAGCAGCTTGATCGCGACGCGGCGGCCGTGGCGGAGGTCGTCCGCCAAGTAGACGGTGGCCATGCCGCCGGCGCCGAGCTCGCGCTCGATGCGATAGCGGGCCTCGAGCGCGGCGGCGAGGCGGTCGGAGATGTCGGGCATGGGTCGGTGGACTCCCCAAGATGGAGGGGCACGGGCGTCCGGGCCAGTCCGACGCGGTCGGGTAGTCAGGCCCCGCCGGGTCCCCCGAGCGCCTCCGCCGCGATTCCACCACCGCAGCTGCCAATTTGATACTCCTTCGCGCCGAGCGTAACATTAGCGCCAAGCTGTCCAAGCGCTTCTACGATGTTCTGGGCGAGGACGTGGCCAATGAGCTGGTGGACTGGTTCAACGCGGTGGACCTGACCTACCGATCGGAGCTGCGCGAGCTCAACGAGCTCAACTTCGCGCGGTTCGACGCCAGGCTCGAGCAGCGTCTCGCGGAGCTACGGGCCGAGCTGCGAGGGGAGATCGCGGAGCTGCGGGCCGAGATGCGAGGGGAGATCGCGGGGCTGCGCGCCGAGATGCGGACCGGGTTCCAGGAGCTGCGGGCGGAGGTCGAGCGGGTCCGCGCGGAGCTGCTCCGCTGGATGTTCGGGTTCTGGGTCAGCACCCTCATCGGCATCGCCGGCCTGCTGATCGCGCTTCGCGGCAGGTAGATGCCCGCCCCAGACTCGCTCTCCGCCCTCGTCGCGCTCTCCAACCGCATCGGCCAGGACCTCCGCCTGGTCCAGCCCGGCGGCGGCAACACCTCGGTCAAGCTCGACGCCGCCCTATTGGTAAAAGGCAGCGGCACCGACCTCCGGACCATTGGCCCGGACGGCTTCGCCCACCTCTCCCTGCCGAAGCTCGCGCCGCTCGCCGAGGCCGAAGCGATGTCCGACGCCGACATGATGCGCTTCATGGCCGGCTGCATGCTGCGCGAGGGCCCGGCGCCGAGCGTCGAGACCCCCCTGCATTCGCTGCTGCCCCACCGCGTAATCGTCCACACCCACGACGTCGCCACGATGAGCCTCACCAACGTCCCCGACGCCGTCGCCGAGCGCCTGGTGGGCGAGCTGTTCGAGGGCGCCGTCGTCTACGTTCCCTACAGCCGGCCGGGCTTTCCGCTCGCCCGCGCGGTGGGCGGGATGGTGGGCCGGATACCCGAGCGCGCGATCGGCCTCACCCTGGCGCACCACGGCCTGGTCGTGTGGGGCGACGACGCCGACGAGGCCGGGCGGCGGCTGCAGTTCGCCGTGGCGAAGATCGACGAGTTCATCGCCACCAGCCGGCGTGGCCGCCAGCTGCTCGGCGCGGTCCGGACCCCGGCGCCGGCCGCGGAGGAGCGCCGCCGCCTGGCGGAGATCGTGCTCCCGGCGGTGCGCGGCGCGCTGGGCGTGCCCCGGGTCATCCTCCACTACGACGACGCACCCGACATCCTCGCCACGCTGGCTGGGGAGCGGCTGCCCGAGCTGGCGAGGCGGGGGATGGCGACGCCCGAGCATCTCCTGCGCGCCGGCCGGCTCCCGGTCCGGCTCGATCTCGACCTGGCCGCGGCGCCCGAGGCGCTGGTGGACCGGGTGCGGAGCCAGGTCGCGGCCGCGCGGGCGGAGTACGAAGAGTATCACCGGCGCCACGCCGCGCCGGACCAGCGCCCGCTGGACGACTGGGCCAAGGTGGTCCTCGCCCCCGGACTCGGCCTGATCACCGCGTTCAGCGACAAGCGGAGCGCGGTGACCGCCAACCTCTGCTACCGGGCCACGCTCGAAGCCATCGCCGGGGCGGAGGCGGTGGACCGGTTCGAGTTCGTGAGCGAGGCCGACGTCTTCGAGTTCGAGCACTGGCCGCTGGAGCGGCGGAAGGTGGAGGAGGCGCTGGCCCGGGAGCTTACGGCCAAGGAGCTGCCGCGGCACGTGGCCGTGGTGATCGGCGGCGGCAGCGGCATCGGCCGGGCGGCGGCCAAGCGGTTCGCCGAGGAAGGCGCCCACGTGGTGGTGGCCGACCTCGAGGCGGCGAGCGCGGAGGCGGTGGACCGGTTCGAGTTCGTGAGCGAGGCCGACGTCTTCGA
>DASUSR010000368.1:0-32687 GCA_036375015.1 Gemmatimonadales bacterium
ATCCGCTCCACCGGCTTTTTCCGTAACAAGGCCCGCAGCCTGATCGGCATGGCCCAGGCGCTCGTGGCCGATCACGGCGGCGTCGTGCCGCGGACCATGGAACAGCTCCGCCTGCTGCCCGGTGTGGGGCGCAAGACGGCCAACGTGGTCCTGGGCAACGCCTACGGCGTGAATGAAGGAATCACGGTGGATACCCACGTCGCCCGGGTATCGCATCGGCTGGGCCTCACCGCTCAGACGGATCCGGTCAAGATCGAGCAGGACCTGATGCCCCTGGTGCCCCACGAGCAGTGGGCGCTCTTCTCCCATGTCATCATCTTCCACGGCCGGCGGACCTGCGTGGCGCGCCGACCGCGCTGCCCCGAGTGCGTCGTGGCGCATCTCTGCCCCTCGGCGGTGCTCTGAGCCCGGTGCGAGGTGGCGCCCCTTGATCGTCGTTCAGCAGCACCCCCCCGGCATCCCGGGCCGCCCGGAGGGCGGCCCCACTCGCGGAGATCTCATGCGGTCACTGGCTTGCGTCCTCCTGCTCATCGCCTCGTTGGCTTCGCCGCTTCGCGCCCAGCAGCCTGCCGGCGCCGGCTCGCCCGGCGCCCGGGTGGCGCGCGCGCTGGACGCCAACACGCTGCGGGCCCATCTCGAGTTCCTGGCGGACGACGCGCTGGAGGGCCGCGCTCCGGGCACTCGTGGGGGTGACGCCGCGGCCGCCTACATCGCCGCGCAGTTCCGGCGGCTTGGCCTGGAGCCGGCGGGGGACAGCGGGAGCTACTACCAGCAGGTGCCGATCATCTCCCTCACGCCGGAGCCCACTCTCGCCGTGACGAAGCCCGCCGCCATGCCGCTCGCCTGGAAGGACGATTTCGTCCTCTGGTCCCTGCGGAACGACTCGGCGGTGAGCCAGCGGGGAGAAGTGGTTTTCGTCGGGTACGGAATCGTGGCGCCGGAGCAGGGCTGGAACGACTACGCGGGCGTGGACGTCAAGGGCAAGTACGTGGCGGTGCTGGTAAACGATCCGGGACTCCAGGACTCCACCCTGTTCCGCGGCCGCATCCTTACCTACTACGGCCGGTGGACCTACAAGATCGAGGAGGCCCGGCGTCAGGGGGCGGCCGGCATTCTGCTGGTCCACACCACCGAGAGCGCGACCTACCCGTGGACCACCGTACTCTCCGGCTGGACCGGGCCCCAGGTGCGGCTGGAGACCCCGCCCTCGTCCCTGGTCGCCGCGGGCTGGCTGCACCGGGATGCCGCCACCCGGCTCTTCCGGCAGGGTGGTCAGGATCTCGACTCGCTCACGGCGGCTGCCGCCCGCCCGGGGTTCACTGCCGTTCCCCTCGCGCTCGAGGTGGAGGGGACCGTGCGGAGCACCATCCGCAGGTCGCGGACGGCGAATGTGCTCGGACGGCTCCCCGGCCGGGGCGCTCTCGCCCGCGAGGTGGTGCTGATCGGCGGCCACTACGACCACTTCGGGATCGGGGCGCCGGTGGAGGGGGACTCGATCTACAACGGCGCGGAGGACAATGCTTCGGGGACCTCGGCCGTGCTGACCGCCGCCGAGGCTTTCGTGAGGAGCGGCGTGCGCCCCGCGCGCTCGCTCGTGTTCGCCGGATTCGCGGCCGAGGAGTCCGGGCTGATCGGCTCGCAGGCGCTGGCCGACGACCCGGTCATCCCGCTGCGCGATATCGCCGCCATTCTCAATCTCGACGTGGTCAACCTCTACGGCCGCACCCGCGACGTCTCGGCACTCGGGCTCGATCAGTCCTCGCTGGGCGAGGTCTTCGCCCGGGCGGCCCGGGCGGAGGGGCTGCGGGTGAGCGAGAACGAGGAGGCGCTGCTGCAGGGCTCCTACTTCCGGTCGGACCACTTCCCCCTCGCCCGGGCGGGCATCCCGGGGACCTCCATCCAGCACGGCTCGGACTACGTCGGCCGGCCTCCGGGGTGGGGGAAGGAACAGAGCGACAAGTACGTGGCGGAGCGCTACCACCAGCCGAGCGACGAGGTGCTGCCGTGGTTTACCTATGACGGCGCATTGCAGCAGCTTCGAGTCACTGTCAGGGCAGCGGTCCTGGTAGGGGACGCGCCGAAGCAGCCCACGTGGGCGGAGACGTCGGAGTTCCGGCAGGCGGGCGAGGCGCGGTTGCGGGGGACGGGGCAGGCGGCTCGCTGATCGGGCGGGAGGCAGTGTGCCCCCCTCCCGCCAACCGCCGATCCCGTCTATCTTTGCCGCCGTTTAGCCCGCCCCAAGCCAGGAGCGCCTCTGGAACTGCCGAACCAGCACCGGATTCCGCTCACCTGGCTGCTGGACAACGCCGGGCCGTCGATCCGGTACCGGACCCTGACGGAGCTGGCCCCGCCGGGGTACGCCACCTCCGAAGCCATCGAAGCGGCACGCGCGGCCATCCTGGAATCCAAGACCGCCGTCGCCGTGATCAAGAAGCAGAAGGACAACGGGATCTGGGGCGGCAACCTCCTCGGCCTCGCCCCTTCGGCGGCCCAGGGGATCAAGGACGTCGGGACCATCCCCAACTACCGGCGGCTGCTCCAGCTCGAGTGGCCCCGCGCCACCCGGCCGTTCAAGCTGGCGGACCGGGTCCTCTTCCGGCTGCTGTCGCGGGACGAGGACCCGGCCCTCCTGTTCGAGTTCCAGAAACAGGCCAAGAGCGACCCCGACGCGGAGATCTGGGCCCGAGGGGTGATCCGGGAGGCCACCTCCGCGGCCCTCGCCGAGGCGGGGTACACCGAGGACCCGCGACTCCGGGGCGCGGGGCACAAGATCGCCAACGCCGTGAGCCAGTTCCTCCGGAGCCCTCTGGCCGAGAAGCCCTTCGTGAAGTCGGGCAAGCAGGTGGTGCTGCATCCGGAGGCGCATCCCCCGAGCTGGTACTCGGTGGCGATGCTCGCCTCCATGCCGAACCTCCAACGGGAACGCGCCGGCTTCACCGAGCGGCTGGGGCACTATCTGGCGCAGCCGGCCCCGAAGAAGGCCTTCGTCGCGCTGGTCGGCAAGCGGAGCGTGAAGCCCCAGCACCTGCTGCTTGGCGATCCAATCGACGCCGACGCCAAGGGGGTGCCCAAGGACCTGCCGCTCGCCCTGCACTACATCGAGCTCATGGCGCGCATGGGGGCCCTGGAGTGGGCCCCCGTAGCGACGAGGGTGCTCGCCAGGCTGGTCAGGGACTGCGAGGAGAACGGGGTCTGGCACCCCAAGAACCTGCGGACGCAACCGAAGGCCGTGGAAAAGATTACGTACCACTACTACCCCCTCCACCTCGACGACAAGACGGCGGAGGGGAGGGAGGTAGATGTGAGCTTCAGGCTGGCCCTCATCGCCAAACTGCTGGGCTGGCAGCTGGACTACGCCTGATCACTTGTCCCGGGGGGCGTAGTACATCAAACTACTAGCATGCCTCGCCTGGATCTCACCCCATTCGGCTTTACTCCGACCGAGAGCCTGGTCTACGAGGTGCTGCTCACCGGCGGGCCGGGGACCGGGTACGCCATTGCCCGCACGGCGGGTTTGGCGCGCGCCAATGCCTACAGCGCGCTGGAGGGGCTCGTGTCGAAAGGCGCCGCCAGGGTGGACGGCGGCAGGCCCCGGCGGTATCGGCCGGAACCCCCGGCCGCTCTGATGGCGCGGATATCGACGGACCACGGGCAGGCCGTGGAACGGCTGAGCCGCGAGCTGGACGCCATCTCGGTTCCCGATACCCAGACCCTGGTCGAAGTCGAGTCCGGGCGCGCGATCCTGCAGCTCATCACCCACGATGTCGCCCGCGCCACGCGCTTGGTCGAGGTGCTCGCCCCGCCGGATGCCTATCCGCTGCTCGGGCCGGCGCTCCGGCGGCCGGTAGCGGCGGGCATCCCGGTGACCCTGTGTTCCACCGGGCCGGTGGACCTGGGATTCGCGGAGGTGGAGGTCGTGCCCGACGGCGGCATGGGGTGGCCGGGGATGCCCATCATCGCCGTGGTGGACGGACACAGCGCGGTGGTTGCCGCGCGGCAGGGGACCGACGTGCGGGGGCACTGGAGCACGGCGCCGTCGTTCGTCGCCGCCGCGCGCCTCGCGCTCGAGCGCTACCGCCTCCCGTGACCGGCCCCGCCGACAACCTCATCCTCGAGCTCCAGCGCGAGTACCTCGCCGAGCTGCCCGTGCGCCTCGAGGAGCTCGAGGCGGACGCCACACGGTTCGAGGCGGGCGATCCGGACGCCACCGCTTCGCTTCGCACCCACCTGCATCGGCTCGCCGGCTCGGGCGGGTCGTACGGCTTTCCCGACATCAGCACGGCGGCCCGCGAGCTCGAGCGCTGGATCGCGGCCGGCCCGCCTCGCGACGAGATCGGGCGCCTGCGGGAGGGGCTCGTCCGGCTGGCCGGGGTGGTCCGGCGGGCCCGCGGCGCGGCCGAAGCCGAGCCTCCGACCGACCAGCCCACCTGGCGGGCCCGCCTGATTCTTCCCCACGGCCCGGAACGGGACCAGCTCGCGATGGCGCTGCGCGAGCTGGGCTTCGAGGTCCAGCTCGGGAGCCGCAAGGACGATCCCGACACGCTGCCCGCCCCCTACCGTCCCGACCTGGTGGTGGTCGGCCTCGGTGCGGGCGAGGGGGATCCCTCCGCGGTCGCCTCCCGGTGGACCGCCGGCCGCGCCGGCCGTCCCCGGGCCGTGGTGCTGATCGAGACCCTGCGCGCCGTGGACCGCCTGCGTGCGGGGGCCGCGGGGGTGGACGCGGTATTCCCGATCGAGCGCATGGTCGAGGATCTCCCCCGCTACGCCCGGGTGCTGAGCCGGATCGGCGCGCCGCCCTCGACGGTCCTCCTGGTGGAGGCCGAGGCCGATCGCGCCGCCGTCATCGCGGACCGGCTGACCCAGGCCAACATCCGGGTGGTCCGCACACCGCTCGCCGGCGCGGTGCAGGAGCTGCTCGACCGGGAGGTGCCCGACCTCCTGCTGGTGAACGGCCGCCTGGCCGACGGCGACGGCCACTCGGTCGCGAGGATGGTGCGCCACGACCGCCGCTACGCCCACCTGCCGATCGTGTTTCTCGGCCTGGACGAGGTGGGCGATCGGGTCGAGGCCTTGCGGGCGGGCGGCGACGACTATCTGGTACACCCGGTCGAGGCGGAGCTCCTCCTTCAGACGGTGATCTCGCGGGCCGAGCGGGGGCGCCGGCTGCGGGAGGCCCTACACCGCGACGTGCTCACCGGTCTGCTCAACCATCACACCCTGATGGCCGAGCTGGAGTACGCCGTCGAGTATTGCCGCCGGCACGGGGAGCCGCTGTCGCTCGTGGTCTTCGATCTCGACCGGTTCGCCGAGGTGAACGAGCGGTTCGGCCAGCTGGTGGGCGACCAGGTGCTGCTGCACGTGGCCAACGTGTTCCGGGCCAACGTGCGGGCGAGCGACGTGATCGGCCGCTACGGGGGGGAGGAGTTCGCGATGGTGCTGCGCGGCGGCACCGCCGAGGGCGCCGCGGTGCTGGCCGCCAAGCTCCGCCGGGTCCTGGGCGAGCAGGCCGCGACCACCGCGGAAGGCGTGATCATTCCGCTCGACGTCAGCGTCGGCTGGGCCGCCTACCCCGCCGACGGCAGCACGGCGGGAGAGCTGGCGCACTTCGCCGCCAAGCGGTTGCGGCGCGAGAAGGAGGACAGAGAAGAGAAGCGGGAGGGGTAAAAAGTGAAGGGTGAAGAGGAACCGTTTCTCCCCTTCACCCCTTCACTCTTCACTCTTCCCGCCGCCAGCCTAGTGCCTGAACCCCGCCGACAACGGTACCACGTCCCTCGGGTTCTTCTCGTCCCCGAAGAGCAGCCGCCCTTCGCGGAAGGTCGCGCCTCGCAGGGTGAGCGCCAGCACCTCACCCAGCTCGTGGACCAGGAAGACCTCGATCTTGCTCCGGACTTCCTCCGGCAGGTCCTCCAGGTCGGGCTCGTTCTCCTTCGGCAGGATGATCCGGTTGATGCCGGCCCGGACCGCGCCCAGCACCTTCTCCTTCACACCGCCGATCGGCAGCACCCGGCCGCGCAGCGTGATCTCGCCGGTCATGGCGATGTCGTGCCGCACCGCGCGGCCCGAGAGTCCGGAGACCACCGCCGAGGCCATGGTCACGCCCGCCGACGGACCGTCCTTGGGGATGGCGCCCGCCGGGACGTGGATGTGGATGTCCCGGTCGAACATCTCGTCCGGGATCTGCAGCCCGCCCGCGTGGCTGCGGGCGTAGGTCCAGGCGGCCCGGGCGGACTCCTTCATCACGTCGCCGAGCTGGCCGGTGAGCACCAGCTCGCCCTTGCCCCGCATGGTGGAGGCCTCGACGAACATGATGTCGCCTCCGGTGGGCGTGTAGTACATGCCGGTCGCCACCCCGATCTCGTCCTCCCGGGCCATCTTCTCCGGGTGGACCTTGGGCCGGCCCAGCAGGTCGTCCACCATCTCCCGGTTGACGGTGATGGTCTCGACCTCCCGCGCGGCGATCTTCCGCGCCACCTTCCGGGCGAGCCGCCCGATCTCGCGCTCCAGCTGCCGCACGCCGCTCTCGCGGGTGTACGCGGTGATGACCTCGGCCAGCGCGTCATCGGTGATCACCAGCTGCTCCGGGCTCACCCCGTTCTCCACGAACTGCCGCGGGATGAGGTACTTCCGGGCGATCTCCTGCTTCTCCCGCTCGGTGTACCCGGCGAAGTCCACCACCTCCATCCGGTCGAGCAGCGGGCCGGGGATGTTCTGGATGAAGTTCGCCGTGGCGATGAACAGCACCTCGCTCAGGTCGAACGGCACGCCGAGATAGTGGTCCACGAACGAGTCGTTCTGGGCCGGATCGAGCACCTCGAGCAGCGCGCTCGCCGGGTCGCCCTGAAACGACACGCCCAGCTTGTCCACCTCGTCGAGCAGGAACACCGGGTTCTTGGTGCCGGCCTGCTTCATCCCCTGGACGATCCGTCCCGGCATCGCCCCCACGTAGGTGCGCCGGTGGCCGCGGATGTCGGCCTCGTCCCGGGCGCCGCCGAGCGAGATGCGCACGTACTTCCGCCCCATGGCCCGGGCGATGGACTTGGCCACCGAGGTCTTGCCGACGCCCGGCGGGCCCACGAAGAGCAGGATCGGCCCCTTGGCGCGCTCGTCGGGGTTGCCCTTGCCCGGCACGTTGGGCGCGGGCACGGTGGCGGTCGCGGCAGCCACGTCGGTGGACTCCCCGGCCGCCACCTCCTCCGCCTTCCGCTCGGCGTGCTGCTCCGCCTCGGCCGCCCGCTCGGCCTCCTCCTGCTGCATCCGGAGCTGGCGCACCGCGAGGAACTCGAGCACCCGGTCCTTCACGTCGCCCAGGGCGTAGTGATCCTCGTCGAGGATGCGCGACGCCTCGACCAGATCGAGGTGCTCCTTACTGCGGGTGTTCCAGGGCAGCTCCACGATGTTCTCGAGAAACGTCCGGATCACCTGCGACTCCATGGACTCGCGGCCGATCCGGCTGAGCCGGTTGAGCTCCCGGTCCACTTCCTTCTGGACCTCGGCCGGCAGCTCGAGCGCGGCGATCTTCTCCTTGAGGTCGCGGAGATCGTCCCGCTCGTCGTCCTCGCCCAGCTCCCGCTGGATGGTCTTGAGCTGCTCGCGCAGGAACATCTCGCGCTGGCGCTCGCCCAGCTCCTCCTGGACCTGGGACTTGATGTCCTCCTGTGCATCCAGCACGCCGATCTGCCGCTGCACGTGCACCAGCACCCGCCGGAGCCGCTCCTCGACGCTCAGCGTCTCCAGCAGCACCTGGCGCTGCGCCGGGGTGATGTCGATGTAGCCCGCCACCAGGTCGGCGAACTTGCCGGCCTCGTTGACGCCGGCCAGGACCTGCTGAACCACCTCGTCCGGCAACCCGGACTTCTGGCCCAGCTCGGCCGCCCGGGCCCGCGCTTCACGGTGCAACGCCACGAAGGCGGGGTCGTCGGGGTTGATGGGGAGCATCTCCTCGGCCTCGCGGACGATGGCCTGGAGGAAGCCCTCCTTGTCGGTGTAGTGGATCGCGATGCCGCGCCGCTCTCCATGGAGGAGGAGCTGCATCCCGGACAGCCCGCGCTGGAGCTGGCCGATGCGGGCGATGGTCCCGATCGTGTAGAGGACCTCGGCATTCACCGTCTCGACGTTCTGCCGCTGCGACACCGCGAACACCAGCCGGTCGGGCGTGGTCAACGCGGCCTCAATGGCCCGGAGCGTCGCCGGCCGCCCCGCACCGATCGGTGCGGTGACGCCCGGAAAGAGCACGACCTCCCGAAGGGGGAGGACAGGCATGGTCAGGCGTTCAGCCATCTCGAAACAACTCCTTAATCCCCGCCATACGGGGGAAAGTGACAGTGCCACGGAACGATCCTGGAGGTAGTTGCACCGAGCGTGCCACGCCCCGCGTCGTTCTGGCGTTGTTTCCCAACAACTTACGGGGGTGATGGGTTCCCGGAAGGGCGCGGACCTGTGCGCATACTGGCAGGGTGGGTGGATCGGCTGCCAATATGTCATCGGAGCGCTGACTCGGGCGTGGAACGCCAAGAGTCGAGGGTCCGCTACGCTCGGCTCGTGGCCGCACCTTCGCTTCCCAGCTCTCCCTCCCCTACCCCGTCGCCGCGCCCCGTGCCAGATTGAGTGCCATGACCGATTCGGCGGACAAGCCGCTGGCTGCTCGGCTCGCCGAGGCGCTGGGCAGCGCCTACACCATAGAAGGCGAGATCGGGCGCGGCGGTATGGGTGTGGTGTACCGCGCCCGTGACGAGCGGCTCCAGCGCCGGGTCGCCATCAAGGTTCTCCCGCCCGAGCTGGCCTTCCAGCAGGATATCCGCGAGCGCTTCACTCGCGAGGCCCAGACCGCGGCCCGCCTCTCCCATCCCCACATCGTGCCGATTCACACCGTCGGTGAGGGGCTCGGGCTGGTGTACTTCGTCATGGGCTACGTGGACGGGGAGTCGGTGGGGGCGCGGATCCGGCGGCGGGGCCGGCTGCCGGTGGAGGAGACCCGCCGCATCATGGCGGAGGCCGCCGACGCCCTCGGCGCCGCCCACGGGCTCTCGATCATTCACCGCGACATCAAGCCCGACAACATCCTGCTGGAAGGCTCCCGGGGTCGGGTCATGGTGACCGACTTCGGCATCGCCAAGGCGCTGTCCGGCTCGTCGGGCGCGACGCTCACCGGGGCGGGGGTGGCGATCGGGACCCCGGCCTTCATGAGCCCGGAGCAGGCCGCCGGCGAGCGGGAGATCGACGGCCGCTCCGACCTCTACAGTCTCGGCATCGTGAGCTTCCAGATGCTGACCGGCGAGCTGCCGTTCAGCGCCCCGACGGTGGCCGGCATCCTGATGAAGCAGATCACGGAAACGGCCCCCGACGTCCGCTCCAAGCGACCCGACGTGCCCGAGGATCTGGCGCTCGCGGTGAGCCGGTGTCTCGAGAAGGACCCCACCAACCGCTGGCCTTCCGCCGACGCGCTGCGGCGCGCGCTGGAGAGCCGATCGGTGGTGGGATACCAGCCCACCGGGCTGGGCTGGCGCTCGAACCGGGGGGTGGGTACCCGGGATTTCGGCGGTGGACGCCGGCCGGAACCGCCCAGGGGTGGCGCCGCGGAGCGCGCGGCCGCCCGACGGGATGCCCCCGCCCGCGCGCCGGCGCGTCTGGCCGACCGCCAGCTCCAGCGCGACCTCGACCGCTCGCGCCGGCGCGGCCGCGACGAGCTCCCGGTCCCGGACACCGGCGAGCCCCGCATCGTCCAGCAGGTGCGGGGGCAGTTCGCCAGCTGGGCCGCGGTGTCGCTCGGCTGCTTCGGGATCAACGTGGCCACCGGCCTCGACACCCCCTGGTTCCTGTTCCCCACCTTCGGGATGGGGCTCGGGATGATGCGCAACTACGCGCGGCTCTGGCAGGCAGGCTACAGCTGGCGCGATGTGCTCACCCGCCCGCCGGCGCCCGACGCCGTCGAGACCGTCATGCTCAAGGGCGCCAGGCCGGCTCGGGCACTCCCGGCGCCGACGCCCGAGGACTATGGCGCCCACCTCGGCTCGGTGATCCAGGCGCATGGCGACCGCCAGGCGATCCTCAAGCTCATGGACCGGCTGCCCCCGGCGGAGCGCAGGATGCTCCCCGAGATCCAGCAGACGGTGGACGCGCTGTACGAGCGGGCCACCGACCTCGCGCGGACGCTGCACGCGATGGACACCAACCTCGATACCGAGGGCTTGATGCAGATCGACGACCGGATCGCGTCGCTCTCCCGCGAGCCCGACGATCCCGAGCGCGAGCGCCGGCTGGGCCTGCTCCAGCGGCAGCGGCAGACCATCAGCGATCTGCAGGGCCGGCGCTCGCAGGTGGCGGGCCATCTCGAGTCCTGCGTGCTGGCCATGCAGAACGTGCGCTTCGATCTGCTCCGCCTCCGCTCCGCGGGAGTGGCCGCGGTGCTCGGCGACCTCACCCAGGCCACCCAGCAGGCCAAGGCCCTCTCCCGCGACGTGGACAACGCCATCGCCGCGGCCGGGGAAATCAGAGAAGCGATGAAGTGACGTAGTCCCCACGCCCCGTGCTCACAACCGTCCTCGTCCTCGCACTTGCCTTCCCCCAGCAGACGGGGGCTCAGGCCGAGCCCGCCGCCCGCGCGGTGGTGCAGGCCGCCGAGCGCGCCGTGAGCGACGACAGCGCCGAGGTCGTGCGGGTCCGCTGGACCGCGGCACTCCAGGCCGACTCCGGCGATCGCGCCGCCGCGCTCGGCCTCGGCAGCCTCGCCCGGCTCGAGTACGACTTCCCCGCCGCCGAGCGGCACTTCCGGGAAATCCTGGCACGGAGCCGGGCCACCGACGCATACACGGTGCAGGCCACGATCGGGCTCTATCGCGTGGCGCTGGCGGAGGGCAACTGGCTCCGTGGCGACTCGCTCCTCACCCTCGCGATCGCGGACGCCCGCCGGATCGGCGACCGGGGCGGCGAGATCGACGCGATGATCGGCTTCAGCAACACCCGCAGCGCCCTGGGCGGAATGGACGCCTCCTTCGCGGCGCTCGACTCGCTGGCGGCCATCCTGCCGCCGGGAGAGAGCTGGGAGCGGGCGCAGTACTTCTGCCGCCTCGGGCTGTATCGCGCGATCCTGAGCGACTCGGCCGCGCCGGCGCTCACCGCCCGGGGCACGGCAATGGCGTCGCGCCTGGGCGAGCGCCGCATCACGGGGCACTGCCTCGAGGCCCACGCGCTGGTCCACAGCCTCCTGGGCCGGAGCGACTCGGCGCTCGCCAACCTGGACCGCGCGGAGGCGCTCCTGCGCGCGACCCACGACCACTCGTCCCTGGCCCGCCTCGCCTCACGCCGCAGCGACGAGCTGCAGTTCCTCGGCCGGCTGGGCGAGGCCAAGGCCGCCCTGCGACAGGTGCTCCAGGAGGCGGAGATCTCCCGCAACCGGGAGCGGTTCGGCTTCGCCTACGGCGGGCTCGGGATGCTGGCGCTCCGGGTGAACGATCTGCCCACGGCGATGGACTACTTCGAGCGCGCCACGGCGCTCTACGACTCGCTGGGCCAGCGAAACGGCGCCCGGATCGCCCAGGGCAATCGCGCCTGGGTGCTGGCCATGGGCGACGACATCCCGGCCGCGCGCGCGGCCTACGAGCAGTTCCTGGCGGCCTCACAGGAGACCGGCCGGCTGGAGGACGAGGTCCTCTCCCGCCAGCAGCTCGCCCGCCTCGCGATGCGAGAGGGCGACTGGGCCGACGCCGCCGCCCAGCTCGACGCGGCCGAGCGAGCAGCGGAGGCGAAGGGCCGGGGAGATGAGGCGCGCGCCGATTTCGCCTACGATCGCGCGCGGATCGCGCTCGGCCGGAGTGACCTCGCCTCCGCGGAGCGCCTGTTCACCGGATTCCTCTCCGGGCTGGAGCCGGACCAGCACCTGCACCGGCATCTCACTCGCATGCGGCTCGCCGAGGTCGCCGCCCGACGCGGCGATCTCGCAGGGGCCGAACGGGGGATCACCTCGGCGAGCGAGGAGCTGGAGTCCTGGCGCGCGTCGCTGGGGGACGACGAGCTTCGCCGGTTCGCGTTCGCCGCCAGCGCGTTCGGTGAGCGGGATCCCCAGGCGCCGGTCGCCCGGGTGCTCGCCGCGCTGGCCGGGGCGGGCCGGATCGACGCCGCATTCGCGCTGGCCGAGCAGCGGAGAGCGCGGACGCTCACCGACCGGCTCAACCAGGCCGACGTGCTGCGCGAGGCGGGGATCATGGCCGGCGCCCGGGCGCACCGGGTGCGGCCGGTGACCGTGGCGGAGCTCGCCGCCGCGCTGCCCGACAGCACGGCGCTCCTCGAGTACATGGCCGGGAGCGAGGGCGCGCCCACGACGTTGTTCGTGGTGACCCGCGCCGGAGTGCGCGCCTTCCTGCTTCCCTCGGCCGACTCCCTGGCCGCGCCGGTCCGCCGGCTGGTCGCCATGCTGGAGGCCGGCACCGACCCCCGGAGCATCACGGCGATTCTCGGTGCGACGCTGCTCGCGCCCGCCGCCGGCTCGCTCGCCGGCGTGAGCCGGCTCGTCGTCGTGCCGGACGGGCCGCTCCACCGGGTGCCCTTCGACGTGCTGCGGCTCCCGGACGGCAGCGTGGTGGTCGAGCGCTGGGCGGTCGGGCTGGCGCCGTCGGCGGGGGTGGCGTTCGGGCTCTGGCGCGACGGGCAGCGGCGGGCGCCGGGAGAGCCGGTGCAGCTCCTCGCGATCGGTGACCCCGAGTTTCCTGGAGAGCAGGTCGCGGTCGCCACGCGCGAGGGCGAGGTGTTCCGCTCGGCCTTCGCCGGCCAGGGCGGGCTCGCCCGGCTGGCCGCGAGCGGCGAGGAGGCGCGCCAGGTGGCGCGCTACGCGCCGTCGGCGGAGGTGCGGCTCCGATCCGACGCGAGCGAAGGCTGGCTCAAGCACGCCCCGCTCGAACGGTTCCGCGTGATCCATCTCGCCACCCACGCGCTGGTGGACGAAACTTCGCTCGCCCGTACGGCGCTCGCCCTGGCCCCGAGCGAGGGGGAGGACGGCTTCCTGTCCCCCGCGGATCTCGCGGCGCTCCGGCTGGATGCCGATCTCGTGGTGCTGTCGGCCTGCCGCACGGCAGGCGGCGTGGCGATCACCGGCGAGGGCATGGAGGGACTCACGGCCCCGCTGGTGGCCGCGGGTGCGCGCGCGGTCGTCGCGACCCAGTGGCGGATCGGCGACAGGAGCACGGTGCGGGTGGTGGGCGACTTCTACTCGGCGCTGGCGCGGGGGCTGCCGGTGGTGGACGCCCTGCGGGCGGCCAAGCTCGAGGCGATCGGCCGGGGGGCGCCGCCGAGCGAGTGGGCCGGATTCACCGTGGTGGGCGACCCCCTCGCCCGTGTCCCGGTCCGTCCCGCGAAGTCTCGCTCACCGCTCCCCTGGGCGGCCCTCGCCCTGGCGGCGCTGGGGTTGGTCGCGGGCGCGGCCTACCTGGCGGTGAGGCGCAGGGGACGGAGCGCCGAGCGCGGCCCGGGGCCGGGGTTCAACGCCACGACCCACCAGTGGTAGTCGCCGGGGCGGAGCCGCCCCACACCCTCGAGCGTCACTGCGGTATCCCTGGTCTCGGCCTCGACCGCAATGTCGCCGCCTTCGGTGAGGACCTCTACCCGATAGCGGCTCGCCCCCGCCACCGGACGCCAGGCGAAGGTGATCGGCTCGCCGGCGGCCGCCTCCGGACCCGGCGCCACCACGGCCACGGCCCCGGCGTCGTCACCCGAGCGGAGCGGCTCGTCTCCCGGCCTCAGCGCCGACCGGCCGAGCCCGACGGCGAGCAGCACCGTCGCCGCAAGCGCGGCCGGCAGCATCCAGGTCAGGCGCGACCGAGCGCTCCCGCCAGGTGCCTTCACGTCGAGCTCTGCGCCGGCCCGCTCCACGGTCCTCAGCAGGTCCAGCTCGGCGCGGCAGTCGGTGCAGGTCATCGCATGCTGCAGCGTCGCGAGCCGGGTCGCCTCGTCGCCCTCGCGCCGGGCGAGCGCCTGCAGCGCCTCGGGCGCCGGGCAGGCCGCCGATCCTCGCCGCATCGTGGACTGGTAGAGCTCCTTGATGCGGGCTTCGGTCACCATGTCGTCTCTCCGGTCGAATCCCATCCCACCCCCTCGCTGGCGAGCTGCTCTCGCAAGTCGGCCAGTCCACGGTAGAGCAGATTGCGGGTCTTGCCCTCGGTCCACCCCATGAGCTCGGCGATCTCTTCGCGCGGATAGCCGGCGAGGTGCATCCGGACGGCGGGGCGGCGGGTGGCGGGGATCGCCTCGATCGCGCGGTGCACCCGCTCGGCGAGCTCGGACCCCTCCAGGGCGGCGTGCGGGTCCGGCTCGGGGGCCGCCAGGACCGCCACCCCCCCGTCGTCGATGGCGTCGTGCCGGTCCGCCTGCCGCGACCGGCGCCGGCGGAGCACATCCAGGGCGGCCGAGGACGCCGTGCGGTATACGTAGGACGTATTGGTCTCGCCGATCTGCTCACTGGTGCCCCGCGCCCGCCAGAGCCGGATCCGCACCTCCTGCATCAGCTCGTCCAGCGCAGATTCATCGAGCCGATAGCGGCGCCCCACTTGCCGCACCATCGCCGAAAACCGCGTGGTTGCGGCCTCCAGCGCCAGGGAGAGCGGCTGTTCCGCCTCGTGCAGGGTCATGCGACGAATGTAACGTCGCCTCGAACGCCCTTGCAGCGTCGAGCAGCGCCTCGATGGACTCGTAGCCGGGCACGCCCTCGGCCAGATCCACGTGGGGCCAGTCCCAGGAGCGCTCCGGGGTCCCGATCATCCGGAACCGTCCCCCATCGTACGCGGCCAGCCAGCGCCGGAAGGCGATCCACCTGGCCCGGGTGACCGGGTTCCCCAGGTCGCCGTCGCCCACCACGAGATCGGCCGCGTGCCCGCTCGAGTGCATCGAGGTGGCGGTGAAGGTGAGACCGCCGCCGACTGCCATTAGGTATGCCTGGCGCTCCGGCGAGCGCCACGACTCGGCCACGCGGACCCGGTGCCTCGCGGTGCGGGCGTCGGCGACCATGCGGACGAAGTGGTCCCGCACCTCGGGCGCGAGGGAGTCGAGCGAGGTGACGGGGGTACGGACCGCGCGGGGGAAATCGCCCGGCCGCATGGCGCGCAGCCGCCGCTCCAGCTCCTCCCAGCTCTCGTCCTCCCGGCGCACCGAGGGCGCGCCGATCCGGTAGGAGCGCACCAGGCGCCCCGCGCCGGGATCGCGCTCGGTGTCGTACACCAGGTACCCGGCGGAGGAAGAGTCCGAGAGATACAGCCGGCTCGGGTCCTCGATCCCGAAACGGCGCCGGAGCAGCGCCCGTTCCTCCGGATCGAAGGGACGACGGACATACCGCGGCACGCCCGCCTCGTCCCGGCCGGCGTACCCGGCCCGGGGGAACCACAGTGCGTCGATGGCCGTGATTCCGCTCACCATGGCGAGCCGGGTGCTGAAGCCGTCGGTCCCCTGGCCGGCGGCCGGAGCGAGCGGTACGAACGCGAGGAAGAGGACCAGCACCTGCCGCATGGGAGACGCCCGATGTGAAGTCCCGCGTATGACGCGGAACCGCCTCCGCCGTTCTCACCGACGCCGGGGTCTCTTCGCGATTGACAGCCGCGGTACCGATCCCTATTGATGGGAGTGGACCTCGCCGGAAGGGAGGAACGCGGCATCCGCCCAGTCCCGGGTACCCACGAAGTGGATGCCGGCATATGGACCGACCATCCCCACTTGCCGAGGGATCAAGGCAGACGAGCTGAGCTGAGCAAGGCACGGAAGCAGGGCGGAACTGCGGCTTCCGGACAAGAGCGGCACGACAGCCGCGAGCCGATAGGCGATCGGGGGCCCCGCAGTGCGGAGGCCCCCGATTCTCATCCCCGTTACCCTGAGCTCACTGGGCGATGACCCTCAGAAGGCGGCCGTCTCCACGATTGCCTCGCGCAGGTCGTCCACCTGCGGCAGGATCACGTCCTCGAGCTCGGGCGCGTAGGCCACGAAGGTGTCGGTCGAGGCCACCCGCCGCACCGGGGCGTCGAGGTAGGCGAACAGCGTCTCCCCGATCCGGGCGGCGATCTCGGCGCCGTAGCCCCAGGACAGCGAATCCTCGTACGCCACGACGACGCGGTTGGTCCGCCGCACCGACTCGCCGATCGTCTCCCAATCCACCGGCGACAGCGAGCGGAGATCGATCACCTCGGCGCTCACCCCGTGCTTCTCCTCCGCCTCCTTGGCCGCCCAGATCGAGCGCTGCACCAGCGCGCCGTAGGTGACGAGGGTCAAGTCGCTGCCGGGACGCACCACCTTGGCCTTCCCGAACGGGATCATGAAGTTGGGGCCGGGGTTGGGCGCCTTGTTGTAGGTCTGCCGGTAGAGATGCTTGTGCTCCAGGAAGAGCACCGGATCCTCGCAGCGGATCGCGGTGCGGAGCAGCCCGTTGGCGTCGAGCGCCGTGGCGGGGCAGACCACGCGCAGCCCCGGCACCCCGGTGAACACCGCGGCGCCGGTCTGGGAGTGGTAGACCGACCCGCCCTTGAGGTACCCGCCGTAGGTCACCCGCACCACCACCGGCGACGCGAACGCGTTGTTGCTGCGCCAGCGCATGAGGGCCAGCTCGTTGCGGAGCTGCATGTACGCCGGCCAGATGTAGTCGAAGAACTGGATCTCCACCACCGGCTTGAGTCCGCGGGTGGCGAGCCCGATCGCGCGGCCGACGATGTTGGCCTCGGCGAGCGGCGAGTTGTAGACCCGAGTGCTGCCGTACGCGCGCTGCAGGCCCCAGGTGACCTTGAACACTCCGCCCTTCCCCTTCACCTCGGCCAGGTTGTCCTCCCGGCTGCAGTCCGCCACGTCCTCGCCGAAGACGACGATGCGCGGGTCGCGCGCCATCTCGTCCCGCAGGCAGACGTTGAGCAGATCCACCATGGTGGTCGGGTCGCCGGCGAAGCGGGGGTCGTCCTCGGTGTCGAACTGCTCCGAGGTGGGATCCACGTCGGGGGAATACACGTAGCGGTAGACCGTGTCGGTGCCCGGCTGCGGCGAGGCGAGCGCGACTTCGGCCGCCACCTGGACCTCTTCCTCCACCTGCTTGACGATGAGGTCCAGCTCGGCCCGGGTGGCGATACCCTGCTCGATCAGGTAGGCCGGGAACCGGTTGATCGGATCGCGCTCCGCGTCCGCCTTCCGCTCGGCGGGCGGGCGGTACTGCACCTCGTCGTCCGACAGCGAGTGGCTGTAGGGCCGGATCACGTGGGCGTGCACCAGCGCCGGGCCCTTCCGCGCGCGAGCGTAGTCCACTGCCCGGGTGAGCACGTCGTACGACGCCATCACGTCGCAGCCGTCCACCTCCTGGATGAACAGGCCGGGAAAGCCGGTGAGCAGCTTGGAGATCGAGCCGCCCGGCGTGTTCACCTCGACCGGGACGGAGATGGCGTAGCCGTTGTCCTCGACCAGGAACACCACGGGGAGCTTGAGGTTGGTGGCGGAGTTGAGCGCCTCCCAGAACTCGCCCTCGCTGGTGGTGCCGTCGCCGGTGGTGCAGAGAACCACCTCGTCGCCCTTGACCCGCTCCTCCCGCTCGGGGATGCCCTCGATGCGGGTGTAGCGCAGCCATGCCTCAGCGCAGCCCACCGCCTGGAGGAACTGGGTGCCGGTGGGGCTCGAGGCGCTCACGATGTTGAGATCCTTGTGCCCCCAGTGGGACGGCATCTGGCGGCCGCCCGAGTTCGGGTCGTCCGCGGCGCCCACCGCCGACAGGAACTGCTCGGTGGCCGTCATGCCCAGCCCCAGGCAGAGCGCCCGGTCGCGGTAGTAGGTGTAGAACCAGTCGTAGGCCGGACGGAACACCTTGGAGGCCGCGGCGAGCACGCCCTCGTGGCCGGCGCCGGAGATCTGGAAGAAGATCTTGTTCTGGCGCTTGAGCTGGATCTCCTTGTCGTCGATCCGGCGGGCCAGCACCATGATGCGGTAAATGTCGAGCAGGTCGGGCTTTTCGAGCTTGGCGGACGCCCGGGCGCGGCTGGTGGTGCGAGTGGCCATGGGGCTCGGGGGTGAGGGGTCACGGTCACTGATGCGATCGCTGGAAAGATAGCGGGCGAGTGGCCGGGGGGCACCCGGCGCGGGCGTCCGTTATGCCTGGAACGCGCCGATCCGCCGCTCCGCGACCGTGAAGGCCGAGGCATCGGCGTCCAGGCGGTCGTAGGCCTCGCGGCGGTCCCGGAGACAGGCGTCGAAGGCCTCAGGGGAGGCCCAGCGGTCCACCGTCAGGAAGCGCGTCGGCCGGGCGACGTCTCGGAAGAGGTCGGTCCCTCCATAGCCCTCAGCCGACCGGAAGAGCCGGGCCCAGGACCCTTCGGGGCCGTAGAACGCCTCGAATTCGGCGACCCGGTCGGGCCGGACCTCGTACTCCCAGAGGATGTGATGCATCGACCTGTCCTCGCGCTCGTCAGGGTCGTGTCGCCCGCCAGGGTGTGCCGGCCGGCTGCTGCCCGTTTCGCATCACGCCGCTCATCGTGCCGCCCGAGACACGTCCGGCGAACCGGATCGCGCCCGATCGACCGGCGCCGGGCCCGGTGAGTTGGAACTCGAGGCTGTCGCCGACGAGCCGAATCGAGTCCACCCCCGCCGTCCGTCCCGCCAGAGAGGCGGTCCCGGCCACCTCCTGGTAGTGCTGCGTGAAGCGCAGCCGGGCCCGGCCGTTTCCCCCGATGGCCGGGGCGCTCAGCTCCCAGGTGCCGGCCACGTCGGCCGGGAGGATCCAGCCCCAGACGGTGGAGGTGGTCCCCGTGGGCCACTCCACCCGCACGAGCGTGTCGGGCCGCCAGTCACCCATGTCGAAGTTGTGGGACACGATTCTCGCGCCGGGCCGCACCTCCCGCAGCAGCTTGGGCCGGAGGCGCCGGTTGAGCGACGGGGAGAGGTAGACCGCCACCACGCTCGCCTCGGCGAGATCGGTCTCGAACAGGTCGGCACGACGGAACTCGATGCGGGCGCGCACCCCGGCCGTATCCGCGTTGCGCTCGCTTTCCGCGACACGCCCCGGATCGATGTCCACGCAGACCCCGCGGGCGCCGCGCTGTTTCGCGGCCGCGATCACGATCCGCCCGTCACCGCAGCCCAGATCGTAGACGACGTCATCCGCTCCGACGCGGGCGAGAGCCAGCATCCGATCCACGACGTCGGCGGCGGAGGGGAGGAAGATGACGTCGGGGCCCCGGGACGAGCCGCACGCGGCGAGGAGCAGGATGAGGGGCGCGAGTCTCGGCATCGGGTCAGCCGCGGCCTTCCGGGCCGATGCTTCGGCGCGCGGCGTCGCATTCGGCGCACCCATGCTCCGGGGGATGGAGGAACACGAGCGGGTCCCGGCGCAGGCGCTCGCAGGCCGCTTCCACGATGTCGCGCGACCGGGCCAGGCGTGCGGCCGCGTGCCCGACCATCCCCTCGCGCTGGAAGCCGCGCGCCCGCAGCCAGTCGTCCGCGAGCGCGAACCGCAGGCAGCAATGGTCGTGCTCCAGATAATCCAGCCGGACGGTGCGGTCTCCCTCCCGGACCGTGCAGTGCTTCGGCACACCGTAGGGCACCCGAGCGAGCGTCTCCGCCAGATGGAGGGTGGTATCCGCGTCGTGTCCCACGCCGAGCAGCAGCACCGAGCCGTCCCGCTGGTACACCCGCCCGACCGGGCTCTCCAGGGCGTGGGGCGGCCGCGGGAGCGGGTCGGCGGTGATCGCCTCCGCGTCGGGCCCGAGGGCGGCGAAGGCGAACGGGTGATCGCTGCGGCGCACGCCCTCGAGGCGGCGGAACAGCTCCGCCGTGACACCGAGATCGGCGGCGACCGGTGTCGCCGCCAGGTCGAAGGGCGTGTCGTCGTCGTCGCTCCAGGAGGGCATCACCAGCGTGCCCCGCTCGCCCAGCGCCGTGCGCAACGCGGCGATCAGCCCGAGGGGGCCGCCCTCCACCGGCCGGACGGCGCGGTAGGACGTGTGAACCAGAAGCACCATGCCCGGCTCGACGCCGAGCGCGTGGAGCTGGGCAACGACCTGAGGGACCCGGAGGCTCATGGCGTCCGGCGGCCGTGCTCGCGACCTCAGGCCGCGCCGCTCGCTCGCGGTGCCACCCGAAGCTCGGCCCACTCGACCTTGCCGCCCCGCACGACCTCCCGCACCAGTCGCTCCCGCCCGGTCAGCCCCGCCCCGCCGGTCTTGACCTCCACGAATACGATGCGCCGCACCCGGCCCTCGGAGAGCCCATCGAACACCACGAGATCCACCGGACTGCCGAGGAACCGCGCGTCCTTCGGGTTGTAGGGAAACGCCGGCAGATACGGGATCAACTGCTCGTGCACCTTGCCCGAGGTCACCGCCTGACTGCGCGAGACGGCGTCCTCGCGCACGCGCCGGGTGTACCCGACCTTCCACAGCGCGACGTAGACCCATGCGGCGAGCGTGCCGATCAGGATGCCGACGACGAGATCAACCGGGTCGATCGTCACGTGGAGCCTCCCTGGTGGAGCGTCAGCCCCCGCTGCTCGGCGCCCGCTCCCGCATCAGGATGATCTCGGTGCGGGCGTCGAAGCCGAGATCGCCGAGCCCGGCGACCTGCCAGCCCTCGCGCCCGAGCTGGTTGAGAATGTCGGTCAGGCCGGCACCGAGGGGGTTGGCGACCGCGTTGAGATACCAGGTCACGCCGCCGACGGTGCCGGCCTGATCCCGGCCGATCAGGACGGCGTATTCGTATGTGGCCATGCGGAGTCCTCGACTGGCAAAGGCCCTACAGGTTGCGCCGCCCTCACGTCGGGCATGCTTCGGCGGCTCTCACGCTCATCGGGACGCGCGCGCATCTCCCTCGAACACGACGCGTCCCCCGACCACCGTCGCCTCCACCGTGGTCTGATCGATCGTCTCGGGCGGGATCCGGGTCAGGTCCCGGTCGAGGAGCACCAGGTCCGCCTGGAACCCCGGCGCCAGCTTCCCCCGACGATCCTCCACGAACACGCCGTAGGCCCCGCCCGTGGTGTAGGCGCGGAGGGCCTCCTCCACCGAGATCTTCTCTTCCGGCACCCAGCCGCCCGGGTTCTTTCCGTCGAGGGTACGGCGGGTGACCGCCGCGTGAATACCCAGGATCGGATCGATCGGCGCCACGGTCCAGTCGGAGCCGAAGGCGAGCCGGGCCCCGCTGTCGAGCAGCGAGCGGAAGGCGTAGGTCGTCTGGATCCGCTCGGGGCCGATCCGCTTCTCGGCCCAGCGCCCGTCGTCGGCCGCGTGGTAGGGCTGCATCGAGGCTACCACGCCGGTCCGCGCGAACCGCGCGATATCCGCCCGCCGCAGATGCTGCGCGTGCTCGATGCGGAAGCGCCGGTCGCGGGCGCCGTGGGCCCCGGCGACGCTGTCGAAGATGTCGAACAGGAGGCCGTTGGCGCGCTCGCCGATGGCGTGCACCACCACCTGGAGGCCCGCGGAGTCGGCCCCGCCGATCCAGCGGCGCAGGGAGTCCTCGGAGGTGACCAGCACGCCGGGCGTCGAGGGGTCGTCGTGGTACGGCCGGTAGAAGAGCGCGGTGGTGGAGCCGAGGGAGCCGTCCACGTACCCCTTCACCCCTCCGATCCAGACCCAGTCGTCGCCCCGGCCGATCCGGGCCACGGTATCGGCGACCCGGCGCCAGTCCTGGAGCGGGAAGTAGAGCGCCGTGCGGACGGTCAGGGTGCCCGCATCCCGGGCCCGGAGGTAGGCGCCGAGGTCGGGCCAGGGCACGCTCACATGGCTCACGGTGGTGACGCCCTTCGAGGCGGCGTGCCGCATGGCCCGCTGCAGCGCGGCGTCCCGCTGGGCGGGGGACGCGGGCGGGAGCACCGCGTACACCGGCCCCATCGCCTCGTCCTTGAGGATGCCGGTGGGCTGGCCGGTGCGCGGGTCGCGCACGATGACGCCGCCGGGGATGTCGCGGGTGCCGCGGCCGATCTTCGCCAGGCGGAGCGCGGCGCTGTTGGCGAGCGCCATGTGGCCGTCGAGCCGATTGACGAAGACCGGATTGTCCGGCGTGACCGAGTCGATCCACTCGCGCCGCGGGAGTGGCGCGCCGGGCCAGCTCTCGTGGTCCCAGTCGCCGCCGGTGATCCACTCGCCGGGCCGCTTCTCCGCCGCGAACGCGGCCAGCCGGGTGATGAAATCCTCCGGGGAATCGGCCGGGCGCAGGTCCACGCTGGCGAGCTGGAACCCGCCGTCCACGAAATGGAGGTGTCCGTCCATGAACCCCGGGGTGACCATGCCGCGGGCGGCGAGGACGCGGGTCGCGGGCCCGACCCGCGGGGCAACCTCGGCACTGTCTCCCACGGCGGCGATGGTCTCGCCGCGGACGGCCACGGCGCCGGCCCAGGGTCGCGCCGAGTCGCCGGTCCAGACCCGCCCGTAGACGACGAGATCGGCGGGCGGCCCCGCCGATTCGCAGGCGAAGAGGCCGGCCAGCGCGAGCGCGAGGCAGGAGGGAGCGGCGAATCGGCGGGTCATCGAGGGCTCAGCGGAGTTTGGTCAGCCGGCGGATCGCCTCCAGCTTCTCGAGCGCGGTGCCGCCCGAGGCCGCCGGAGCGACCGAGAACAGGTCTCTGATGTCGAGCAGGATCTCGAGCATGAGCTGATCGCGCATGTAGGCGCTCTCGAGATCGAGCATCCGGCCCTGGTCGCCCAGGCTCTTCGCCCGGTCGTAGGACTCCTTGTAGATGGCCTCGAGGTTGCCGAGAATACGGTCGCGGGATCGCATGGTGGTCATCCAAGATCACCGGGTGCGGGCTTCGAGTCTAGAGTCCGAGACCCGACCGAAGGCTGCGTCCCGGGTCCCGCCGGCTTAGACTCCAGTCTCCGGACCTCCACCCTCGACGCTCTCAACCTCGTGAGCCATGTCTCTCACCAATAAGATCATTCTCTTCTTCGCCGGCCCGCTCTACGAGGACCTGGAGCTCTGGTATCCCAAGATCCGCCTCGAGGAGGAGGGCGCGCGGACCGTGGTGGCGGGCACCGGGGAGCGCACGTATCAGGGGAAGCGGGGTTATCCGCTGACGGTGGACACCAGCGTGGACCAGGTGCGCGCCGAGGACTTCGACGGCCTGGTCATTCCCGGCGGCTACGCCCCGGACGTCATGCGGCGCTCCGAGCGCCTGCTTCAGATCACCCGCGACATCTACCAGGCCGGAAAGCCCGTCGCCTTCATCTGCCACGCCGGGTGGGTCCCGATCTCGGCCGGGATCGTCAAGGGCAAGCGCGGCACCAGCGTCGGTGCGATCCGCGACGACCTGGTGAACGCCGGGATGATCTGGGAGGACAGCCCGGTGGTGGTGGATGGAAATCTGATTTCGTCCCGCACGCCGGCGGATCTGGGGGTGTTCATGAAAGCCCTGATTCGTGCGCTTGGGGGAGCGTCGAGAGTCTAGAGTCGAGGGTCGGGATCCCGCCTGCCCTCCCTGACTCCCGGACTCTCGACTCCCGACCAGGACCCCTGACCCTCGACCCTCGACTCCCAACCATGTCCCTCTCCGCCATCCAATCCCGGGTCCACTCCTGGATCAGCCAGTACGAGGAAGGGTACTTCGAGCCGCTCACCAACCTGGCCCGCCTGAGTGAGGAGGTCGGCGAGCTGGCGCGGGAGGTGAATCACCGGTACGGTCAGAAGACCAAGAAGAAGGACGAGGCCGAGGGCGACCTCGCGATGGAGATGGCCGACATCCTCTTCGTGCTGGTGTGCATGGCGAACCGGGAGGGGATCGACCTGCAGGTGGCGTTCGACAGGATGATGGAGAAGGTGGAGACGAGGGACCGGGAGCGGTGGAGGCGCAAAGGAGTGAAGCGGGAAGAGTGAATTCACCCTTCCCGCTTTCTCCTACTCCCATTCCTCCGGCGCACTCTCCAGCTCCTCGAGCAGCGTGATGTAGCTCTGGTAGCGGCTCGGATCCACTTCACCGCGCGCCACCGCCTCCAGGACCCGGCAGCCCGGCTCGCGACGGTGCCGGCAGTCGGCGTAGTGGCACTCACCGAGCCAGGGTCGGAACTCCGGAAAGCAGTCGTCCAGCTCGGCGGGATCGACGCCCCAGAGCCCGACCTCACTGAAGCCGGGCGTGTCCACCAGATAGCCGCCGCTCTCGAGCGGGAGCATCACGGCGCCGACCGTGGTGTTCCTGCCCCGGCGCACCTTGGCGCTGATCTCGCCGATGCGAAGCTTGAGCCCGGGCTGGATGGCGTTGAGGAGGCTGCTCTTTCCGGCTCCCGACGGTCCCGTCACCACCGAGATCTTCCCGCTCAGCGCTTCGCGCAGCGCCGCCAGTCCTTCGCCGGTGCGGACGCTGGCGGGATAGACCCGGTACCCCGCCCGCCGGAACCGGTCGATGAGCGCGAGACCGGGGTCGAGGTCCACCTTGTTGACCACGACCGCCGCCTCGATCCCGTTCGCCTCGGCGACGACGAGCAGCCGGTCGATGAGCTGGGGAATCGGCGGGGGATCCACGGTGGCGGTGACGACGAAGGCCTGGTCGATGTTGGCCGCGATCGGCCGGGCGCCGCGGCCCTCGGGCACCCGGCGCTCGAGCAGGGTGGCACGCGGCTCCAGGCCCACGATGGCGTGCAGCCCTCCGCCTTCGTCGGGATCGAGCCGCACCCGGTCCCCGACCACGACCCGTTCCATGTCGCGCTTGGCCCTGCCCCGGAGCACCGCCCGCACCTCCCCCTCGGCCGTGGCCACCCGATAGACGGCGCCGTCGCGCTCCAGGACCGTGCCGAGCAGCCCGCTCACCACTCCGATGGCGCCCGGGCGATCGCCTGGTCGAGCGCCGCCTTCACGTCGTAGAGGGAGAGCGCCCCCACCCGCTGCGCGGCCTCCGCCGGGGTCCGGCCCCACGCGAGCGCCTCGGTCTCCAGATGCCCCACGGGCCGCTCGCCCCCCTCCGACCAGCGCACGAACAGCAACGCGGCCCCGTAGAGGCCGCGTAGGTCGGGCTCGTCGTCCACGTACACCGCCACACTGTACGCCCGGCCGTCGCTGCCGCCGAACGCGGCCGCGCGGTCGTGCTTCTGCATGTAGCCGCCCAGGGTGTACTCGCTCACCGTCCCGGCACCGATTCCCGGACCATGTTGCCCAGCAGGAAGGCGATGTTGGCCGGCCGCTCCGCCAGCCGCCGCATGAGGTAAGGATACCACTGAGTGCCGAAGGGGATGTAGACGCGGACGTTGTGGCCGGCCTGGCGGAGGCGGTCCTGGAGATCGCGGCGCACCCCGTACAGCATCTGGAACTCGTAGCGGGCGGGGGGAATCTCCCGGGCCCGGACGAACTCGCGCGCCCGGGCGATGATGGCCTCGTCGTGGGTGGCGAGCGCGGGATAGGTGCCGGCCTCGAGCAGGCGCTCCATCAGCCGCACGTAGCTCCGGTCCACGTCCGCCTTGTCGGGGAAGGCCACCGACGGCGGCTCGAGATACGCTCCCTTGCAGAGCCGCACCCGCGCCCCCAGCGCGATGAGGTCCTCGATGTCCCGCGCCGAGCGGCGCAGCATCGACTGGATGACGACGCCGCAGTGCGCGCCGAAGCGGGGGAACAACCGGTCCCGGAAGAAATCGAGGGTCCGCTGGGTGTAGGCGGACCCTTCCATGTCGAGTCGGACGAAGCCGCGGAGCGCCTGGGCCTTCTCCAGAATCCGCGTCATGTTGGCCTCGCAGAGGTCCTCCGCGATGTCGAGCCCCATCTGGGTGAGCTTCACCGAGACGTTGACCTCGACCCCGCTGTCCGCCATCCGGTCCAGCATCGCCAGGTATTGGTCGCGCGCCGCGGCCGCTTCGGCCTCGACCGTGACGCTCTCGCCGAGCAGGTCGAGCGACGCGGTGATGCCGCGCCGGCTCAGCTCGCGCGCCGCGGCGACGCCCTCCGCGACCGTCTCGCCGGCCACGAAGCGGGACGCGAACTTCCGGGCGAGACCGTTCCGGCGGACGAAGTTGAAGACACCCTGCCGCTCGGACAGCCAGAGCAGCCCCTGCCGCATGAGAACCATCCGTGCTCCTGGGGAAAGCGCCGGGAAAGTAGCCGGGGGACGCGGAGGGGAGTAGAGGTGGCGGGGACGGTGAATGATTATGCATCGCGGCGAGTGACAAGTACTTACCGGGGTCAGGGTGGTTCCCCTGCAAGGTCCCTCGTTCGCGGCTCGGGATGCCACCGCGCGATGACCCCTGCCCCGCGACCCTGTGACTCCCCTCACGTGCCTCCCCACTCCGGTCGTGTATGATCGTGCCGGATCTCACCAGTCAGGCGGCCACGATGAAGACGGCACGGCGATGGCGGCGACCGGCGGCGCAGCGCACGCGGCGGAAGCCGGTGCGGACCCGGATTCCAGCGGCCGCCGCCGATCCCCAGGAAGCGGCGGAGACCGCGGGACTCCGCTACGTGACCGACGCCGCGCCGGGAATCCGGCGCAAGCGAGCCGGCAAGGGCTTCACCTACGTGGGGCCCGACGGGAAGACCATTCGGGACGCGAAGACGTTGGCCCGGGTCCGCTCCCTCGCGATCCCGCCCGCCTACACCGACGTCTGGATCTGTCCCGACCCGCGGGGGCACATCCAGGCCACCGGACGCGATGCGCGGGGCCGCAAGCAGTACCGCTACCACCCCAGATGGCGGGAGGTGCGGGACGAGACCAAGTTCGGCCGAATGCTGGCCTTCAGCGAGGTGCTGCCCAAGATCCGCAAGCGGGTGGAACAGGACCTCGCCCGCCCCGGGCTTTCCCGCGAGAAGGTGCTCGCGACCGTGGTGCGCCTGCTGGAGTGCACCGGCATCCGGGTCGGCAACGACGAGTACGCCCGCAGCAACGACTCGTTCGGGCTCACCACGCTGCGGGACGGCCATGTGGAGGTGAACGGCTCGAAGCTCGAGTTCGAGTTCCGCGGCAAGAGCGGGAAGACCCACCAGGTCTCGCTCAGCGACCGCCGGCTCGCGAAGATCGTCGCGCGGTGCCAGGCGCTCCCCGGCGAGGAACTCTTCCAGTACGTGGACGAGGCGGGCGAGCAGCAGACGATCGGATCGGCCGACGTGAACGGGTATCTCAAGGACATCACCGGCCAGGACTTCACGGCGAAGGACTTCCGCACCTGGTCGGGAACCATCCTCGCCGTGGCCGCGCTCCGCCGGCTGGGCCCCTCGGCCGGCGAGCGCGAGGCCAAGTCGGCCATCGTGAAGGCGATCGACCAGGTGGCGGAGCAGCTCAACAACACCCGCGCCGTCTGCCGGAAGTACTACGTGCACCCGGCCGTGTTCGACACCTACACCGCCGGCACCATGCTGGAAACGCTGGCGAACGGCGACAGCGCCCCAACGTCCGGCGATGTCCTGTCCCCGGAAGAGCGGGCCATCGTGCGCCTGCTCAAGCGGACGGGATGAACCGGTAGCGCGCCTCGACCAAGGCGAAGACTCCGTACGCCACCAGGCCCAGCGCCACGGTGCCGAGCAGCCAGGGGGAGGCGGGCTGCGCCCAGAGCCGGGCCAGAACGTCGCCCAGGCCGCCCGCCTCCTCGGGGTCGTAGGCCGCGGCGGCCCGAAGCAGCAGCACCCCGGCCACCCCCAGCACCACCCCGCGGGTGGCGAGCCCGAAGCGGCCGACGCGGAAAGGCCAGGGATGCCGGTCGGGATCGAGGGCGCGCAGCCGCCAGTCCCGCCGCACGTCCCCGAACAGACCACGCCAGATCTGCGACAGCCCGACCACGATCACCACCGCACCCGCCACCCGCAGCAGCCAGACGCCGAAGGGTGCCTCCAGCACGCTCCCCACCAGGCCTTCCACCCCGGTAGACTCGCCGCCGGGCAGTCCCAGCGCCAGCCGGACGGCCTCCCAGGTGAGCGCCACGTGGGCGATCCCGGTGACGATCTGTCCGATCCGGTTGACGATGCCGACGAAGCTGGAGCCGTTGCCGTCGGGATCCGCCACGGCCTGCGCGAAGAGCCAGAGGGTGTAGGCCGCCAAACCGAAGGCGAGGGCGGCGAGGAGGGCGCGGCCCATCGGCTGGGCCACGATGAGTCGAAGCACGCCCTCGCCGCCGGTGAGCACGCCGCCCGCTTCCAGCGCCACACCCGTGGCGAGAGCGCCGATGGCGAGATAGACGAGGGCCTTGGCGACGATGCCGATACGGGCGAGACGCTCGACCCAGGTGGGAGTGGGGCGCATCCGCGCGCTCAGGCCAGCCGCATCCGCCGGAGCAGGGCAGTGAATCGGGGATCGGGGCGGAGGGGATCCACCGCCGGCTCGGTCCTGAGGTAGGCAAGCCATCCGCGGCGGTCCTGATAGGCGCGCTCCAGCGCCGCGAAGGCGGCATCGTGGTCGCCCAGACTCACGTGGAGCACGGCGAACGCCACCGGCGAGATGTACCGCTCTCTCGACTCGGCCACCAGGCCGTCCAGCACCGCCCTGGCTTCGGCGAGGCGACCGCGCGCGGCGGCCACCAGGCCGAGATCGGCGGTGGCGAGGGACGGGGTATCGGACGACGCCACCGCCTCCCGGAAGGCGCCGGCGGCCTCGTCGTACAGGCCGAGCTGCAGGTAGGCCAGGCCGAGCAGCCGGTGGTTCTCGTCGTCGGTGGGGTTCATCGCCAGGGCCCGGCGCAGGTGATCCAGGGCGGCGGCGGGCTGGCGGGCGTAGCAGTGCAGCCAGCCCACGCTGCGGCGGATGGATACCGAGGCCGGATCCAGCTCGACCGCCCGGCGCCCCTCGGCCAGCGACTCTTCCACCCGTCCCATCGCCATGAGGAACCAGGCGTGCCACTGCCGGGCGACGGAATAGGCCGGATTATGCGACACCGCCCGCTGGAACGCCGCGCCGGCCGCGGGCCAGTCCCAGTCGTAAATGAATGCGACCCACCCGAGCGAGGTGTGCGCCTCGGCCAGGGTGTCGTCCAGTTCCAGCGCCCGGCGGGCCATGGCGCGGGCCCGCTCCATCCCTTCCCGCACGGGGGCGCCGCGGTAGTCCACCTGCAGCGCGTAGGAATCCGCCAGCCCGGTGTAGGCCAGCGCATACCCCGGGTCCTCGGCGATCGCCTGCTCGAAGTACTTGATCCCCTCGGCGATCCCGGCGGGCGTGCGGCGGTTCCACCAGTAGCGGCCCCTGAGATACAGGTGGTACGCCCGGGCGTTCGCGGTGTAGCGGACCGGCGGAGCGTCGCCCAGATCGCGCAGCAGGGTGCCGCGGAGGGTGGTCACGATGGTTCGGGAGATCTCGTCCTGGAGGGCGAAGACGTCCGCCATCTCGCGGTCGTAGCGCTCGGACCAGAGCGTGCGCCCATCGGCGACGCCGGTGAGCTGCGCCGTGATGCGGAGCCGGGTGCCCGAGCGCCGCACGGTTCCCTCCAGCACCGCCGACACGTTGAGCCTGGCGCCCAGGTTGCGCACGTCCTCCTGCAGCCCCTTCAGCGCGAACACCGAGGTGCGGGAGGCGACGTGCAGCCCCTCCACCTTGCTGAGCGCGATGATCAGCTCGTCGGTGATCCCGTCGCTGAGATACTCGTTCTCGGGGTCGCCGCTGGCGTTCACGAAGGGAAGCACCGCGATGGTGCGCGCCTCGCGCACGGTGCCGGCGTCCGCGGCCGGGATCACTTCCGGCACCGGGGCCACCAGCGCCTCTGCGAACTCCGCCATGGTGCGGAAGCGCTCGCGGGGCGACTTGGCGAGGGCGCGGGCCAGCGCCCGCTCGATCGCCGCGGGCACGTTGGGCCGCCGGACTCGGATCGGCGCGGGCGTCTCGATCGCGTGCCGCGCCATCGTGGCCCGGGCACCGGTGCCGGCGAACGGGGGCTCGCCGGCGAGCATCTCGTAGAGCACGCAGGCCAGGCTGTACTGATCGCTGCGCCCGTCCAGAGCGGGCTCCGCGCTGGCCTGCTCCGGGCTCATGTAGGCGGGCGTGCCCACGGCAAAGCCGCCGTCGGTGACGTACGCGCTGTCGCCGGCCGCGGCGGAGAGCGCGGTGGCCACCCCGAAGTCGGCCACCACCGGCTCCCCCTCCTGGAGGAGGATGTTCTCGGGCTTGATGTCCCGGTGGACGACGCCGTGCCGGTGGGCGTACGCCAGCGCGGCGCTCACCGCGCGCACGATCCGCAGCGCCGTGTCGATGGGAAGCGGGCCCTCGCGCGCCATCCGGTCGCGCAGGGTCTCGCATCCGGCGTAGGGCATCACGAAGTACAGGAGCCCGTCGCACTCACCGGAGTCGTGCAGGGGGAGGATCTGCGGGTGGGCCAGTCCGGCCGCGATCCGGATCTCGCGGAGGAACCGCTGGGGCTCGTAGGCCCCGCCGGGCACCGGGCGGAGGACCTTGATCGCCACCCGCCGCCCGTGCTTGAGGTCTTCCGCCAGGAACACCGTCGCGGTTCCGCCCCGGCCGATCTCCTCGGTGATGCGGTAGCGATCCGCGATGGCGCTGAGCCGGTCGGCAATCTCGGGCATGGCCTGGTAAGGGAAACTCCCGCCAGGCCGAACACAAGCCGGGCGTGTCACCGCTTCCGGTAACGGCCGTCGAAGATCACCGACCAGGTGGCGCCGCCGTCGGTGGAGGTCTCCCACAGCTGCCGCACCTGGTCCGCCGCGGTGGGTGTCCAGGTGATCCGCTGCCGGCTCCTCGCGCCGGTGGAGTCCACCGTCTCGCCCTGGAGTGTCATCCGCCCCTCGGCCCAGGCGCCCTCGAGCTGGAGGAGGTTGCCCTGGCCGTCGACCCAGGTCTGGTGCCAGACCTTCCGCGACCGGTCGTAGACGTTGTAGCTGGTGCCGGCGAACCCGCTGGCGCCGGTCCAGCTCTCCCGCAGGGCGCAGCCCCCGAGGATGGGCTCGATCCGGTTGGTGCCGGCGACCTTCCCGTCGGGGCGCTGCACCTCCCAGTCGCCCACCCAGAAATCGAACTGGCGGTGCTCCGGGGCGGTACAGGGGGAGGCCTGCGGCGCGGTCTGGGCCGCGAGCGGGGTGACGCCGAGCAGCAGGAGCAGGAGGAGCTGGTGCGGACGGGGCATGGACGGCTCCGGGTGGGGGGCTGGAGGACTCCTTCCCTCCCTACGGGGACGCCACCCCGTCGAGTTCCGCCACGAACCGCCGGATCGCGCCGTAATAGACCGCCGAGTCGGTGTCGAAGGCGTCGGCGTGGCCGCCCGCAAGCACGACGAACCGCTTGGGCTCCGGCGCGGCGGCGAAGAGCCGTCGCCCGTGCGCCAGCGGGATCACTTCGTCGCGCTCGGCATGGAGGAAGAGCTTGGGCAGGGTGAGCTCGCCGATCTTCTTCCTCGAGTCGTACCGGCTGGCCGCCAGCCAGCGGACCGGGAGGAAGGGATAGATCTCCGCGGCGCGGTCGGGCACGGAGGTGAGGGCGCCGTCGAGGATGAGCCCGGCCGCGGGCACCCGCCGGGCGAGCTCGACCGCCACCGCGGAGCCCAGGGAGTGGCCGAAGAGTACGATGCGCCGGGCGGGCACCCCGAGCGAGTCGCGAAGGAACCGGTAGGCCGTCTCGGCGTCCCGATAGAGGCCGTCCTCCGTCGGCGTGCCCTCGCTCGCGCCGTAGCCGCGGTAGTCGAAGGCGAGGAGGTTGAGCCCCTGGGCGAGGAGCCCGGCATAGTGGTAGGGACGCCCGGCGTCGGAGATGTTGCCGCCGTTGCCGTGGCAGATGAGCAGCCAGGGGTCGCCGGCGCGGCCGGTTCGCAGCACCCAGCTCACCAGGCGGACGCCGTCGTCGGTGCGCATCTCAACCTGCTCGACCGGGAGCCCGAGCTCGGGCGGCGGAGCGAGCAGCGCACCGCGGGGCCCGGGATAATACAGCAAGCTGGGCTCGCTCAGCCGGAGCAGCAGCAGGAGTGCGGCGTAGCTGACCAGCAGGATGAAGACCAGCGAGAGCAGCATGCCCCGGACCCGCCCTCCCACCGACTCAGGCGGGATAATACCGGCTCCCCTGCCGGGCCATCTCGGCCAGGGCGGGTGTGGGCCGGAACCGCTCGCCGAACAGATCCTGCAGCTCGTGCAGGGTCTCGACCACGCGGGCCGCGCCGAGGTCGTCGAGCGTCCGCAGGGGGCCGCCGCGGAACGCCGGGTAGCCGATCCCGAAGACCGCCCCGATGTCGCCGTCGCGCGCGCTGCGGACCACCTGCTCGGCGCAGGCGGCGGCCGCCTCGTTCAGCATGGCGTACACCAGACGGCGCTCGATGACGCCGGCGTCCGGGTCCTGCTGCGGCCGGGTGCCGATCACGCCGTACGCCGTCTCGTCCACCCCGGCCTTGTGGCCGTCGCGGTAGCGGTAGAAGCCCTGGCCGTTCTTCCGGCCCAGCCGCGACGCGGCGATCATGTGGCCGACCGCGGCGCCCGGCCGCATGCGGTCGCCGAAGGCCTCGTGCATCACCTTGGCCGCCTTCTGCGCCACATCGAGACCGACTTCGTCGAGCAGGGCGACCGGACCCACCGGAAAGCCCCAGCCGGTCATGGTCCTGTCGATCGCCTCGATCGGAACACCCTCCTCGAGCAGCAGTCCGGCCTCGTTGAGATAGGGCGACAAAATGCGGTTGACCCAGAACCCCGGCCGGTCGCCCACCACGATGACCGTCTTGCCCATCCGGCGCCCGAACCGCACCGCGGTGATGATGGCCTCGGGGGCAGTCACGTCGGTCGGGATCACCTCCAGCAACGGCATCTTCTCCACCGGGGAGAAGAAGTGCATGCCCAGGACCCGCTCGGGTCGCTCGGCGGCGGCGGCGATCTCCCGGATCGGGATG
>DASUSR010000369.1:0-18628 GCA_036375015.1 Gemmatimonadales bacterium
GCGCCTCGACTACCCCCTGACGCCGCTGGTGCCCCAGGCCGCGTACTGGGCGGCGCGCACCTACTTCGATCTCGGCAAGCCGGAGCTCGCCTGCCGCTGGCTCACGGAGGGCATCGCGGCCGCGCGGGATCTCGAGATGCAGAACCAGCTCGGGTATCTCAACCAGCGCTGCGCCACCGTTCGGGCCGCGGGCGGCGCCGATACAACCCGCCCGCCGGATACCACGGGCGCGAAGCCGCCGGCGGCGGCCCCGGACACCGCTCGCCGCCCTGGGCCCCCGCCCCCGCCCCCGGCGGAGCAGCCGGAGCCGCCCGCCGACCAGCCGGTCCGCTTCCGGGTGCAGGTGAGCGCCGTCGCCACTCCCGGCGCCGCCGACGACGCGGCCGACCGGGTTGAACAGCTCGGCTATCCGGCGGTGATCGTGCGGGAGCGCGGTCTCTACAAGGTGAGGGCTGGGGCGTTCGCTACCCGGGGGGAGGCGCAGGCCGCCATCGCCCGGCTGAAGGCGGGGCTGGGCGGCAGTCCTTTCGTCGTCGCGGAGCCCTGAGCCGGCCGGGACGTTCCGGGCGTCCTCCCCGGGCGGGTCACAGGGCCCGCTGGCCCGTGAGTCGCCCGGTACGACGGAGCGCGCAGGGCGGCACCCCGAACTCCCTGCGGAACGCATCCGTCAGGTGGCTGTGCGAGGCAAAGCCGACCGCGAGCGCGATCCGGGAGATGCCCTGCCGGGTATCGAGCACCAGCTCCAGCGCCTCCCGCAGGCGGCGCCGCAGGATCATCCGGTAGATCGGCACCCCGCTGACGGCCCGCACCAGGCGGCTCAGGTGGAACGGCGACACCCCGACCGCGCGCGCCACCTCACCCAGGGTGAGCGGCTCCCGGAACCGCGCCGCTATGACTTCAGCAACCCGGGCGGCATACTCTCCCGCCAGCCGGTTGCGCCCGGCCCGCGCCCTGCTCTCCTGCCCACGCCGCTGGAACCCGCCTGCCACCGCCGCCCGCAGGAACGCCAGCGCCCGCTCCTCCACCTCGAGCGGAGTGGCGCTCCGGTCGAGCGCCGCTCGCATCGCGAGCCGGTGCAGCAGGTAGGCCCGGCCGTCGAGGGCGATGTGCGATGCGGGAAAGCGGGGCCGGGCGCGGTCGGCCGCCGCCGGATCGTGCTCCTCGAGCAGGGCGGCCAGTCCGGTCCGCCCGACCTGGAAGACCGAGCCGGCATCCCCGCCGGCCACCGGATGGCGCACCCG
This sequence comes from Gemmatimonadales bacterium, assembly GCA_036375015.1. Lineage (GTDB taxonomy): Bacteria > Gemmatimonadota > Gemmatimonadetes > Gemmatimonadales > GWC2-71-9 > CAVVWJ01. The sequence goes on from DASUSR010000369.1 coordinate 1,242, forward strand.
GTATGGCTCCGCCGGGTGGAAGAAGGTCGCGGTGCCCGCATCGGCCGGCACCTGCTCCCCTGCGATCTCCCACTGGAACGCCCCCCGCCGCGCCACCACCACCTCGAACGCGTCGGCCCACTCCTCCTCGAGACGGCTGGGCTGGTGCCCCGCACAGCTCCAGTCGTAGAGCGACACCGAGGCGCCGCGGAACCGGCGTCGGATGACGGGCGCGCCGGGCGCAAGATCCCGAAAGCGGGTGGCGGCGGCCGGCGGAATATTGGGCCTCATGTCCACCTCAATGACCTCCCCGCACGCTGCGTGGGCCGCACCCCGGCCGGACCCGGATCACCCGCGCGAGCGGGTGCGCGGACTCGACATCCTCCGCGGCATGGTCATCCTACTCATGGTGATCGATCACGTGCGCTGGTTCCTTTCGGAGGCGAGGTTCGATCCCACCGACCCCGGCCAGACCACGGCCGCCCTGTTCTTCACCCGCTGGATCACCCACTTCTGCGCGCCGGTCTTCATGCTGCTCGCGGGCGCCGGCGCGTATCTCTCGCTGGGGCGGGGGCGGAGCCGCACGAGCCTGTCCTGGTACCTGCTCAGCCGCGGGCTCTGGCTGCTCCTGCTTGAGGTCACGTTCGCCCGGCTGGGCTGGCAGTTCAATCTCGACTACGGATACACCGGTGCGCTGGTTTTCTGGGCGCTGGGCTGGAGCATGATCGTGCTCGCCGGGCTGGTCCGGTTGCCGCGGGGCGTCGTTGCGGTGCTGAGCGTCGGGATGATCGCCGGACACAACCTCCTCGACCCGATCGAGGCCGCCTCGTGGGGCACCTGGTCCTGGCTCTGGATGGTGCTTCACGAGCCGGGCACGATCGCGCTGGCCCAGGGGGTCGACCTCTTCGTGCTCTATCCGCTGGTGCCCTGGATCGGAGTGATGGCCGCGGGCTACGTCTTCGCGCCCGTCATGACCTGGCCCGCGGAGCGGCGCGATCCGGTGCTCCTGCGGCTCGGCCTCGGGATCACAGCGTCGTTCCTGATCCTCCGGATTGTGAATGCCTATGGAGATCCCGATCCATGGTCGTCGCAGGCGGAGTGGTGGCGCACGGTTCTCTCCTTCCTCGACACCACCAAGTATCCCGCGTCTCTGCTCTTCTTGCTCATGACGCTGGGTCCGGCGATCGCCCTGCTCCCCCGACTGGAGCGCGCCCGGGGGACCCTCGCCGAGGCGGTGCGCACCGTCGGCCGGGTGCCGCTCTTCTTCTGGCTGCTGCACGTCCCCCTCATCCATGCGATCGCGGTGGGATTCTCGCTGGCGCGCTATGGCGAGGTCGTGCCCTGGCTGGTACGCAATCCGCCGACACCGCTGCCGGATGACTACGGGTATGGTCTTCCCGTGGTGTACGCCGTCACGCTGGCCGTGATCCTGTTGCTGTACCCGGCCTGCGTCTGGTACGCCGGCCTCAAGCGGCGCCGGCGTGATGCCTGGCTCGGCTATCTCTGACGGGCCGGCAGATCCAGACGCATGATCGGCCGGCCGGGGACCCCGCGCGCCACCTCGGAGAATCCCGCCGCGCGGAAGGCCGCCGCCGTGCCGGTCCAGGCGAACACGTCGGGCATCGATCCGGAGCGGGGCTCCACCGGGTACCCCTCGACCAGCCGGGCGCCCCGTGCCGACGCGAACTCCGCGGCCCCCCGAAGCAGCGCCACCGACACACCGCGGCGCCGCTGCCCCTTCTCCACGAACAGGCAGACGACGGACCAGACCGGCCGGTCGTCCACCGCCCGCATCGCACGGGAGCGCTCCAGCCTGGGGTACTGCTCCCGCGGCGCCACGGCGCACCAGCCGATCGCGCGGCCGCCCTCGTAAGCCAGCACGCCCGGCTCGGCCCCCGCGGTCACCAGGCGCTGCAGCGCTTCGCGGTTGCCCTCGCCCTTCCCGCGCTCGAACTCCGGTTTCAGCAGGCGGAAATGCATGCACCAGCAGCCGCCGCAGGCGCCGCGGCTGCCGAAGAGCTGCTCGAGGTCGGGCCACCGGCCGGCGGTGACGGGCTCCACCCTGAGGCCGGCGGTGCGTGAGGCTCGGGCGATTCGTGGGGCTCCAGGCGTCGGGTAGGTGGAGACTAACGCGGTGCAGGGGGGCCGGCTATCGGGATCTTGCGCACCTCGGCGCATGGGGGAGCAAGAATGGTGCAGCACCCGCGCCGGGGGCGGCTCACCTTGGGAGCTCGCCAGTCGTCCAGCACCCGTGAAAGGAGCGCGCGCATGCACGCACCCAAACGCCGGCTCGCCCTTGCGGTCGTCCTGTTGGTCACGCTCGGCACCGCCGACGTCGCGGCACAGAGCGGGGATCTCGACGCCGGAGGCCGCGCCGCATTGCTGGCCGCCCGGGAACAGGTGTGGCGCTCGTGGTTCGAGAACGATCAGCCGCAGCTGGACCGGCTGCTTCCGCCCACGGTGATCGCCATCAACTACGCAGACACCACCTGGTACGACCGTGCGGGCGTGATCCGTGGGGCCGAGGAATTCGCCCGGACAGGGGTGAGACTGGTCGGCCTGGCGTTTCCCCGCACCGAAATCCAATCGTTCGGGGACGTGGCGATCCTCTACTCGCTCTTCCGGGTAGAGACCGAGTCGCAAGGCGAGAGAGCGGTCGACTCCGGGCGCGCCACGGAGGTGTTCGTCCACCGGGACGGGCGCTGGCTCAACGCCTCCTGGCACCTCGACTCGGGACGCTAGCGTGGTCCGCCCCGGCCGGCTGTTAACATTCCATGCATGCCCCCGCGCACCATATCGGTGGCCCGGTCGCTCGCGGCCGGGGCGCTCGCCGCGGCCGCCGGCCCGCTCTGGGCCTGCGGCGGCGCGGCTCCGCCGCCTTCAGCCCCGGTCCCGGCCGCCTCCCACGCGGAGTGCGTGCTCCCCTCGACCGGCGGAGCCGTGCGCGACTCACTCGTCGCCGCGGCGTCGGGAGCCGACACCGCCCTGCTGACGCCCGCCCGGGCGCGCACGCCGATCGGCCTGAGCTGCACCGGCCGGCCGCTGCCTCGGGCCGCGGCGGCGTGGAACCCGGACTCGACGCGGACCCACTGGACGCTCGTGGTGCCGGCGGCGGCCGAGCTGGCCCGACACTGGCGCGACGATAGGGACGCGGCGGCCACGCTCCGTCTGGCCGGGGTGACTTCCGTCGTGCCACTCGACGACCGGCGGCTCGTGGTCGGCTTCGCCGCAGCGGTGGACTCGGTGCCGGCGGTCTTCGCCGATCCTGCGCTCGCCGCGCCCAGGGAGGCGGATGCTCCCTCGGCCATCCGGCTGCTCGCCCCGGCGGGAGGCGATCTCCGCGACGCGCTGGACCGCGGCGCCACCGTGGTGACCTCGGATCCCGCCGTCATCGGGTACGCCGGTCGTCGCCCGGGCATCACCCCGCACCCGCTTCCCTGGAACCGCACTTACGTGCTGCTCGCCCCCCGCGGGGGGAGCGCCCCGCTGGACCTCGCGGCCGGCGACAGTGCCGAGATGCGCGGCGCCCTCGCCCGCGATGCGGTCCGGGTGGCGGCGCGGGCGGCGGCCCCGCCGTACTGGTGGGACTCCACCGACTGCGCCAGGGCGCCGGCGCCCGGCGGCTCGGCCGCCGCCTCGGTGGCGTACCCCGCGGGCGACCCGGTGGCGCGCGCGCTGGCCGAACGGATCATCGCGATGTCGAAGACGCCGGCCCTCGTGGCACGTGGGGTGGCGGACGCCGAGCTGAGCGCCGCCATCACTCGGGGCGAGTATTCGGCCGTGGTCGTCCCCCTGCCCAGGCGTGCGCTGGTGCCCTGCCGGGAGATCGCGGCCTGGCCGGTCGGGGCCGCGGCGCTGCCCCTCATCGAGACCCGTCCCACCGCGCTGCTCCAGCCGGGTGCGCCGGCGCTCCAGGTGGATTACGACGGCGGGCTGCTGGTCGGGGAGCAGCCGTGAGTTTTCGGGCGCGCCTGTTCATCGCCTTCAGCGCCGCCGTGGTCCTGCCGCTGGCGCTGCTCGCCTGGGGAGTGCGCCGGGAGGTGGACCGGCGGCTCACCGATCAGTACCGGCAGCGGGTGGACGGGGCGGTCGCCTCGCTCGAGGCCGAGCTCGCGGGCTCCACGGCCGCGGTCGAGCAGCGGCTCGCTGCCCTCGCGGACCGGCTCGCCGACGACAATCGGTTCCGCCTGGCGGTGCGGGGAGGGCCGGGCGCCCGGCGGGAGCTGCTCGACTGGGGAGTGGAGGCCGCACGTCTCTCGGGGCTCGCCCTGCTGGAGTTGCAGGACAGCAGCGGCCGGATCCTCGCCTCGGGACACTTCCGGAACGAGTACGACCTGCGCCGACCCGAGCTGCCCCGCTTCCTCGAGGCCGTGGGCGCGTCTCCGGCGCTGGTACGGGCTCGTATGCCGGAGGGCAGCGTCGTCGCGCTCGCCGCCACTGCCTCGTTCGCCGTGGCGGGGCAGCGCTTCGCCCTGACCGGCGGCCTGCCGTTCGGGGACGACGCGTTGACGCGCCTCGCTCCGGACCCGCAGCTGTCGGTCCGCCTCGCGGCGCCCGGCTCTGTCTCCGCCGCGACCGGCGAGTCGGCCGTCGGCGAGGTGCCGATCCCGTTTCTCGACCTGCTCGCCGCGGATGCGGCGCCCGACACCGCCCGGCTGGTGGTGCTGCAGTCGGACGCCACCCTCGCCGGGCTGCGCCGGGGCATGAACGCCTGGTTCGCCGGGGCGCTCGCCGGCGCCGTGGCCCTCGGGCTCGGGCTCGCGGCGTGGCTGGCTGCCAGGGTGAGCCGGCCGCTGCGCGAGTTGGCCGAGCGCACCGAGGCGATCGATCTCGACAGCCTGGACCAGGACTTCGCGAGCGACCGCAACGACGAGATCGGCACCCTTTCGCGCCTGCTGGGCGCGATGACCGGGCGACTGCGCGCCGGTGCCACGCGGCTGCGGGAAGCCGAGCGCCGGGTGGCGATGGGCGACCTCGCCCGCCAGGTGAACCACGACATCAAGAACGGGCTGGTGCCCATCCGGAACGTGCTTCGCCATCTCGATGAGGTTGCGCCGGCCCCGGCGACCCTCGCCGAGGTGTACGCCGAGCGCCGGACCACGCTCGAGTCGAGCGTCGCCTACCTGGAGACCCTCGCCCGGAACTACGCCCGGCTCACGCCGGGCACCGGCCGGGAGCGCTGCGACGTGAACGCGGTGGTGCACGAGGTGGTCCGCGCCGTCCCGCCGGGACGCGCCGCCGTCCGCGCGGCGCCCGGCGCCGGGGTCGGAACGATCGAGGGAGACCGGGTGGCGCTGCGCCGCATCGTGGAGAACCTGGTCGGCAACGCGGTGGACAGCGTGTCGGCGACGGGCGGGGAGGTGGAGGTGGCGACCGCCACGGGACGGCGCGACGGCGGCGAGCCGGTGGTGCGGATCATCGTGGCCGATGCGGGGCCCGGCATGACGCGGGCCGAGCTCGACCGCGCGTTCGACGACTTCTACACCACCAAGGAGGGAGGCACCGGATTGGGGCTCTCGATCGTGCGGCGGCTGGTGCTCGACCTCGGTGGGGCGCTCAGGGTGGACACCGGCCCCGGCGAGGGCACCCGGGTGACCGTCGAGCTCCCGACGTCGGCGCCGGCGGAGACGCGATGACGCTCGTGCTCGTGGTGGACGACGTGGCCCCGCTCGCGGAGCAGTACGCCTACGACCTCAGGCGTATGGGCGGCTACGAGGTGATTACGGCGGCCGACGGCCGCCGCGCCCTCGAGCTGCTGGGCTCGGCCGAGGTGGACTGCGTCATCCTAGACCTCGAGATGCCGGGCATGGACGGCTTCGAGGTGCTGCGCGAGCTGGAGCGGAAGGGGAGCCCGGTGCCGGTCATCGTCTACACCGGCACGGGCAGCTTCGACCGCTGCATCGAAGCCGTCCGGCTCGGCGCCTACGGCTTCATCGACAAGGCCGAGTCGATGCCCAGGGTCGTGCACGAGATCGAGACGGCGATGGAGCGTCGGCGGCTGCGCTCCGAGGTGAACACGCTGCGCCGGCAGCTCGGAGGGGAGACCTCGCTGGCCGGCGGCAGCGAGGCCATGGAGCAGCTCCGCACCACGATCGCCAGGGTCGCTCCCATCCCGAGCCCGGTGCTGGTACTGGGCGAGAGCGGCACCGGCAAGGAGCTGGTCGCCCGCGACCTGCATCGCTTCGGTCCCAACCCGTCGGGTCCCTTCGTCCCCATCAACTGCGCCGCGCTCCCCGAGAGCCTGATCGAGAGCGAGCTGTTCGGGCATGAGCGGGGCGCGTTCACCGGAGCGCTCGCCGCCCGCAAGGGCGCCTTCGAGGCGGCCGAGCGGGGCACGCTCTTTCTCGACGAGATCGGCGAGCTCCCGGCGGCAGCGCAGGCCAAGCTGCTGCGCGTGCTGGAGGACCGCCACGTCACCCGGCTCGGCGGCAACCGGTCGATCGCGGTGGAGGCCCGCATCGTGGCCGCGACGAACCGCGACCTCGACGCGGAGATCGCGGCCGGCCGGTTCCGCGAGGACCTCTACTACCGGCTCAACGTCCACGTGGTGGAGGTGCCGCCGCTGCGCGACCGGATCTCCGACGTGCCCGCCCTGGCCGACCAGTTCCTCACCGGCACCTGCGCACGCTTCGGCATCCGGAAGAAGCGGATCGCGCCGGAGGCGCTCGAGCTGCTGATGGCGTACGACTGGCGCCGGAACAACGTCCGCGAGCTGCGCAACGCGGTCGAGCGGATGATCATCGCCAGCGGAGAGGATACGATCCGGGCCGCGGACGTGCCGGCCGAGATCCGTGAGGCGGCGACCGCGCGCCCCCGCGCGGGCAGCACCCCCGCCGGCGGTCGCAGCTTCCAGGAGCTCAAGAGCGAGGCCGAGCGGAGCATCATCGTGGCGGCGCTGGAGCGGAACGGCTGGCAGGTGGGTCGGACCGCGCAGGAGCTCGGCCTGGCCGACCATGCGAGCCTCCTCAAGATTATGCGCCGGCACCAGATTCGGCGACCTGAGCCCGGCGTGTCCTGACGGACACATTACCCCTCCGGAGTAGTGTCCGGCTGGACACGAACGGCTGTGTTCCCACCCCGGTCATACGTGTTAAGAAATCTCCCAGCAATGGCTTACGAATGCGGTCCCGGCTGGCCACCCGCTTGCCTTCCTCCTGAGCGTCGGCCCATGCGCCACCCGGCGCCTTACCCCAAGGAGGAAGCCATGTCACCCCTTCGCATCCATCTCCCCCTCGTCGCGGCGGCCCTGGTCGCCCCGCTCGCCGCCTGCGGCACCGGCGATCGTCCGGCCGAAAGCGCCGGCGTCTCGGCCTCGGCCGAGCCGGCCACTCCCGCGTCCTCGGTCACGGCCGGCACCACGGTCAACACCGTCACCGAGGAGACCACATCGGGCAGCACCATCACCAACGTGTCGTACGCCGACGCGGAGACCGCCTTCCGCGGCGGGCGCTACCAGGAGGCCGCCGACCTCTTCGCGGCCTACGTCGCCACTCACCCGGACAACGCGTGGGGGCACTACATGTACGGGCTCTCCGCCTGGAAGTCGGGCGAGCACGAGCGCGCCATGGAAGGCTTCGACCAGGCGCTCCGGCTCGACCCCGGCCACCGGAAGAGCCTGTTCAATTCCGCCCGGGTGCTGCTCGAGACCAGCCGCCCGCGCGAGGCGCTGGCCCGGATCGAGACCGCGCTCACCCTCGAGCCGCTCTCGAGCGACGGCCTGCGCCTGCTGGGCCGAGCGCGGTACGAGCTCGACCAGGTCCCCGAGGCCATCGACGCCTACCAGCGGGCGCTGGTGATCGACGAGCGCGACGTCTGGTCGCTGAACAACCTGGGCCTGATCTACATCCGGGAAGGACGGAGCGAGGAGGCGCTGCCGCTGCTGGCCCGCGCCGTCGAGCTGCGGCATAACGCGCCGGTCTTCCAGAACAACCTGGGGATGGCCCTGGAGCACTCGGGGTACTCGCGCGCCGCACGGCGGGCCTACGCCGCGGCGCTCGAGGCGGACAGCACCTATGCGAAGGCCTCGGCCAGCCTGACGCGGCTGGGGGGGCCGCTCGACCCGGCCGACACTTCCATCGAGGTCGATCTCGCCGCCCTCTCGGAGCAGTTCCAGGATCGGGTCGAGAGCTGGCGGGGGACGGTGGAGACCCCGGCCGACACGATGGCGCGGGACACGGTGGCGGCGGACTCGACCGCAGGCGAGTGACGGGCCATCGCCGAAGTGCCAGGGGGGGACACGCCGCCGGCGTGTCCCCCTCGGTCATGGCACCAGCGCCGTCGTCCGCGGCGGCAGCGGGGACATCGTCACCACCGCCCGGATCACGCGTCCGATCCGCACCCGCAAGGTTTGCCGCACCGGCTGGAAGCCAAGACAGCGGATGCCGAGCTCGTAGCGGCCGGGAAGCAGCTGGGGAAAGCGGAACATGTTCTGCAGCCGGGCCGGCGCGATCGTGCGGACGTCGCGCACCGGGGCCCCGTGAGGCTGGAGCCAGACTTCGCCGTTGCACCCCCGCTCTCCATTCACCGTCACCACCGAGCCGACCACCGCGCCGTAGCGGTAGCGGTCGTCCACCGGCAGCGCGACCGCATCCGGCCCGGTGCGCAGCAGAGGGCGCTCATGATTCTCCAGCCGTACCGTCGAGCGCACGGTGGGCCCGCAGCCGAGCAGGGCCAGGCAGAGCAGGGCGGCACGCCGCATCGCTACAGCAGCTCCGAGACCGGGTTGAGCGCCCCCTCGGCGAATCGCGTGGGGCGGAGCGGAGCGACGTCCAGGCTGGACGCGGCGCCGTCGCAGACGATCTCGGCCAGCAGATGTCCGAGCGCGGGGGCGTGCATGACGCCGTGGCCGGAGGAACCGTTCGCGAGGTACAGGTTCGGGCAGCCGGGCGCCGCGCCGAGAACGGCGTGCCGGTCGGGAGTGACCTCGTACAGTCCGCCCCAGCACGCCGAATGGTCGATCGCGGCCTCGCGCAGCACCGGGATCCTCCGATGGGCCTTCTCCACCACCGCCTCCACCCAGGCCGGCTCCACCGAGTCGTCGAAGGGGCGGCCCGCGGCACCCGGGGTGGGCCAGAGCAGGAGCACCCTGCCGTCCCGCACCCGCAGATGGAAGCCGTCGCCGGCCCAGATCGTCATCGGCATGCGGGCAGGCAGGCGGTCGAACGGGGCCGTGGCCGCCACCTGCCGGCGGAGCGCCGTCACCGGGAGGTCCACTCCCGCCCAGGCCGCCACCGCCGCGGCCCAGGGTCCTGCCGCGTTCACGGCGGCGGCGATGGCGAGATCGCCGTGGGTGGTGCGCACCGCGGCGATGGTCCCGTCCGGCCGCCGGGAGAGGCCGATCGCTTCCACCTGCCACTGGATCCGCGCGCCGAGCCGCTCGGCGGCGGCGAGATAGCCGGCGAGCAGCGCGGTGGGACGGACAAATCCGTCGGTGGGGCAGAACACCCCGCCCACGATGTCGTCGGGACTGACCGCGGGATTGAGCCGCGCGATGTCGTCGAGCGAGACCTCGGCCGCTTCCGCCAGTCCCGCCGCGTGCTGTACCTGCTGCGCCGCGCGGAGCGCCGCCAGCTCCGCCCCGTTGCCGGCGAGCCAGAGGTAGCCGGCCTGCACGAACTCCGGATCGACGCCGGTCTCCGCCTCGAAGCAACCGAGCCGCTCCCGCGCCAGCAGCGAGAGCTGCACGTTGATCCGCGTGGCGTACTGGGCCCGGAAGCCGCCGGTGGCGCGGCCGGTGCTCCCCTGCCCCGGCCCGCCGCTGCGGTCGAGCAGCAGGACATCGACGCCGCGGCGGGCGAGGTGGTAAGCGACGCTGGCGCCGACCACTCCCGCGCCGATCACCGCGACGGGGCCGCTCATGCGGTGAAGACGTGCTCCCGGTGGCGAAAGCTCTTGAATTCGAGCGCGTTCCCGCTCGGATCGAGGAGGAACATGGTGGCCTGCTCACCGGGCTGCCCGGGGTAGCGGATGCGGGGCTCCAGCACGAACGGCAGGCCGGCCGAGCGGATGCGCTGGGCCAGCGCCTGGAAGTCCTCCCACTCGAGGAGGGCCCCGAAATGTGGCATTGGCACCAGGATGTCTTCGACCCGGCCGGTGTTCTGGGTCGGGCTCACGGTGCCGGTGGTGTGGGCGGAGATCTGGTTGCCGAAGAAGTCGAAATCGACCCACGTCTCGGTGCTGCGGCCTTCCCGGCAGCCGAGGATCTCCCCGTAGAAGCGGCGGGTGGAGGCGAGGTCGCGCACGAAGAACGCGTAGTGGAACGGGGAGGCCATCAGACCGATACGCTCCCCGGCGGCCGCCAGAGCGCCGCGTCGAGGATGGACCAGAGATGGATGATCCAGCCCAGCCAGATGAGCCAGAGCAGCGCCGCGAGCACGAACTGCACCGCCGCCTTGATCAGCCGCCCCTGGATGAGCTGGCCCAGCCCCGGGATGAAGAAGCTGGCCAGCGCGGCAATGACGTTCCCGGTGGACCCTTGTCCGGCCATGACACCCCCATGGATCTGGAGACACCGCGAGGACGACCGGGCACCGAGTCGGAGCCGCTCGGGGCGCATCGGTCGGCCATCCTCTAAGGGTTATATTGTCCAGCGTATGCCCCGCCAGTCCCCCAGCTCACACCCGTGGCGGCCGTGAGCCGCGAGTCCCCCGCCGGCTCGACTCCCCCGATGCTCAAGCACTGGCGGGAGGTCAAGGCGCGGCACCCCGACACCATTCTCTTCTATCGCGTCGGCGACTTCTACGAAATGTTCCACGAGGATGCCCAGCTCGCCGCACGGCTCCTCGAGATCACGCTCACGTCGCGCGGCGACGGCGTGCCCCTCGCCGGTGTGCCGGTGAAGGCCGCCGCCGACTACCTCCGGCAGCTCGTCGGCGCCGGACATCGTGTGGCTATCTGCGAGCAGGTCGAGGACCCCCGGCTGGCCAGGGGGCTGGTGCGCCGGGAGGTGGTCGAGACGGTGACGCCCGGAGCCCTCCTGGCGGAGGGGTGGATCCCCGGGACGCGGAACAACTGGATCGTGGCCCTGCGCCGGGCCGCCGGACAGCGCGCCGCCGGCGCTGGACTGGCCGCGATCGATCTCAGCACCGGCGAGTTCCTCCTCGAGAGCCTGGAGCAGGCGGCGCTTGGCGAGGCGCTCTCCCGCCTGAACCCGGCGGAGGTCGTGATCGCGAGCGACGACTCGGCCCCGCTGCCGCCCTGTCCCGCCGCCCCGCTGGTCACCCCCCGAGACCCGTGGGAGTTCGATCCCGGGCAGGCCGGCGACGAGCTCGCCCGCCGATTCGCGCTCGCCTCGCTCGACGGACTCGGTGTCGGACCGGAAGACGGCGGCGCGGTCGGTGCAGCCGGCGCGCTGCTGCGGTACCTCAGCGATCTGCAGCCTGCGGGACTGCCGCACCTGGCCCGGCCGATGGTGCGCCGGAGCGACGCGCACCTCTGGCTGGACGAGATGACCCGCCGCAACCTCGAGCTGGTGGAGCCGCTCCAGACCGGAGCGCGGGGCTGCACCCTGCTGGAGTCGATCGACCGCACCGTGACCCCGATGGGCGGTCGCCTGCTGCGGCAATGGATCGTCTCGCCGCTCCGCGAGGTGACCGCCATCGAGCGGCGGCTCGACGCCGTGGAGGCGGCGGTTCGGGACGGCCGGGGGCGGGCCCGTCTGCGCGAGGCCCTCGACGGCGTGCGGGACCTCGAGCGTCTCGCCGGTCGCGCCGCCGCCGGCCGGGCGACCCCGCGCGAGCTCGCCGCGCTGCGGGACAGCTTCCAGCGCCTGCCCGACGTGGCCGAGGCGCTCACCGGTCTCGCCGGCCGGGCGGCCGCGCTCGGCGAGGCCTCCGAGGAGCTGGATCTGCTCGGGGATATCGCCGCCGAGCTCGCCCGCGGCCTCGACGACCGGCTTCCCGCCACCCTCGCGGAGGGCGGCGTGATCCGCCGGGGTTATGACGCGGAGCTGGACGAGCTGCGCACGCTGCGCGACGGCGGCCGGCAATACATCGCCGCCCTGCAGCAGCGGGAGCGCGAGCGCACCGGGATCCCTTCGCTCAAGGTGGGCTTCAACAAGGTGTTCGGCTACTACCTCGAGATCACCAACGCCCACGCCGCCAAGGTACCCGCCGACTACGAGCGGCGGCAGACGTTGGCCGGCGCGGAACGCTACGTGACGCCGGAGCTCAAGGAGTACGAGTCCCGGGTGCTCGGCGCCGAGGAGCGGATCCTGGCGCGCGAAGCGGAATTGTTCGGCGCCCTGCGCGGCGCGGTGGGCGGCGCGATCGCCCGGGTGCAGCGCACCGCGCGCGTACTAGCCCGGCTCGACGTCTGGTCGGCCCTCGCGGAGGTAGCGGTGGTGGAGCGCTACGTGCGACCCGCCATGCACACGGGGTACGACCTGGTGCTCCGCGAAGGCCGCCACCCGGTGATCGAGCGGATGATGCCGAAGGAGACGTTCATCCCCAACGACGCGCGGTTCACCGAGGCGGAGCGGGTGGCGCTGGTCACCGGGCCCAACATGGCCGGCAAGTCCACCATCCTCCGCCAGATCGGGCTCTGCGTCGTCCTGGCGCAGATGGGGGCCTTCGTGCCGGCCGCGGAGGCCTCGGTCGGGGTGGTGGACCGGCTCTTCACCCGGGTGGGCGCCAGCGACAACCTGGCGCGGGGCCAGTCCACGTTCATGGTGGAGATGAGCGAGACCAGCGCCATCCTCCACAACGCCACCCCGCGGAGCCTGGTCCTGCTGGACGAGATCGGCCGGGGGACCTCGACGTACGATGGCGTCGCCATCGCCTGGGCGGTCACCGAGCACCTGCACGACCGGGTGGGTTGCAAGACCATGTTCGCCACCCACTACCACGAGCTGATGCAGCTCCCCGAGCGGCTCCAGCACGCCCGGAACTACAACGTGGCGGTGCGGGAGACCGGCGATACGGTGGTCTTCCTGCATCGGCTCGAGCCGGGCGGGACCGATCGGAGCTACGGCATTCACGTGGCCCAGCTCGCCGGGCTCCCGGCCGACGTGGTGCGGCGGGCCCGCGAGATCCTGCTGACGCTCGAGGGCGAGCACCGGATGGTCCCGGGGGCCCCGCCTCCGCTTCAGCCGGACACCCGGCAGCTCGCGCTCTTTGCGGAGTCCGCCGGCCCGCCTCCGCCCGATCCGATGGTGGAGGAGCTCCGCGCCATCGACGTGGACGCGCTCACCCCGCTCGAGGCGCTCAATCGGCTCGCCGACTTCAAGCGCCGGGCACAGGAGGGGGCAACGGACCGTCCGGGAGGGCGGAGGTGATCATGAGGGGTGCGGGACTCGTCCTGCTGGCGCTGCTCGCCGGCTGCACCGGCACGGAAGACGGCACTATCCGGCTCGGCGACCAGCAGCCCGCCACCGAGAGCCCGGCCGACCAGCCGCCGGTGGCGGTCAACCCGGTCTCTCCGATGGAGTACCCCCAGGCGCTGCTGAGCGAGGGCATCGGGGGCAGGGTCCTGCTGCGACTCTACGTGGATTCGACCGGGCGGCTCATTCCGGACTCGACCCGGATCGCGGAGTCGAGCGGCTACCCCGCGCTCGACTCCGCCGCGCTCACCGGAGCGGCGTCGCTGCGCTTCTCCCCGGCCCTGCGGAACGGCCGGCCGATCGCCGCGCCCTTCCTCCAGCCCGTCCACTTCCGCAACCCGCGGACCCGGAGCGCCGGACCGTGACCACTCCGCACCTGCGGCCCTACGGGTCGGTGCTCGAGACCATCGGGTGGACCCCGCTCATCCGGCTCGCCCGGGTGTCCGCCGGCCTGCGCACGCCGGTCTACGGGAAAGCGGAGTACGCCAACCCGGGCGCGTCGGTAAAGGACCGGATCGGGCTCGCCATCATCGAGGACGCGGAGCGCCGGGGCGAGCTCAAACCCGGCGGAACGATCGTGGAGGGGACCAGCGGCAACACCGGGGTGGGCCTGGCGATCGCCGCGGCCATCAAGGGGTACCGCTGCATCTTCACCATGCCGGACAAGATGTCGCAGGAGAAGGTGCGGCTGCTCAAGGCCTACGGCGCCGAGGTGGTGATCACCCCGACGGCCGTGCCGCCGGATCATCCCGACAACTACGTGATGAAGGCCAAGCAGCTCGTCCGGGAGACGCCGGGCGCGGTGCTGGCCAACCAGTTCTACAACCCGGTGAACCCCGAGGCGCACTACGCCACGACCGGCCCGGAGATCTGGGAGCAGACCGAAGGGAAGGTCACCCATTTCGTGGCCGGCGCGGGCACCGGCGGGACGGTGAGCGGCGCCGGCAAGTACCTCAAGGAGAAGAACCCCGCCATCCGGGTGATCGCCGGAGACCCGATCGGTTCCCTCTATACCCACTACCACCGGAACGGGTCCCTGGGCGAGGGGCACCCCTACAAGGTGGAGGGGATCGGCGGCGACAAGATCCCGACCGCGCTCTGGTTCGAGTGGATCGACGAGTTCCGGCAGGTTCCCGACCGGACCTCCTTTACCATGGCCCGGCGGCTGGCCCGGGAGGAGGGCATCCTGGTCGGCGGCTCGGCGGGGCTCAACGTCTGGCTGGCGCTCGAGATCGCCCGGGAGCTCGACCGCCCGGACGCTATGGTGGTCACCATCCTCTGCGACACCGGCGAGCGCTACCTCTCCAAGCTCTTCAACGACGAGTGGATGCAGGAGAACCAGATGCTGGAGGCGCCCCGGACTACCGTCGAGCAGCTGCTGGAGCGGCGGCCCACGGGAGCCCCGCCGCTGGTGAGCGTGGCCCCGGCCGCCGCCGTCCGCCAGGCGCTCAACCTGATGTCCACCTGGGGGGTGAGCCAGATTCCGGTGCTCGACAATGGAGAGTCGGTAGGCGGCCTGATCGAGAATACCCTCATGACCCGTGCGCTCACCCAGCCCGCCCTGCTCGATCGCCCGGTGCGGGAGGTGATGGAGTCCCCCTTCCCCGAAGTGGACGCGGGAACGCCCAGCGACCGGGTGGGGAGCATGCTCACCCGGGAGAGCCCCGCCGCGCTGGTGCGGAAGGACGGGAAGCTCATCGGGATCGTCAGCCGGTACGACGTCCTGCAGCAGTTGATCGGTACCCGTTAGTCGCCCAAAAGGGGTAGTGCCCCTTCTCCTTTCACCCTTCACTCTTCCTCCCCTGCCATGCGCGTAACCGTCCTCACCGGCGGCACCTCCTCCGAGCGCGACGTCGCCCTGGCCTCCGCGGTGCAGGTGGTGGCGGCGCTCCGATCGCGCGGGCACGACGTGGCGGTAGTCGATACCGCGCGCGGGTACATCCCCGAGGCCGACGAGTCCTCGTTGCTCCGGGGAACGGTGGGCACCGAGCCTCCCACCATCGATCAGCTCCATGCCCTCGAGCGGGGTCTCCTGCTGTCGGGGCTGGCCAACCTGGCCGCCGTCCGGGATGCGGACGTGCTGTTCCTTGCATTGCACGGCGGCCGGGGCGAGGACGGGACGATCCAGACTCTGCTGGAGATGGTGGGTGTTCCCTACACCGGCAGCGGGCGCCTGGGCAGCGCGATGGCCATGGACAAGGACATCTCCAAGCGTCTTTTCCGCATGGCCGGCGTGCCGACCGCCGACTGGGTGATGGCGCCCACACCCCGGGCCCGGGTGGACCGCGAGTTTGGATGGCCGGTGGTGGTGAAAGCCTCCAAGCAGGGGTCTACCGTGGGGTTGACCGTGGTGAAGGAGCCGGGGGGCTACGAGGCAGCCGTGCACCTGGCCGCGCGGTACGACGACGAGGTCATGATCGAGCGGTTCGTCCCCGGCCGGGAGCTGACCGTCGGCGTGCTGGAGGGGAAGGCGCTCGCGGTGGGTGAGATCATCCCGCGGCACGAAATTTTCGACTACGAGTGCAAGTACACACCCGGTATGTCCCAGGAGATCTTCCCGGCCGACCTTCCGGAGGCCATGGCCTCGGAATGCCGCCGTCTGGCCCTGCTGGCGCACGAGGCCCTGAAGCTCGGCGGTTACTCACGGGTCGATTTTCGCTTGACAGCGGACGGCGAACTCTTCTGTTTAGAAGTCAATACGCTGCCCGGCATGACGGCCACCAGCCTGCTCCCCCAGGCTGCCCGGGCAGTGGGCATCGAGTTTCCCGACCTGTGCGAACGGATCTGTCGAACCGCCCGGCTGGGCCGCCCGAAGGAACCGTCGTAAGCGCTGTGGGGTCTCAGAGTTAGAGGCGTGGTTCGATGAATTTGTCTCCCTCCAACCGTATCACCCCGTGGGTCGGCCGGCTCATCATCGCCAATGCGGTGGTGCTGCTGCTGATGCGCACCATCTTCACATCGCCGGCGGTGAGCGCCGGCCTGGCGTTCTCGCCCGAGCACGCGCTCGAGCGCCCGTGGACCTTCCTGAGCTACATGTTCGTCCACGCCGGGCTCCTGCACCTGCTGTTCAACATGCTGATGCTCTTCGTGTTCGGCACGGCGGTGGAGCAGCGGATGGGCAGCCGCGCGTTCATCCTCTACTATGTCTACTGCGGCGTCGGGGCGGCGATCTTCTGCCTGGGCCTGTCGGGCATCATGGCCGTGGGGCCGTTCGTGGGGGCGTCGGGGGCGCTCCTCGGCGTGGCGGTGGCCTTCGCCATCTTCTGGCCGGACGCCGAGCTCATCGTCTTCCCCTTCCCCATCCCGGTGCGGGCCCGCACCCTGGTGATGGTCCTGATCGGGCTCGACATCTTCTTCTACTTCGTCACGCCCGGCGACCAGATCGCCCACCTGGCTCACGTCGGCGGCGCGGCGTTCGGCTACCTCTTCTTCCGGGTTCAGGGCCTCTCCCGCCGGAGCCCGCACCCTCCCCCGCGCGCGGTGGAGCGGGTGGTCATGGTCCAGTCCGGCTCGGCCGACCCCGAGCGGCGCACGCCGGTGACCCCGGTCCGGCCCCGCCGGCGCCCCGAGGCCGACCCGGTGGCGGCGGAGGTGGACCGGGTACTCGACAAGATCAGCGAGAAGGGCATCGCCAGCCTCACCGCGGCGGAGCGGCGGTTCCTCGACGAGGTGTCCCGGCAGAAGAAGCAGGAGCACTGAGGGACGGCGGGGTGGGCGGGCAAGCGGGCGGGCAGACGGCGGCGGGCAGACGGGCGGGCGGGCAGAGGGGCAGGGGGCAGACGGGTGGCAGACGGACGCGGATGAGCCGACTACCTCATCCCGAGCGCAGCGAGGGATCTTCTTCGTGGGGCTTCGATCCAGGTGAGAAGATCCATCGCTCGCTTCGCTCCCTCGGGATGAAGTCCACGTGACGCGGCTCACCTCGCTCCGCCATCGCCGCACGCGGCTCGCCTCTCTGCGCCCTCGCCGCACGCCGCTCACCTCCCGTGCCGTACGCCTCACCGCCCTCGTACCGTTCCGCCCCGCTGCCTCACCACCCTCCTGCCCCGTCGTCCCGTCTTGATTTGCCGCCGGCCACACCATATTGTGC
>DASUSR010000370.1:0-6517 GCA_036375015.1 Gemmatimonadales bacterium
AGAACTTCGCCCGTCAGGACGGCGAGCCGTTCGACACCGGGTTCTATCTCGACGGCGAGCCGGTCGCCCCGGGAGTCTTCCAGGTGGACGACGACGTCTTCTTGGACCAGGTCGTCGGCGCCCTCCCCGCCGAGTCGAGGATCACCTGGCGCGGCCGCTCGTACCACGTGCCGGTACCCGCCGAGGCCACGTTGCCCGCGTTCCTGCAGCTCGAGGGGGTGAACGAGGCGCCGCCGGGCGAGCTGGTGCTGGTGCTCCGCCGCAAGCCCGGGATCCTGTCCCTCCTGCGTCCACCGCGGGTCTTTCAGGCCGCGGTCCGTGCCGCCCCCGATGCCGGCTATGTTCCACCCATGCCTCGGGACACCACGCCATGATCGCCAGGTGCCTCCGCGCCGTTCTGACGGCGCTCGCCGCCTCGCTCCTGGCCGGGCCCGCGGCGCTCACGGCCCAGGGCCGGCCGGGCTATCTGGTCGGGGTGGTGAGCGAGTCGGCCGACCAGGTGACCTGGCTGCGGCCCGAGGGTAATGGCCTCGTGGTGGACCGCGTGGTACCGGTCGGCGTGATGCCGATGGACAACGACGGGCCCCACAACCTCGCGGTGGCCCCCGACGGCACCAGCTACTACGTCTCCATCGCCCACGGCACTCCGTACGGCTCGCTCTGGAAGCTGGATGCCTCGGGCGACGCGGTGCTCGGGCGGGCCCCCGCGGAGCTGTTTCCCACCACCATCGCGCTCACACCCGACGGGCAATACGCCTTCGTGGCCAATTCCGACTTCCACGGCGACCACCCGCGGGAGAACGTGATCACGGTCGTCCACACCCCCACCATGCGGAAGATCACCGACCTGCCCGCCTGCGAGATGCCGCATGGGGTCAAGGTGAACCGCGCCGGCACGCGGGTGTATGTCTCGTGCATGCACGGCGACGAGATTCTGGAGTACGACGTCGCGACCCTGGGGCTCAGGCGGCGGGTCTCGACCGGGCCGGGGCACTGCTCCCCCACCTTCGTTTCCGTCGCTCCCGACGACCGGCGCCTGTACGTGGCCTGCAACCACGCCAACACGCTGCAGGCGTGGGACGCGGAGACGCTCCGGCGCATCGGCGAGGTGCCGGTGGGGAAGGGCGCCTACAACGTCGAGCCCTCGCCGGACGGGTCGGTCGTGGCCGTCACCAACAAGAAGGACCGGAGCGTCAGCCTGGTGGACGCCCGCACCCTGCGCGAGATCGCCCGGGTGCCGACCAGCAAGCCGGTGGTTCACGGCATCGCCTTCTCGCCCGGCGGTCGCGTCGTCTATATTTCCTCCGAGTCGGTCGGAGCCGATCCCGGCGCCGTGGACGTGATCGATCTCGTCTCGCGCCGGGTGGTGGCGAGCGTCGCGGTACCGGGACAGCCGACGGGCATCGCCGTGCGCGCGCTCCCGCCCACCTCCTCAACCCACTGAGCATCGTCATGGTCTACGAGGTCGTCACGACGCTGGACGGCGCCGAAGTGCTGCGCCGGGCCAAGACCTTCTTCGCCGAGCGGGTGCCGATGCAGGCCGCCTTTCCCGAGAAGGAAGGGCCGACCTACCTGGTCCTCCGCGGCCAGGGCGGGGAGGAGATCGCGCTGGCGGTGGTGCCCGGACCCGGCGGCACCCGGGTGCGCGGCTCCACCCTGCTGTTCGACCAGCCGCTGGACCGGTTTCTCTCCACGCTGCCCGCGGCGGAGGAGCCGGCCGCGTGACCTCCCTGCTTCCGGTGCGCGTCACGGTACACGATGCCTGGGACGAGGTGATGCTGGAGCTGCCCTCGAGCACGCCCCTCGCCGAGCTCAAGCGGCAGGCGCTCGCCGCCACCCATGTCATGCGCGACCCGCTGACCTACGTACTCAAGTTCCGTGGTGCCGAGCTGGCCGACGAGTCGCAGTCGCTCGCCGACGCCGGTCTGGTGCCCAACGGCGCCGTCATCCTCACGCCGAGGCGCCGGCGTCCCGTGCGCTAGGGCCGGCCGTGCCGGGCTCCCCGCTCGCGCTGGGCGGCCTCACCCTTCTCGCCGCCGGGTTCCTCGCCTTCGACGGTGCGGTCCTGGCCGGGCTCGGATGGTGGGCCGGACGGTGGGTGCTCGTCGCGGCGGGGGCGGCGCTCGGGCTCGCCGCGGGCATGGTGCTCTGGTACGGCCGGCATCACCGCCGCCGCATGGCCGAGATCGCCGCCGCCCGGCGGGAGCTGCGGGAGGAGACCGAGGCGCTCCGCCGGTTGCTGGGGGGCTGAATGGCGGTTTCGCTCTTCACCCATCCCGACTGCCTGCTCCACGATCCCGGCGCCGACCACCCCGAGACTCCGGCGCGCCTGGCCACCCTGCTCGACCGGGCCCGCGAGGACGACCGGGTGAGGGTGACCGAGGCCGAGCCCAGAGGCCGGGAGTCGCTGCTCGCCGCCCACGCCGCCGGCTACCTGGACGGGCTCGAGGCGATGGCGGCGCGCGGCGGCGGGGTGCTCTTCCTGGACACCATTCTGAACCGATCGAGCTGGCGGGCGGTACTTGGGGCCACGGGGGCGGTGCTCGCCGCGGTGGACCATGCACGAGCTGGGCGGGGGAACGCCTTCGCCGCGGTGCGGCCCCCCGGGCATCACGCGCTGGCTTCGCGCGGTATGGGCTTCTGCCTGGTGAACAACGCGGTCGTCGCGGCGCGGCATGCGCAGCGCGCGGGAATCGAGCGGGTCCTGATCGTGGACTGGGACGTCCATCACGGCAACGGCACGCAGGCGCTGGTGGAGACCGATCCCGCGATCCGCTACGTCTCGCTGCACCAGCATCCCTGGTATCCCGGCACCGGCATGGCCGACGAGCGCGGCGTGGGGAACGTGTTCAACGTTCCCCGCGGCCCGGGCAAGCCGCCGGGCCTGTACGTCGAAGACCTGTGGGCGGCGATCGTCGCCGCCACCACCGGCTGGGTGGCGGAGCTGGTGCTCGTCTCCGCCGGCTTCGATGCGATGCGGGGCGATCCGCTCGGCGGCTTCACGCTGGAGCCGGAGCACTACGCGGACCTCACCCTCCGGCTGCGCGAGCGGCTGCCGCGGGCGCCCGTGGTCGGGCTGCTCGAGGGGGGCTACGCGCCGGCACGGCTGGCCGACGGGGTCCTGGCCCATGTCGCCGCGCTCGGGTAACCGCCGGCCCGACACCAGACACCTGTAGCGAGGCGCCAGTGACCCACCACCTGCGGATGGAAGCCGAGTACCTCGAGCTCCACACCCGGCACCCGTTCATCATCGCGCGGGGCGGGAAGAGCGACTATCGCACGGTGTGGGTGCGGTTGCGCGACCAGGACGGCCTCGAGGGGTGGGGTGAGGCCGCAGCCACCAAGTTCTACGGCGAGACTCCGGAGTCCGTCCTCTCCGCGCTCAACTACTACGCCTCGGCGCTTCCCGCCGACCCCTTCGACATCGAGGAGACCGAGCGGCGCTGGGAGCTGGAGCTGCGGGGCAACCCGGCCGCGCGCGCCGCCCTGTCCACCGCCCTGCACGACCTCGTGAGCAAGCGGCTCGGCGTGCCGCTCTACCGGCTCTGGGGTCTCGACCCTGCCAGGGCGCCGCGCTCCACCTTCACCATCGGCCTCGACACGCCCGAGAAGATGCGGGCCAAGGTGCTGGAGGCGGCGGAGTATCCGATCCTCAAGGTGAAGCTCGGCACCGAGCGGGACGTGGAGATCCTGCGGGCCATTCGCGAGACCACCGATCGGGAGATCCGGGTGGATGCGAACTGCGGGTGGACCCTCAAGCACGCGGTCGGCATGCTGCCGGTGCTCCGCGAGTTCGGGGTGACGGTGCTGGAGCAGCCGCTGCCGCCCCACGAGCTCGACGGGCTGGCGGAGCTGTCCCGCCGGGCCGACATCCCCATCATCGCCGACGAGAGCTGCCGCACCGCGACCGACATCCCGCCGCTGGTCGGGAAGGTGGACGGGATCAACATCAAGCTGGCCAAGTGCGGCAGCCTGCGGGAGGCGATCCGCATGGTCGCCGTCGCCCGAGCCCACGGGCTGCTGGTGATGGTGGGGTGCATGATCGAGAGCTCCATCGGCATCACCGCCGCCGCGCACTTCACCCCGCTGGTGGACATCGTGGATCTCGACGGCGCCGCGCTCCTCGCCGACGATCCCTTCGTCGGTGCCCGCATCGACGGCGGCCAGGTCACCCTGCCCGACGGGCCCGGGCTGGGCGTCGGGCGGAGATGACCGACCGGCACGCCCTCGTCGCGCTCCCGCTCCCGCTCGCTTCCCCGTACACCTACCGCATTCCCGACACGCTGGGCGACCGGGTCGTACCGGGGGCCCGGGTGGTCGTGCCGGTGCGCCGGCGCGAGCTCATCGGCATCGTGACCTCGGTGGACGCCCCCGTGCCCGCCGCCGAGGCGCGCGACGTGCTCGCCGCGCCGGACGCGGAGCCGGCGATCCCGGCAGGGCTGCTCGCTACCGGGGAGTGGATCGCCGGCTACTACGGCGCGCCGATCGGTTTGACCTTCCGGGCGATGCTGCCCGGCGGGCTGTGGGGCGAGTCCCGGGTCATCGCGGCGCTCACCGGTAGCGACGCACCGCCCGGCGGCGTGGCGGGGGAGGTGGTCGCCTGGCTCGAGCGCAAAGGCGGCGAGGCCCCCGCCGCCGCGATCGCGCGCGCCCTGCGCCGCCCGGTGTGGGACGTGCTCGACCGGCTGGTCCGGGTGGGCGCCGTGGAGCTCAGGGTCGAGCCGCCGGACACCGCGGCGGCGGCCGCCACGGAGCGCGTGCTCGCCTTGGCCGGGGAGCCGCCCACGCTGCTCGAGCGGGACGCGCTCTTCCGCCGCAGTCCCCGCCAGCGCCGGCTCTACGAGGCGCTGGAGGGGGCCGGCGGCAGCGCACAGCTCCGCCACCTGGTCGAGCGGCTCGGCTTCAGCGAGGCGGTGGTGCGGGGGCTGGTGCGCCGCGGGCTCGCGGCGGTCAGCCTGGCCGAACGGGTGCGGGATCCGTTCGCGGGGCTGCCCGCGACGACGCCGCCGTCGACCCTCACCGCGGCACAGACGGAGGCGCTGGCCGCCATCGAGGCGCTGCCGCCCGGAAGCGGCGCGGTGCTTTTCGGGGTGACCGGCAGCGGGAAGACCCTGGTCTATCTGGAAGCGGTGCGCCGCGCGCTGGCGGAGGGTCGGGGGGCGATCGTGCTGGTGCCCGAGATCGGACTCACGCCGCAGACCGTCAGCCGGCTGCGCGGCGCCTTCGGCGACCAGGTGGCGGTGCTTCACAGCGGCCTCTCCGACGGGGAGCGCGCCGACGCCTGGCGTCTGCTCCGGCGGGGGGAGCGGCGGGTGGCCGTCGGAGCCCGGTCCGCGGTGTTCGCGCCGGTCACCGATCTCGGTATCATCGTGGTGGACGAGGAGCACGAGACCGGCTACAAGAACGGCGAGACCCCGCGCTATCATGCGCGCGAGGTCGCGGCGGTCCGGGCGCGACTCGAGGGGGCCCGGCTGGTGCTGGGCAGCGCTACGCCGTCGCTCGAGACCATGGCGCGGGCGAGTGGGGAATTGCGCCTCCTCCGGCTGCCCGAGCGGATCGGCGCCCGCCCGCTGCCCCCGGTCGAGCTGGTGGACCTGCGGGTGGCGCCCAGGGTGGACGGCACCGGCTCGGTCACCTGGTCGGTGGCGCTCGACGAGGCCATCGTCGCCACCCTCGCCCGGGGCGAGCAGGCGCTGCTGCTGCTCAACCGGCGCGGCTACGCGGCGTTCCTGCACTGCCCCGACTGCGGCGAAGTGTGGCAGTGTCCCCGCTGCAGCATCTCGCTCACCGTGCACACCTCGCCGCCCGGGCTCCGCTGCCACTACTGCGCCCACGAGGAGCCGCTGCCCTGGACCTGCCGCAACTGCGCCAATCCGGTGCAGCAGATGCGCGGCGTGGGCACCCAGCAGCTCGAGCGGGTTCTGGCGGAGCGGTACCCCACCGCGCGGCTGGCTCGCATGGACCTGGACACTACCAGCACCAAGTGGTCCCACCAGCGGATTCTCGCCCGGGTGGAAGCCGGGGAGGTGGACCTGCTGCTCGGCACCCAGATGATCGCGAAAGGCCTCGATTTCCCCAACGTGACGCTGGTCGGCGTGGTGGACGCCGATACCGGGCTCTACCTGCCCGATTTCCGCTCGGCGGAGCGCACCTTTCAGCTGCTGGCCCAGGTGGCGGGCCGGGCGGGCCGTGGACCAAAAGGCGGCCGGGTTCTGGTCCAGACCCGGCACCCGCAGCACCATGCGCTGGTCCACGCAGCCCGGCACGATACCGAGGGGTTCCTCCGCGAGGAGCTGGCCCTGCGCGACTCGCCCCCGTATCCGCCGGCGACCTCGCTGGTGAACCTGCTCGTGTCCGCGGAGAGCGAGACCGGCGCCGGCCGCCATGCCGCGGCCGTCGCCGACTGGTGTCTGGCGCTGGTGGAGCGGCACGGTCTCGCGGTCTCCGTGCTGGGGCCGGCACCCTGCCCCCTGGCCAGGATCAAGGACCGCTGGCGCTGGCACGTGCTGCTCAAGGG
>DASUSR010000371.1:0-4991 GCA_036375015.1 Gemmatimonadales bacterium
GTGCTCCTCATGGTGATGGCCACCACTTTCGTCGCGCCGCCCATGCTCAAGCTCCTCTTCGGCAACTCGCCCGCCGCGATCGACCACCGATGAGCTCGGCCGGAAAAATCCGCGGCCGGGAGGAGGCCCTCACCTGGCGCCGGCGGCAGCAGGGACCGGTGGTGTTCACCAACGGCGTGTTCGACCTGCTGCATCCCGGCCACGTCGAGCTGCTGGAGGCGGCCCGGCGGGAGGGCGACACGCTGGTGGTCGCTGTCAACAGCGACGCCTCGGCCCGCCGGCTGGGCAAGGGGCCGGAGCGCCCGATCGCCGCCGAGGCCGCCCGCGCCCGGGTCCTCGCCGGGCTCGCCGCGGTGGACTGCGTGGTGGTCTTCGACGAGGACACCCCCCTCGAGCTGATCCGCTATCTCGCGCCGGACGTCCTGGTAAAGGGCGCCGACTATCCGCGCGACCGCATCGTGGGCGCCGACTGGGTCGAGGCCCGCGGTGGTCGCGTGGTCCGGGTGCCCCTCGCGCCCGGGTTTTCAACCTCTTCGCTCGTGGAGCGTCTCCGTGCCCCGTCCTGACGGCCGCAGCAATCACCAGCTCCGTCCCCTGGCGCTCGAGCGCCGGGCCAACCCCTACGCGGAGGGCTCCTGTCTCATCCGCATGGGAGGCACCCTGGTCCACTGCACCGCATCGGTGGAGGCCGGGGTACCGCCCTTCAAGAAGGGCACGGGGGAAGGATGGGTCACCGCCGAGTACGCCATGCTGCCCCGGGCCACCCTGGAGCGCACCGCGCGCGAGCGGCACGGGCCCGGAGGTCGGACGCACGAGATCCAGCGCCTGATCGGCCGCTCGCTCCGCGCCGCGCTCGCCACCATGGCCTTTGGCGAGCACACCATCCGGATCGACTGCGATGTCCTCCAGGCCGACGGCGGCACCCGCACCGCCGCCATCACCGGCGGCTGTGTCGCCCTGGCCGACGCCTGCGCCTGGCTCTCGGAGCGCACCGGGGTCCCCTCGCCCTTCGGTCAGCTGGTGGCCGCGGTGTCGGTCGGTGTGGTGGGAGGTGAGGAAGTGCTCGACCTGGCCTACCTGGAGGATCGTGACGCCGGGGTGGATGCCAACGTGGTCATGCTGGACCCGGCCCGCTTCGTGGAAGTGCAGGGGACCGGCGAGCACGACAGCTTCTCCCGCGGCCAGCTCGACACCCTCCTGGATCTGGCGGAACAGGGCATCGCGGAGCTGTTCGCGGCCCAGCGGCAGGTCCTGGGCTGGTGAAGCTGCTCGCCGCCACCCGGAGCGCAGGCAAGCAGCGCGAGTTCCGTCGCATCCTGGAGCCCGCGGGCGTCGAGCTGGCCTTCCCCGACGAGGTCGGCGCGTACGAGCAGCCCGCCGAGGACCTGCTGGAGCTGGGCGACACGTTCGAGTCCAACGCCCGCCGGAAGGCCGAGTACTTCGCCCGCCGCACCGGTCTGCCCACCGTCGCGGACGACTCCGGGCTCGAGGTGTTCGCGCTGGGCGGCGCGCCCGGGGTTCGCTCGCGGCGGTGGGCCGGGGCGGGGGGCGGGAGCGAGGAACTGGATGCCGCCAACAATGCGGAGTTGCTCCGCCGCCTGGCGGGAGCCCCCGAACCCCGGCGCCGCGCCCGGTATCGCTGCGTGCTCGTGCTGCTGAGAGATCCCGGCGCGGTGCCCGAGGTGTTCGAAGGGGTGTGCGGCGGGCGGATACTGGAAGCCCCGACCGGGACCGGAGGCTTCGGCTATGACCCGCTCTTCTGGAGCGATGACCTCGGCAGGTCCTTCGGCGAGGCTACGCCGGAGGAAAAGGACGAGGTGAGCCACCGCGGTCGTGCCTTGCGCGCCCTGACAGCCGCCCTGGCCGAAGGTGGCAGGAGGGGCGGCACCGCCTGAGAAAGGGTCGGCGAGCGGAGACCTGCGCAGCGGCCGCACATCGTAGTTGCGGATGAGGATCCTGCGGTGGTCGCGTTCGTGATCGATACCCTTCGGAAGGACGGTAACGCCGTCTTCCACGCCCACGATGCCCTGTCGGCCATCCAACTCGCCTTCTCGCTCGACATGTGCCATCTTCTGATCAGCAACACCAGGGTACAGAGACTGCGGGGCGTTGAGCTCATACGCCAGTTGCGCGAGCAGCTCCCCGGCGGGCCGGTCGTGTATACGGCCAGCATCGGACGATCCTCGCCCGAGCTGGAGACCCGGCTGCCGTGCGACGTACCCATCCTGCGCGAACCGTTTACGACCGAAGAGTTGCTGGCGGTGGTGCGGCCGTTCGTCGAGCGCGCACGGACCTGATGCGGACACCGGACACGCCCGGACGGGTGCGCATCCCAGTACGAGGTAGCAAGGGCCGCCTGGACTAGGTTCACCCTCCCACCAGCCGCCGTTCGTCCGTGACTCCTGACCCTTCCAAGCGTGAGCTTCCGCCGGTCGGCCTGCGCGCGCTGCGCTCCGGTCCGCCCCTGACCATGGCCGCCGCGCTGGTCATCGCGGCCCTGGCGTCCTCGGCCTTTGCCGTGCCCGCTCCTACCCTCTTCCTGCTGATCACCGTGGTCTACGCGGCCGCGCTGGGCGGGTGGCAGGGTGGGCTGGCCAGCGGGTTGATCGCGCTGCTGTACCTTGGCTGGCTGCTCACCGATGCCGGTCGCGCCGCCCAGTTCCAGCCGCTCAACCGCACCTTCCTGACCATCGGGGGAGTGGCCCTGCCGCTGGCCCTGCTCGCGGGATGGGTCCTGCACCGCATCCTCCAGCGTGAGCGGGCGGCGGACTGGAAACGGACGGCGACGGACGCCTACCGCGCAGGCGAAGTGCGCGTCGAAGCCGAGAGCGATCGACGGTTCCGTACCCTCGTCGAGCAGGTGCGGGACTACGCGATCTATATGGTCGACCCACAGGGCCATCATACCACCTGGAATGAGGGCGTCCGACACCTGCTGGGCTACGAGGAGAGCGAGTTCCTGGGCCGGCACGGCGAGATACTGTTCACGCCCGAGGACCACGCCCGCGGAGAGCACGAGCGCGAGCTGCGCACGGCGGCAGAGGAGGGCCGTGCCTCCGATGACCGTTGTCTCGTGCGGAAGGACGGGACGCGCTTCTGGGCGACCGGCATCACCGCGCGCATCAGCGACGAATCGGGCCGGCTCCTCGGCTTCAGCAAGGTCTTCCGGGATCTGACGGAGGAAAAGGAGGCACAGGATCGGGTCCGGGACAGCGAGGAGCGTCTCCGGATCGCCCTCCGCGCGGCGCGGATGGGCATCTGGCGCTGGCACCTGCCGACCAACACCCAGCAGGTGGACGGCAGCATGGCACGGCTGCTGCGCCTCGGAGAGGGAGAGGCGGTCGAGAGCTACGAGCAGTTCCGCGAGCGCGTTCACCCGGAGGACCGGGACCGCGTGGATGCCGCCTTTGCACAGGCCGCACAGCGTGGCGGCGACATGCAGGTGGAGTTCCGGGTCGTCTGGCCCGACGGCACCGTTCGGTGGCTCTCGGATCACGGCGAGGCGGTGCTCGACGCGTCGGGGACTCCCGAGTATCTCACGGGGGCCGCCTTGGACGTGACCGAGCGGAAGACGGCGGAGGAGCGCCTGGTGGAGGCCCAGCGGATGGATGCGGTGGGCCACCTCGCGGGAGGGGTGGCGCACGAGATCAACAACATGATGACGGTCATCCTCGGCTTCAGCACCATGCTGCTCGACGCCTGGCGGGAAGACCCGCGGGCCCCCGAGCTGCGCCAGATCCACCGGGCGGCAACGCGGGCCTCCGCGATCACCAACCAGCTGCTCGCGTTCGGCCGCCGGCAACAGCTCAGGCCGCAGGTGCTCGACTTGAACCGGTTGGTACAGGGTCTCGAGCACATGCTCGGCCGCGTGCTCGGGGAGGACAAGACCCTGGCCGTGGAGCTGGCCGACGATCTGGGCCGCGTGCGGGCCGACCTGGGACAGTTAGAGCAGGTGCTGCTCAACCTCACCCTGAACGCCAGGGATGCCATGCCGACGGGCGGCACCTTTGCCATCGCGACTTGCAATGTCACCCTGCCGAGCCCCGATGGCACGGACCCGGTGGGCGATGACGTGCCCCCGGGCAGCTACGTTCGGGTGACGGTGAGCGACACCGGTCACGGGATGGACGCCGCCACCCGGGCGCGGGTGTTCGAGCCCTTCTTCACCACCAAGCCGGTCGGTCAGGGAACCGGACTCGGGCTCGCCACCGTCGTTGGCATCGTGCGCCAGAGCGGCGGCACGATACGGCTCCACAGCGTTCCTGGTGACGGGACCACATTCAGCATCTACCTGCCCCAGGTACCGGCCGAAACCGTGGCGGCGGGCGGCAGGCGCGAGACCCTGCGCGGAAGGCGCGGGAGCGGCACGGTGCTCGTGGTGGAGGACGACCCGCTGGTGCGGGACTTCACCTGTCGGGTCCTGACCGCACACGGCTATCAGTGCGTGGAGGCGAGCAGCGGTTCGGAGGCCCTGGACCTCGTCCGGCGGGCCGGCGAGTCCATCGAGGCCGTGGTCAGCGATGTGGTGATGCCCGGCATCGGTGGCGGAGCCCTCGCGCGCCGGCTGGCCGAGCTGCGCCAGGCGGTGCCGGTGCTCTTCACCAGCGCGTACACCGGCGATGAAGTCGTCCGCAGGGGACTGGTCCCGGCAGACGCGCCGTTCCTCCAGAAGCCGTTCACGCCGGAGGCGCTCGTCGACGGTCTGCGGGAGCTCTTCGGCAGGGAGAAGGCGTGAGCCCGACCGCTGCAAAGTTGCTACCCGCCGCCCGGCGGGACCGCTATGTTAGACCTGGTGTGAGATCGGGGTGTGGCGCAGTCCGGTAGCGCGCCTGCTTTGGGAGCAGGAGGTCCCGGGTTCGAATCCCGGCGCCCCGATTCGGTGGCGTGGAGGGGTGGAGGCGTGATTGGGGGGTAGGTCCTGTGGCGCGCGAGCGGCAGGCCCGTCTCAAGCTGCAGTACGCGGATCTCTATCCCGGCATCGCCGCCGGGGA
>DASUSR010000372.1:0-2547 GCA_036375015.1 Gemmatimonadales bacterium
ATGGCGAACGCGGCGCCGAAGACGAGCGCCGGCTGCCGTCGGGCGAGGTCCTCCACGTCGCGGGCCATCCGCTGGAGATCCGCGTCCCGCAGGTAGGACGCGACCTGGTCCACCTGATCCGCGACGCTATCGGCCAGCCCCGCGATCCGCTCCTGCTGCTCGCCGCGGAGATGCTGCCCGGCGCTGTGCAGGGCGCTCGCGAGCCCCCCGACCTGATCCGCGGTCTGCCGGCGGCTGTCCGCCAGGCTGGAGGTCGCGCGGTCCCGCGCCTGCCGGAACGTGCTCTTCGCCTGATCCACAACCTGCTCCTTCACCTGTCGCATCTGGCCTCGCGCACCGCCGGTCGCCTGCGGATCGGTCTCGACTCCCTGACCGGGCGTGCCGGCGCCCTGAGTGTCTGGCATAGTCATCACGTCTCTCCTTCGACTTCGGGGTCCCACGTCGTGCACGGTGACGCCCCGGCGTGAGTCGGCGGGGATTTGGAGCACGCAGTATGGGGTCGAATGCGCATTGTTGCGGTGCGCCGCATCACGGGCCGGACGGTGCTACAGTGTGACAGCGCTCACGAAGGAACCCACGGAATTCCGAGGAGCCGGATGGCGATTCCGCTGGCGAGGAGCTGGACCAGGATCGGGCCCTGGCGGATCGGCGCGTGGACCTCGCCGAACAGCGGCGGAGGCCGGCCGGTGGTCCTGGTGCACGGATTCGGGGTATCGGGCCGCTACTGGCACCCGCTGGCCCGGTGCCTCGCGCGCCGGCATCCGGTCTACGTGCCCGAGCTGCCGGGACATGGGGGGAGTAGCCGGCCCCCGGAAGCGCTGGACGTGCCGGGACTGCGGGAGGTGCTGGCGGCCTGGATGGACGCGGCGGGGCTCGCGCGAGCAGCGCTGGTCGCCAACTCGCTGGGCTGCCAGATCGCCGCCGACCTGGCGGCGGGCGATCCGGGACGGGTCTCCGCCCTGGTCCTGGCGGGTCCGACGGTGGATCCGGCCGCGCGCTCGGCCCCCGCCCAGATGGCCCGCCTGGCGCTCTCGGCGCCGGTGGAGCACCCCGCGCTCTATCCCATCATCCTGCGCGATTACCTGCGGGCCGGGCCACGGCAGCTCCAGGCCGAGCTGCGCCACATGCTGCGACATCAGATCGAGGAGCACCTGCCGGCGGTGGCGGCCCCCACGCTCGTCGTCCGGGGCACGCTGGACCGGATCGTCCCGCGCCGGTGGGCGCGGGAGGCGGTCCGGCTGCTGCCCCGCGGCAGACTGGTGGAGATCCCCCTCGGCGGCCACGCGGCGCACTACACCCGGGCCGGCGCGGTCGCCAGACAGGTGCTGGCGTTCCTGGCCTAGAATGCCTCGAGCACCGCGGCCAGGCGGTAGGCCTCGACCTGCTCGTGCTGCTCGCGCGCCCGCCGCTCCAGCGCGAGGAGGTCGACCGCCGCCAGCTCGGGGTGGCGGTGCGCCACCTCCTGGAGCGCACGCCAGAGCGCCAGCTTCCCCTGGATCCCGAGCCCGAGCACCTCCAGCATCTCCAGGCGGCGGAGTGGGCCCTTGTCGGTGCGACCGAGCTGGACCCGTCCGGCCTTTTCCGCCAGCCAGGCCCCCGCCTTCTTCAGCGAGCTCTCTCCGACGTCGAGACGCTGGAGCAGGCCGCGCAGCACGTCCTGGTCTTCCCGGATGGCGGAGACCAGCCCGGCCAGCCCCGCGGCGAGCTGCGTGCCGGCGTTGTCCTCGATGGCCTGATCGATCATCTCGACCGCCGCCACCGAGCCGGCGAGGTGGTCGTTGAGGTACATGCCGAGCGCTTCGATGCTCATCCGATGGATCCCCTCATCCGTGAACCCGCCCGCCTCCCCGCCGGGCTCCGCGACCTCACGCGCGCCGGCGGTCCGCCGCCCGGCGAGCCTCGGCGAGATAGCCCGGTTCCAGCTCGAGCAGGTGGCCGAGCTTGCGCACCAGCCAGCCCTCGTGGGTCGCGATCTGGCCGTCGGCCAGGATGACGCCCCACATCACCTCGGCGAGCACCATCTTCTGCCCCAGATCGTACTGCTCGGCGATGAGCCGGGTGAACTGGAAGTGATCGATGGACTCGCGCCGCTCGGTCTCGGCCAGGGCGAGCAGCTCGCGGGTCGTGTCCTCGTCGAGGCCGAAGTGGCGGCCCACCGCGTTCTCGATGTGGGCCCGCTCCGCGTCGCTGAACTCGCCGTCGGCGTGGGCCAGCTCGAGGAGCAGCGCGCAGGCGGCGATCTGCACGCCGCCCGGTCCCGCGGCGGGATCTTCCCGATCGTCGGCGGCCGGCGCGGTGCGGAGGATGTTGCGGCTGACGAAACCTCGGATCGCATCGAGCATGGGGGGCCTTGCTGGGGTATGGCGGAAGGATATCACGCCCCGCCCGAGCGTGCGACCGCGTCGCGCAGCTCCACGACGATCTCCGCGGCCGGCTGCTCCCGGCGGGCAAGCCGGAGGCCCTGCCCCGCGAAGAGCGGGGCCCACTCGCCGTCCGCCGCGAGCGACGCACGGTAGAGGTCCAGGGCCGCCCGTCCCTGGCGCGGCC